>NZ_JBIUAG010000001.1:0-68409 GCF_044547355.1 Kutzneria sp. NPDC052558
CCGGCCGATCAGATGCGGGTGCTGGGCTACGCCGAGCTGCACGACCGGATGCGACGCGTCCAACATGGCCACGGCGACCGAACCTTGGTGTGCCCCGACTTCCCGACCACCCTGCCGCCCTACTTCCTGGACGGCAAGCCGGTGACCTTGCTCGGCCACGTCCTGGCCGAGCTCGGCGTGGACCCGACCCGTGCCGGAGCAGTCGTCCACTACAACGACCGTCCTCCCGGGCAGATGTTTCCCGCCGCCGGCTTCCGGCTGACCGAGCAGGCCGAGGCGACCGCCGACCTGGTGTGGCAAGCCGAGGTGCGTAGGCAGTCGTGGCGCGCGTGCATCGACAGCACCGTCCCGGGGCCGAAGGTCGACCAGGTGGTGCCGGACGACTGGACGACCCTCGCCGAGATCGAGTACCACCAGCGCGAGCGTGAACGCGCCGCGCGTGACGCCGCCGCCGTCGAAAACCCTATGCCGGACAAGGTTATTCGCCCGCTGGGCTTCACCGAGCTAGTGGCACGATTGCGACACGTCCTGATCTTCGAGGGCGACACCGCCATCTACGGATGGGACAACGAGTTCGAGCCCCCGCCGGGCTACTTCAACGAGAACGACGGCACGCCGGACGGCCTATTCGGTCACGTCCTGGCCGGGCTCGGCGTTCGCCCCGAGCAGGTGCTGACCGACCTGATGCCCTACAACAACGATCCGCCCGACGTGATCTTCGCCAAGGCGGGCTACCCGCTCACGCCGCTCGCGACGGCGGAGGCGGAGAGCGTGTGGGTGTACGAGATTCGCGGCGTGTGGTGGAGCAACTGCATGACCAAGCCCGAGGATCTTTTCCGCCCTGGCCACGAAGGCTGGTTGCCGCAGGACTCCGTGCCGCTGACCGATCCGATTCGGCCGCCATTGGTCGCGTCGTTCGCCCCGGTGGACGTCGCCATGATCATGGGGATCACCGCCACGATCCCGGTCGAGTTGCCGGAGCGTTTGAAGGACGAGCCGATCTTTGTGATCGGCTACACCCTATGGATGCAAGCCGCCGAGAAGGCGGGCATGAACGACACGTGGATGGTCTCCCACTCCACCTTTGACGTGGCCAGTGTGCCTGTCGACGCTGACGGCGAGGACCCGAACTGCTGTGCCGCTGTGTTCGTGGACTGCAAGTGGTACGCGATCGAACTCGACGGCGATACTGTCCGTGCCCGTCTCGCCCCGCTCGACTGACCGGTCTTGACGTGGTGTTCCTCTGCGGGGGTCTTCTCCAAGCCTCGATGGCGCAGTGCGGACCTCACGTGGTCGGCTACCCGGAGTCTTCCGTGGTAGGCGTCGCTGAAGGGACGGCTGGCCGTTGAGCCGTGCTTGGCGGAAGGGAGTCGCGGCCAGCGAGTCCAAAGAGCGGTCCGGAGTCGGAGTTCAGGGGTGTACGAGCGCACTGCACCTACCTCTCGGGGGACCCGCGTGGCTAGCACGGCAGACGAATCCCGTTCGACCGAGTCCTGTGGTTGGCAAGCGTGCCTGTCCGGACGAGGTCACGAACGGGACTCGTGTGTGTGGCTCGGCTGCGCCGCTCGGCGAGCAGGTCGTTGGCGGGCGCCCGAGTCTGGGTCCGGACTCGGACTTCTGCTACAGCTGGGAACGGTGAGAAGCGCTATGGGGCTCATTTGGAGTGTTGGAGCGTGCCCATGCGTGCTGGAGATGATCGAGATGGGCCAGCGGGTAAGGTGATATCGGACACCGGTGAATGGAACCGGGTCCGGACTGAATTCGACGGCCGGATCCGGCCTGAAGACAGGTCGGACCGGCCGGTGAAGGTGTTCTTGCCTAGCGACCCGCCGGCGCTCAACCCTAGTAGTGCGCTAGCGTTGCTACGGTTGCTGCGTCGGATCCAGCAACAGAAGATGGCGTGCGCGAGCAATGCCCGCGACCCACGAACCGGCATGGGTAGCTCCAGTAAGGAAGCGGCATGATCGATAGTTCTCAAATCAACTTCGCGTTCTACGGTCGTGTGTCGACCGAGGACCAGCAGGATCCTGAGGCGTCCCGGAACTGGCAGTTTTCCCGGGCGCGGAGCCTGATCGAGCCGTATGGCAAGGTGGTCACGGAGTTCTTCGACGTGGGACAGTCGCGGTCGATCCCGTGGAAGAGGCGGCCGAAGGCGGCTCTTCTTCTGGAAGCGTTGAAGGACCCTGACCGCGGGTTCACCGGCGTGGTGATCGGCGAGCCGCAGCGTGCGTTCTACGGCAACCAGTACGGACTGACCCTTCCAGTCCTCCAGCACTATGGGGTTCAGCTGTGGGTGCCGGAGGTCGGTGGTGCGATCGATCCGGAGTCCGAGGCGCATGACATGGTGATGTCGGTCTTCGGCGGGATGAGCAAGGGGGAGCGGACCAGGATCAAGGTTCGGGTGCGGACCGCGATGGCCGCCCAAGCCCAGATCGAGGGTCGCTACCTGGGCGGGAGACCGCCGTACGGCTACCGGCTCGTCGACGCCGGCCCGCACCCCAACCCGAGCAAGGCGGCCGAGGGAAAACGGCTCCACCGACTGGAGCCGGATCCAATCGCCGGGCCCGTGGTGCAACGCATCTTCAGCGAGTACCTCTCGGGGATTGGGATGTTCGCGATCGCGCAGCGGCTGACCGCGGACAGCATCGCGTGTCCGTCGCTGCACGACCGGGCGCGCAACCTGCATCGGTCAGGAGTGGCTTGGTCGAAGGGGGCGATCCGGGGGATTCTCGCCAATCCTCGGTACACCGGGTATGAGGTGTGGAACAAGCAGCGGAAGCAGGAGCTGCTGATCGATGTTGAGGATGTCGCCTTGGGGCATGAGACCAAGATGGCATGGAACCCGCGAGAGAAATGGATTCTCTCAGATCATCCGGTTCATGCTGCGCTTATAGGGATGGATGTGTTCGAGCAGGTGCGGTTGCGTCTGGCGTCCCGTGGTCCGCAATCGACCGGGCGAGTGACTGTCCGACGGCAGCACGGGTATGCGCTGAAGGGCTTGTTGTTTCACGACACGTGTGGGCGACGTATGCAGGGCAACTGGAATCATGGCATGGCGCACTACAGGTGTCGGTTTCCCAATGAGTACGCTATCGCTAACAAGATCGATCATCCGCTGACCGTCTATGTGCGGGAAGATGCGATTCTCGGCGAGCTGGATGGCTGGTTGGCGCGGGCGTTCGATCCTGAACGGGTGAACCGGTCGTTGGCGGCGTTGGAGGCAGCCCAGCCTGATGCCGAGCCCGCACGCGAGGAGATTCGTCGCGGGCTTGTGGCGTGCGATCGCAAGCTGGCCCGGCACCGGGCGGCGGTGGAAGCCGGCGCAGATCCCACATTGGTGGCGACCTGGACTCGTGAAGTGCAGCGCGAACGTGCGGTGCTGGAAGCGAAACTCGCGGCGTGCGGCGGTCCAGCGGCCGGTGGCCGGCGGATGAGCAGTGAGGAGATTCGAGCCTTGGTCGATGCGTTTGGCGGGCTGCTGGCCGTCCTTGGGCGGGCTGAGCCTGAGGACAAACTTGAGGTCTATCGGCAACTAGGAGTGAAGTTGACCTACAACCACGAAAAACGGGTGATCATGGCTGAAATTCAGCCTCAACCACCCGTGTGCGTATTGGATGTGTCCGAGGGGGGACTTGAACCCCCACGCCCTTGCGGGCACTAGCACCTCAAGCTAGCGCGTCTGCCATTCCGCCACCCGGACCGGGTTGTCAGCCTCGCTGACAGAACAGAGAGTACATGATCGTCTCGGTGGATTCCAAATCGGGGGTGGGGTTGAGGGTTTACGCAGGTCAGGGGCGGTGTGGGGGTGGGGTTGGCGGTGACGTGGCGTAGGGGGGAGCCGGCCGGCGGGAGGGGAGGCCGCCGGCCGGGGAGGGGGAAACGCGACCGGGCGGGTCAGGAGGGGCGGCGGGTGGCGGAGATGTGCCAGATGGGGAGGAGCGAGCGGCCACGGCCGTCGTCGGTGGCGAGGGACATGGCGGCGGTGGGGACGATGGAGAACAGCGCCGAGGGAGGGAGGTTGGTGGTGTAGTGGCGCAGGGTCATCTGGTCGATGTCCCAGAGGGCGCTGATGTCGCGGCGGAGGCTGGCCTCGTCGATGTCGCCGATCACGCCGGCGATCAACAGCGGACCGTCCACGGCGGCCAGCCGCAGGACGTCGTTGAACAGGCCGACGTCCTCGTGCAGGTCGAACTGCGTGGTGTGCACGCCGACGGCCAGCCCGTCGGCCCCGGCAGCGATGTGGTACCTGGTCAGCGCCCGCTGCGCAGTCTCGTCGAAGTCGCCGTCCGGGCCGAGTGCCAGCGGATGGGCCGGGACCGCGACCCCGGACAGGAGACGTTCCCGTGCGGACATCAGTACTTCCCCTGTCGCTGCCCGAACTTGGTCGCCTTGGCGAGCTGGAGGCCGCCGCCTCCGACCCACCGTGCCGTCCAGTCGATCAGGGTTCGGGCCGGGAGGCTGGGATAGCCGAAGCGGGCGAAGCAGTCGCCGGCGTCGTTGAGCAGGGCGTCGGCGACTGCTTCGCGATGCGACGCACGGGCATGGTCTCGGGACCGATGACATTAAGCACTGTGACTTCAGTGTGAACTGAAAGTATACCCCGAAGGGCCCACGCGCTGACGTCCCGCTGCCACACCACATTGACGGCCGGCATCGTCACGTCCACCGGCCGGCCATCGGCGATCCTGGTCGCGATGTCCGCCACCACGCCGTAGCGCTGCTCGCAGGCGTAGTTCAGGCGGAACATCAGGGTCGGCGTGCCCCAGCGCTCGGACGCCCCGACGAAGATCCGCTCGCGGGCGAGGCAGGACTGGGCGTACTCGCCGCCGTCGGCTCGCTCGTCGAACTCGACCCCTCGCAGCGGCTGTCCGAGGTCGGCAGCGATCTTCTTGCCGGCGCTGCCGCCACCCTGCTCGACGGCGTCCGCAACATCGCCGCCCGGACCTCGTTTTCGCTCAGCGAAGCCCTTTCCCTGGCGACCGCGGTCCCGGCCCGGCTCCTCTCGGGGATTCGGCCCGGCACCGGGCAGTTCCGGTTAGGCGGCCCGGCCGACCTCGTCCTCCTTGACGACAGCTGCGGTTTGCTCGACGTCGTTCAGTCCGGCCGCTGGCTCGACTGATGTGGCCCCGGCCGGGGATGGCCAGCCGGGGCGTCGGAGTTACCGGGTCAGCTCCAGGTAGTCGAGGTTGGCGGTGCCGCCGGCATCGGTGGAGGTGAGGCGGACGGTGTTCGCCCCACTGGTCACCGGGACGGTGACGGTGGCGTCGGCCCAGGTGTCCCAGTTCGTGGTGGGCGGAAAGGACAGGGAGCCGGCGGCCACGCCGTTCACGGTCAGCGCGGCGGGGCGGTTGGTGGTGGTTCCGTTGGCGTAGTGGAACTTCAGGGTGGCATTGCCGGTGGTGTCGGCCTGCACACCGGTCCATTCGGCGTAGGAGCCGGTGGTGTTGGTGGTGTTGCAGAAGCCGGCGCCGGAGTAGCCGGCGTGGTTGGCGTCGACGGTGCCCTGGCAGGTGCCGGACTCGGCCTCGTAGCGGTTGCCGGCCGGCGGCGGGGTGGTGGCGCCGACGTAGTCGGAGCCGATCCACGAGTCGTCGATGCGCAGCAGCTTGTAGTGGGTGGAATCGCTGGAGGCGGCCCAGGTGCTGTCGATCTCCAGCTTCACGTAGCGGGACGTGCTGGCGGGCAGGTCGATGAACTGCACACCCCGGTGGCTGGGCATCGTGCCGCTGGTGACCGGGTTGCCCCAGTCGGTGCCGTTGGTGGACACGAACACCTTGTAGCCCTTGACGCGGGCCGACTGCTCGGTGCTCGACCGGGCGTAGCTGACCGAGTCCTCGCGCTGGTTGATGCCGAGGTACTGGACCCGCTTGGCCGAGCCGAGGTCGTAGGTCAGCGACACCGGCAGGGTCTTCTTGTTGTCCCAGTACGTGAGGTAGTCGCCGTCGGCCGCGGCCGAGGCGGCGTGGCCGCTGGCCGACGCGGTGGCGCTCATGGTGTACGTGGCCGCCGGGTAGACGCCGGTGCGGCCGTTGGTGTTGACCTGGAACACGGTGTCGTACGGGTCCCAGCTGGAGATCCCGGTGAGCGTCAGATACCCGTTGCCCTGGGTGAAGCCGACGGCCGCGCCGGTGCGGAAGTTGGTCACCTTGGTAACGCGGTAGCCGTTGTCGCGCAGTTTCAGGGTCGAGCCCGACGGCTTGGTGATCGCGTGGACGAACTGGAGGTTCGGATCGGTCTTGCTGATCGTGGTGACGCCCTGCGCGCCGTCGTTCCAGAAGCCGGGTTGCAGGCCGCCGTACAGGTAGCCGCCGCCCTCGGTGCCGTTGATCGAACCCCAGATCTGGTCCAGGTAGCCGTTGAGGAAGTTGTTGTAGTCCAGCTGATGGCTCGGGAACTTCCCGTTGACCATGGCGGTCTCGTCCATCAGGGACTTGATCGACGAGCCCGAGTTGGCGATGTAGCGCCCGACGTTGAGCCGAGTGTCCACTGTGGAGTCGGTGCCGGTGTACCACCAGGAGCCGCTGTCGGGCAGCTTGTAGTCGGCCTCCACCAGCCGCGGCGCGGCCGTCCACACCGCCTGCGGGTAGTCGTAGGACGGGGTCATGCCGGTCTTCTGCTCGTTGCTGACCATGTCCATGATCGGCGTGTCTTCGTTGTTGTTGCTGAGCGTGTAGTTCGGCCGCTTGGCGCGGATCTGCTCGTAGAGGTTGTGGTCCAGCCAGTACTGGCTGTCGTTGTCGATCCAGAAGCCGCCCAGGTCCGGGTAGCGGTCCATGACCTCGAAGAAGTTGTCGTAGCTGAACTCGCCGAACCCGTTGGCGCTGGTCAGATCGACGGTGTGGCCGGCGTAGGAGGAGAACGCCTTGGAGTCCAGCCAGTCCTTGCCCGAGGGCAGGCCCTCGTTGTGCCACTGCGGGTCGTTGGTCATGTAGAGGATGGTCTTCATGCCGGCCTTCTTGGTGGCGGCGATCAGCTCGCCCAGGAAGTCCCGCTTGGTGTGGCAGCTGCCGGGAATGGCCGACGGCCACGGCCGGGCGTAGCCGAGTCTACTGTGGAACGTCGCCAGCACGATGTACTGCGTGTGCAGCTTCTTGGCCTCGTTGACCCAGTAGTCGGCGCTCCAGCTGCCCTTGGTGACGTCGTTCTCCCAGGCGGCGCAGTCCGTGTGGGCGGGGGCGGTGCGCTCGCCCCAGTGCAGGAACAGGCCGGCCTGGGAGGCCCGCAGGAAGTCCTGCCGGGGGTTCTCCAGTTCGGCGTGCGCGGTCGACGGCACCGCCGCCAGGCCGGCCGCGACGAGCATCGCGGCCCCGTAGGCGACCAGTCGCCCGACCCAGCTTCTACGCATGGCTTCCTCTCGTCGCAGGTTGTCCGAAGGGCCGTGCCTGCGTCGAAAGCGGGTCGCCGATAAACGGGGTCGCCGATGTCGCCATCGGTCGCGCCGATGGTCTCGCCGGGCGGGGGACCGCCATGGTGACCTCCCGCGATCACGCGTCAGCCAGCCCTGCGCCGACGCCAGGAGGCGTCGGCGACCACCACGGCGGAAGTGGTCTACACATCGGAGGTATCCAGCACCGCTGGCCAGCGTCGACTGCCGCCATCCACCGCCCGTCCCGGCGAGATGGCCTGTGGCCTCAGTGTTGTTGACCTCCGGCGTCGGGTACTCAAACGCGGCGAGCGTAGGAGTGATCGGACCTTCATGTCAATCGATCCGCGCCAAGCGGCCCGACGGATGCGCCTTCCGTGGGGCGTTTCACCGTGTGAGGTTGTCTCGGCGAACGCGGTGACCGTGCCGAAAGCGGGCGGACCATGACGTTGCGACTAGCCTCGTGCGAATGAACAACGGGGCGAGGGGCGTGCTGGTCACCGGCGCGTCGAGGGGCATCGGCCGAGCTGTGGCGGAGGCGTTCGCCGCGCGGGGTGACCGTGTCGCCGTGCATTACGGCAATGGCACTGCCGACGCCGAGAAGACCCTGCGCGGACTGTCCGGTGAGGGACACGTGGTGGTGCAAGGGGACCTTGCCGACCCGGCGACCGCGACGCGGGTCGTGGCCGAGGCGGTGGACGGGCTCGGCGCGGTGGACGTCCTGGTCAACAACGCGGCCCTGGCGCCGACCGCCGACTCCCGCCACGCCATCGCCGAGGTCGGCTACGAGGACTGGGTGAGCATTTGGCGGCGGGCCTTCGAGGTCAACCTGTTCGGCTCGGCCAACGTCACCTGGGCCGTGGCCCGGCACCTGCTGGAGCGCTCGGCGCCGGGCAGCGTGGTCAACGTCGGCTCCCGGGGCGCGTTCCGCGGCGAGCCGGAGCACCCGGCCTACGGTGCGAGCAAGGCGGCCTTGCATGCCATGGGGCAGTCCCTGGCGATCGCCCTCGCCCCACACGGCATCGCCGTCAGCACCGTCGCGCCGGGCTTCGTCGCCACCGAACGGCAAGCCGTCAAACTCGCCGGCGACGAGGGCGACGCCGTCCGCCGCCAGAGCCCCTTCGGTCGCGTCGGCACCCCCGAGGAAGTCGCCGCCGCCGTCGTCTACCTGGCCTCGCCCGAGGCGGCCTGGAGCTCGGGGACCATCCTGGACGTCAACGGGGCGTCGTATCTGCGACCGTGACCCGCGGTGGCATGATCGGGTGCCGTGCCTGAACTTCCCGAGGTCGAGTCGGCGCGGTCGGTGATCGAACGGGCCGCGCTGGGGCGGCTGATCGTGGCCGTGGACGACACCGACTCGTACGTGTGCCGACCACGGCCGCCCGGCGAGATCCGGTCCGCCCTTGAGGGCCGGCGGCTGGTGGCCGCGCACCGCCGGGGCAAGTCGCTGTGGTGCGACACCTCGGACGGCGGCCCGGTGCTGGGCATCCACCTCGGCATGTCCGGCAAGATCGTCATCGCCGACGCCGACGGCGGCGAGATCGACGGCGGCGACTACTGGGAGGGCCGCCGGGTGGCCGGGGACTACCGGTGGTCGCGGTTCGCCCTGACCTTCGACGACGGCGGCCGGATGATGCTGGTCGACCCCCGCCGCCTTGGCCGTATCACGCTCGACCCGCCGGTCGACCGCCTCGGCCCCGACGCCGCCACCATCACCCCCGCAGCGTTCCGGGCCGCCCTGACCGGCGGCACCGCCCCGGTCAAGGCCCGGCTGCTCGACCAGCACGCCATCGCCGGCATCGGCAACCTGCTGGCCGACGAGATCCTGTGGCGGGCCCGCGTGCATCCGGCCCGGCCGGTCGACGAGCTGGCCTCCGGTGAGATCGGCAAGCTCCAGCGGGCCACCCGAGGGGCGGTCACCGCCGCCCTGGCCGACGGCGGCGTCCACACCCTCACGGTCATCCCCTTCCGGCGGCCCGGCGCCCTGTGCCCCCGTGACCAGGGTCCCATGGCCAAGGGCACCGTCGGCGGTCGTACCACGTGGTGGTGCGGCACCGAGCAGATCCTCGATTGACTGCTCGAAGTGCATGCTCTCCACGGCCCCGGGACCAGCTGCACACCTCATGACCGTAGGAGGATGCGCGCCACCGCTCAGGCGTGCCAGCCGCCGTCGGCCGTGATCACCGCGCCGGTCAGGTAGCTGGACAGCGGGCTGGCCAGGTAGGCGATCAGGCTGGTGTACTCCTCGGGCCGGCCGATGCGGCCGATGTCGTTGGGCGCCAAGGCTTCGACCAGGCGGGGCTCGATCTCCTCCCAGTCCTGGCCCCAGCCCTGCTGCCGGCCGAGGTCGACCAGGGGAGCGATGCTCGCCGGGGTGAGGATGCCGCCGGCGGCGACGGCGTTGGAGGTGACGCCGGAGTGCCGCAGTTCCCGGGCCAGCGACTTGACCAGGGAGTTGCGGGCCCCGTTGGTGGCGGCGTAGTGGGGCTGGGACGCGGAGGGGCTGGCGCCGGTGACGCTGCTGATCTGGATCACGCGCCCCCACCCGCGCTCCCGCATGCCGGGCACGAGGCGCTGGATCATGCGCACGGCGGTGAGGACGTTGACGTTGTAGAGGTCGGCCCAGTCCTGCGCCGAGGTGGTGGTCCAGCCGGCGGTCATGTCGTACGCGCCGACGTTGTTGACCAGGATGTCGACGGGCTCGTCCTGAACCGCGGAGTACACCTCGTCGGCCCCGCGGTCGGTGCCCAGGTCGCCGAGCACGTACGCGGCGTCGATCGTCTTGGCCACCGCGACCGTCCGGGCGTGATCACGGCCGTGCACCACAACCGAGGCTCCCTCGGCGGCCAGCCGGGTCGCGATCGCCTCGCCCAGGCCGGAACTGGCCCCGGTGACGAGCGCGCGCTTGCCGTGAAGCTGTAGATCCATCGGAGTTTCCTCTCATCGGGCCTGCTCCCGAGGTTGCCGAAGAGAAAATGGACCGGCAAGTACAGAAAAATGGGGCAGAATCGGGGAGATCCGTCCGAGTTGAAGGGCCGGCATGACTATTCGACGCATCGCCGCACTGGCCGCGGTCACTCTCCTGGCCGCCTCCGCATGCAGTTCGCAGGGCCCGGCGCCCGCGGCCGCCACACCGGCCGATCTGGTCCCGGTGTCCCTGACCGTGCCGGCGGGCCTGGACGCGTCACCGCTGAACGAGCCGCGGCAGGTGCTGGCGCCCCGAGGCTGGACGATCTCGGTGTACGCGCGAGTACAGTCGGCGCGGCTGGAGGCGTGGACGCCGGACGGCGCGCTGCTGGTGTCGGTGCCGGCCAAGGGCACGGTGGTGCGGCTGGCGCCGGACGGCCACGGCACGGCGTCACAATCGGTGCTGCTCCAGGGTTTGAACCAGCCGCACGGCCTCACCTTCGTCGGCTCGACCCTGTATGTCGCCCAGAGCGACCGGGTCGACTCCTACTCCTACGCCGACGGCAAAGCGACCGACCCGAAGCCCGTCCTCACCGGCCTGCCCGACGCCAAGAGCCCGGAGTTGGGCGGCACCTACGCCCACGCCCTGAAGAGCGTCGCCGTCGGCCCGGACGGCTCGGTGTACGTGTCGGTCGGATCGACGGGCAACGTCTCCGTCGACGACCTCAAGGCGACCCCGCCGCGCGCCTCGATCCTGCGGGTTCCGCCGGGCGGCGGGAAGGCCGAGCCGTTCGCCGTGGGCGTCCGCAACGGCACCGGGCTGGCCATCGCCCCCGACGGTGCCGTGTGGACCGCCGTGAACAGCCGGGACAACATCGCGTACCCCTTCGACCGCGCCTATGACGGTTCCGGCTCATCGCAAGGGCAGGTGATCCCCGAGTACGTGCGTGACCACCCCGTTGAACCGCTGGCCAAGCTCACCGCCGGCCGCAATCTGGGCTGGCCGTACTGTAACCCGGATCCCGACACCAATCCCGGCGCGAAGGGCAGCAAGCAGGATCTGTCCAACGTGCCGTTCACCCGGGACGTGCAGATGAATCCCGACGGCAAGGCCCTCGACTGCGCCACCCTGCCCAAGGTCGAGCAGGCCCTCGGCGGCCATTCCGCCCCGCTGGGCCTGTCGTTCGTCGACGGCGGTCTGCCCGGCGACTACGCCCACGGCGCGCTCGTCGGCGTGCACGGCTCGTGGAACGCCCAGCCGCCACGTGCGCCCGAGGTCTCGTTCTTCCCTTGGGCCAACGGGGAACTCGGCAAGCAGCAGACCCTCGTCGGCGGCTTCCAGGCCACCGACGGCTCCCGCTGGGGCCGCCCCGTCGCCGCCGTCCTCGGCCCCGACCACGCCGTCTACATCAGCGACGACTCCGCCGGCGCCGTCTACCGCCTCACCCCACCCCAGTAACCCGCCGGGGTGTTACTTGTCGTAGACGAGGTCGTTGCCGATGTCCTCCAGGCTGCGGCCCTTGGTCTCGGGCATCAGGCGGGAGACGAACAGGAACGCCAGGCCGGTCATGACCGCGAAGAACAGGAAGTTCAGCCCGGCGCCGAACGTGGCCAGCAGTGACGGGAAGGCCAGCGCCACCAACAGGTTGAACAGCCAGTTGAAGACCACGCAGACGCCGACGGCGCCGGCCCGCACCTTGAGCGGGAACAGCTCCGGCAGGGCGACCCACTGCACCGGCCCCCAGGAGATGGAGAACGAGGCGATGTAGACGATGATGCCGACCAGGGTCAGCGCCAGCAGCAGGGGACCGGTGCTCAGGCCGGAGAGGTTGACCACGGCCAGCAGGATCATGGCCACGCACATGCCCAACGCCCCGTACAGCAGCAGCGGCCGGCGGCCGGCGACGTCGATCAGGCGCATGGCCGGCAGCGTCATGAGCATGTTGACCGCGCCGATGCCGACGTTGGCCAGGATCGCCCCGGACGCCCCGAAACCGACGTTGGTCAGCAGGGTCGGCGCGTAGTAAATGATCGTGTTGATGCCGACGAAGTTCTGGAAGAACACCAGCAGCATGCCGACGACGAAGATGGGGCGCAGCCGGCCGCTGGTGAGCATGCGCAGCCGCAGCGGCTCGGCCTGCTCGGCCTCCTTGCGGGCGCTGGCCTCGATCTCCCGCAGCTCGGCGACGGCCGCCTCCCGGTCGCCGCGCAGCGCGACGAGCACCTTCTCGGCGTCGCCGCTTTCCTTGTGGTGCACGGCAAGCCAGCGCGGACTCTCCGGCTGCGTGTAGATGCCGAACATCAACAGCACCGCGGGAACCACCCCGAGGCCGATCATCCAACGCCAATCGCCGCCGGCCGACAGCGCGAAGTCCACAATGTAGGCGACCAGGATGCCCACCGTCACCAGCAACTGCATCAGCGAAGTGAGCTTTCCTCGCACCTCCTTGGGAGCGAGCTCGGACAGGTACATCGGGACCACGACCGACGCGACACCCACGCCGACGCCCATGATGAACCGGAACCCGACCAGGAACGGGGCGTTGCCGGCCAGCGCGGCCCCGAGCGTGCCGACCACGAAGACCGCGCCGGAACCGAGGATCATTCTGCGCCGGCCCCAGGAGTCGGCCAGCCGGCCGGCCAGTCCCGCGCCCAGCATCGAACCGGCCAGCAGGCCGGACACGACCAGCCCCTGTTCGAGTGGACTGAGCGGAATGTCCTTGTCGATGTACAACAAGGCGCCGGAGATCACGCCGGTGTCGTAGCCCCACAGGATGCCGCCGAGCGCGCCGAAGAACCAGATTCCGTAGTTCCGGACACTGCGCCGTGACGTCGATGTCGTGGCAGAGGTCATCGTTGTCCCTTCTCCCAGGCCTGACACCATAGAGGTGCGGGGAAGATGAGGCACGGTCAGGCGATTCCGAACGGGCACCGTGGAAAAGGGCTTCAGATCCGGCGAAAGAGTGAACCCCGGTAAGAAAAGGCAGTGATATCCGGCCCATCTGGCTCTTCGAGCCGAGCAGCCCTCGGCGAAACGGGCAACGCTCGGTCGCGAGGAAGAGGTATTCGGGCAGCGATCCTCAGCCCAGGTGGGCCAGTCGGGGCCACAACCGGGCCCGGTCCTGCTGCCGGTCCGTGCCCACGACGAAGGGCTCGTGCTGAATCTGGTTGACGCTGTCGGCGCCCAGTTCGACCGTGTCGACCGCGCTGACCTGACGGGCCGGCCGGGGCTGTCCTGGGCCTCCACATCGGCCGTCGGGATCGGGGTCCGGACCGGTAGTAGCCGTACCGCGCCGCGAGGGCGATCAGCGCCACGCCGCCCGCCACCGCCAGCACACTCCGCCACTCCACCCGCAGCCCCGCGCCCCCGATCGACCCGGGGTTTCGCGCCGGGCGCGCCTCCTGAAGGATCGTGCGATCGGCTGTACGCAAAGTGTATAGACGCATTGCCGCAGGTCAGGCGCTGGAAGGGGTGGAGTGGCGGTGCCGGGTAGGTCATCGGGCGACGGCGTTGGCCCCCGGCTGGGGCGCTGAACGTTGTGATGGGGTCCTTCATGACGTTGAACGAGAGGGATGGTCCCTTGATCTTGAGGTGGGGGTGAGGTTGGAGTTCGGCGTTGCGGATCGGGGTGGGGAGCCAATACGGTTGGCCGTGAACTAGAACACGTTCCAGTTTTCTGGTGGCGGGGCTAGGAGCGACGATGGCGAAGCGGGCGGGGCGGCGGGGCGTTGAGGCCGACTACGTGGTGGTCGGGTCGGGCAGCTCGGGGGCCGCGCTCGCGGGCCGGCTGGCCCAGGCCGGGGCCAGCGTGATCGTGCTCGAGGCGGGCAAGAGCGACGAGCAGCTGCTGATCAGGAAGCCGGGCCTGGTGGGTCCGATGCACGCGGTGCCGCAGCTGAAGCGGCTGGTGGACTGGGGCTACTACTCCGTGCCGCAGAAACACGTTCTCGATCGGCGCATGCCGGTGCCGCGGGGCAAGGTGGTCGGCGGCTCGAGCTCGGTCAACGGCATGGTGTACGTGCGGGGCAACCGGGCCAACTTCGACGCCTGGGCGGCGGAGGGCAACCCGGGCTGGGACGCGGACAGCGTGAACGCGGCCTACAAGCGGCTGGAGGACTTCGAGGACGGGGAGAACGCCTTCCGCGGCGCGGGCGGGCCGATCAAGGTCACCCGGTCCACGACCCCGCAGGAGGGATCGCTCCAGTTCATCGAGGCCACGGCCGACGCGATCGGCTGCGAGATCATCGACGACTACAACGCCGCGCGGCAGGAGGGCGTCAGCCGGATGCAGCAGAGCGCGGCCGGCGGCCTGCGCTACAGCGCCTCCCGCGGCTACCTCCACCACCTCGCGCCCCCGACCCTGGAGTTGCAGTCCGAGGTCCTGGTCACGAAGGTGCTCATCGAGAACGGCCGGGCGGCGGGCGTCGAGGTCGTCGACGCGGACGGCACGCGGCGCACGGTGCGGGCGGGCAAGGAGGTGATCCTGTCGGCGGGGTTCATCGGCTCGGCCCAGTTGCTGATGCTGTCCGGGATCGGTCCGGCCGAACACCTGCGAGAGCACGGCATCGACGTGCTGGCCGACTTACCGGTCGGCGACAACCTGCACGACCACCTCTTCCACGCCCTGACCTTCCACGTCTCGACCAGCCGCAACAAGGGCTCGGCGGCGTACTTCGCGCGCGGCCTGGTCCAGGAGGTGTTCCGGCCCGGCAGCTCCTTCCTGGCCAACTCGGTGTTCGAGGCGGTCGCGTTCCTCAAGACCTCCCACGCCGACGGCATCCCCGACCTCCAGCTGCACCTGCTGCCCTGGGCCTACGTCTCGCCCAACCAGGACGCGCCGATCCGCCACGACGTCGACAAGCGCCCAGCGCTCACGGCGCTGGCGACGCTGATCTACCCGCGCAGCCGCGGCACGCTGCGGCTGGCCTCGGCCGATCCCACGGCGACGCCGCTGATCGACTTCCAGTACCTGGCCGACCCGGCCGACCTGGAGGTGCTGGCCGAGGGCACGGAGATGGTGCGGCAGATCTTCGCCTCGCCGGCGTTCAAGGGCGCGGTCAAGTCGGAGATCCATCCGGGCGCGCGGCTGCGCGGCCAGGAGCTGCGGGACGCGATGCTGAACCGGGCGACCTCGGTCTACCACGGCGTCGGCACCTGCCGGATGGGCGTCGACGAGCTGGCGGTCGTCGGCCCGGACCTCAAGGTCCGCGGCGTCGACGGGCTGCGCGTGTGCGACGCCTCGATCATGCCGTCGATCACCGGCGGCAACACCAACGCGCCCTGCCTGATGATCGGCGAGATGGGCGCGCAGCTCGTCCTCGGGAGCCGGACATGACCCTCACCCCGCTCGGACTCACCCGCCCGGCATCGACGACCGACGCGTTCCTGCGGCAACTGGTCGGCCGAGTACAGGGCGCGTCCCGCCCACCCTGGCCGCTGACCGAGGTCTACACCGGCGAGCTGCTGGTCGAGCTGCCGCAGTCCAGCCCGGCCGACGTGGAGCAGGCCTTCGCCGCCGCGCGGGCGGCCCAGCGGGCCTGGGCGGCCACGCCGGTGAAGCAGCGGCTGGCCGTGTTCAAGCGGGCCCACACGATCTTCGTCGACAACGCCCGCACGGTCGCCGACCTGATCCAGGTGGAGAGCGGCAAGAACCGGCAGATGGCGATCGAGGAGACCTGCGATCCGCCGATGGTGATGAGCCACTACCTCAAGCGGGCGGCCAAGTTGCTGGCCCCGGTGCGGCGCGGCGGGCCGGTGCCGATGCTGTCCTCCTCGACCGAGATCCGCCAGCCCAAGGGCGTGGTCGGCATCATCGCGCCGTGGAACTTTCCTTTCGCCACCGGCATTTCCGACGCGCTGCCGGCGTTGATGGCCGGCAATGCCGTGGTGCTCAAGCCCGACAACAAGACGGCGCTCTCGCCGCTCTACGGCGTGCAGATGCTGGAGGAGGCCGGCCTGCCCAAGGGCCTGTTCCAGGTCGTCTGCGGCGAGGGGCCCGACGTCGGCCCCACACTGATCGACAACGCCGACTACGTGATGTTCACCGGTTCCACCGCCACCGGGCGGGTGATCGGCGAGCGGGCCGGCAGGAACCTCATCGGCTGCTGCCTCGAACTCGGCGGCAAGAACCCGATGATCGTGCTCGACGACGCCGACATGGCCGAGGTCGTGTCCGGGGCGGTGTTCGGGGCCTTCGGCAACACCGGCCAGATCTGCATGCACATCGAGCGGATCTACCTGCCGGAGTCCCGCTACGACGAATTCAAGGCGGCCTTCGTTGCCCGGGCCCAGGGCCTGGACGTGCGCGCCGCCTACGAGTTCGGCCCCGAGATGGGCTCGCTCGTCTCCGTCGACCACATGCGGCGGGTCAAGTCCCATGTGGACGATGCCGTGGCCAAGGGCGCCACCGTGCTCTGCGGCGGCCAGCCCCGCCCCGACCTCGGGCCGGCCTTCTTCGAGCCCACCGTCCTCGAAGGCGTCACCACGGACATGCTGTGCGGCGTCACGGAGACCTTTGGCCCCGTGGTGGCGCTGCACAGGTACCGGTCGCTCGACGAGGCCATCGCGCTGGCCAACGACACCGACTACGGACTGAACGCCTCGGTGTGGAGTCGCAACGTGGAAGCCGCCCGTGCGGTGGCCGCCCGCCTCGAATCCGGCAACGTCAACATCAACGACATCCTCGCCACCTCCTTCGCGTCCAAGGCCACGCCCTCCGGCGGCTTCAAGAACTCTGGCGTCGGCGTCCGCCACGGCGACCCCGGCCTGCTCAAGTACACCGACGCCCAGAACGTGGCCGTGCTGAAGAAGCAGGTCATGGGGGCCAAACCCGGCCAGGACCCGGAGAAGTACGTGACCGGCATGCTCTCCTCGCTCAAGCTGATGCGCAAGCTCCGCATCCGCTAGCCCCCTCTTTCTGCCACATGTGGGAAAGGGCGGGCTGAATGGTCATCGGAGGTCGGTGGCGATGGCGGCGGCGGCTTCGAACAGCGGCGGCAGGAAGCGGTCGATGTCGGCGGGGTCGAAGCGGGTGCCGGGGGCGGCGATGGTGACGGCCGCGACGGGGTGGCCGGCGGCGGAACGGACGGGGACGCCGACGGCGCGGACCTCGGCGACGGACTCGTCGAGGTTGAGGGCGTAGCCCTGCGCGCGGCAGGCGGCGAGGTCGGCGAGCAGGGCGTCGATGTCGGGCAAAGTGTTGGCAGTCAAGGGGATCAGGCCGGCGGGGTAGTGGGAGCGCACGGTCGCGGCGGGCAGTTCGGCGAGCAGGGCTTTGCCGCCGGCAGCGCTGTAGGCGGGCACGTGGTCGCCGGTGCGGGGCCCGACCCGGAGGGTGTGCCGGCTCTCGACGCCGTCGAGGAAGAAGGCGTCGGCCCCGTCCAGCACCAGCAGGTTCGCCGTCTCCCCGGTGGCGTCGCGGAGGGCCTCCAGGTGCGGCCGGGCGATGCGGATGAGGGCGCGCTCGTCGGCGACGCCGCGGGCCAGAGCCAGCAGGGTGGGCCCGAGCCGGTAGCGCTTCCCGTCGATCTCCTGCGCCACGAAGCCGTAGGCACGCAGCGTGGACAGCAGGCGGTGGGCGGTGGAGCGGGCGATGCCGAGGTGGTCGCTGACGTCGGTGAGCCGCACGGCCTCGCGCCCACGCAGGTAGAGCAGCGTGCGCAGCGCGTTGCCGACGGAGGCGGCACCGTACGGATCGTTCGACATAGCAGAAATTCTACCTCCAACCGTTCCGCACTATGGGAGGAATCTCTACGGTGGAGGAGACCGAGTCGCCACAGGAGGGCCCGCCCATGCGCACCGTGCGAGATGCCGCGTTCGACGTCCTACGCCAACACGGCCTGACCACGATGTTCGCCAACCCGGGCTCGACCGAGATCCCGCTGCTCGCCGACCTGCCCGACGACCTGCGCTTCGTGCTGGCCCTGCACGAGGGCTCGGTGGTCGGCGCGGCCACCGGCTGGGCCATCGCCCGCCGCGAGCCGGCCCTGGTCCTGCTGCACACCACCGCCGGCCTGGGCAACGCCGTCGGCGCGCTGGCCACGGCCCGGGTGAACCGTGCCCCGCTGGTGGTGCTGGTCGGCCAGCAGGACCGCCGGCATCTGGTGCAGGAGCCGTTCCTGGCCGGCCATCTGGAGGGCCTGGCCGGCGACTATCCGGTACGGGTGGAGACGCCGGCACGGGCCCAGGATCTGCCCGGGGCCATCGGCCGGGCCATCCACGCGGCGCAGCTGGCACGAGGGCCGGCGCTGATCATCGTGCCGATGGACGACTGGGCCCAGCCGGCCGAGGATCTCCCGATCACCGCGCCGACAAGGCTTCGCCGGGCGATCGGCGTCGACCCCGAGGCCGTCGCGGAGCTGGCGGCGCTGGTGGACGCGGCCGAGGCCCCGGCTCTGGTCGTCGGGGCCGGGGCGGACGAGCCGGAGACCTGGCGGGCCCTCACCGCGTTGGCGCAGCGGCTGCGGTGCCCGGTGTGGCAGGAGTCGTTCGGCGGCCGCGCGGGCTTCCCTCAGGACCACCCCCAGTTCGCCGGCCACCTGCCGCCCGGGCGCAGCCGGCTGCGCGAGGTGCTCGCCCCGTACGACCTGGTCGTGACGATCGGGGCTCCGGTGTTCCGCCAGAGCGGTTACGAAGCGGGTCCGCTGGTTGACGACGGCACGCGGCTGGCCATGGTCACCGACGACCCCGCCGAGGCCCAGCGCGCCCCGGTGGGGTTGGCGATCGTGGCTCCACTGCGGGCATTCTGCGACCAGCTGGCCGGAACTGTACGGCCCCGTTCAGAAGGCCCAGTCATCCCCGCCGGCCGCGAAGCGCCGGAACCGCCGGCCGACGGCGAGCAGCTGCGGGCGACCCAGGTCCTGGCGGCGATCGCCGAGCGGCTGCCCGCGAATGCCGTTCTGGTCGAGGAAACCCCGTCCAGCCGCCCGGATCTGCACGCCCTGGTGCCGGCCCGGCAGTCGCTGGGCTTCATCAGCGCCGCCATGGGCGGACTTGGTTTCGCCCTGCCCGCGGCCATCGGCCTCCGCATGGCCGACCCGGATCGACCCGTGGTCGCGATCGTCGGCGACGGCTCGTCGATCTACCAGATCCAGGCCCTGTGGACCGCCGCCCACTACAGCGTCGGCGCGCTGTTCGTCATCATGGCCAACGGTCGCTACGCGGTCATGGACGAGCTCACCGACAAGCACGGCGGCAAGCCGTCGTGGCCGGCGTTCGAGGAGGTCAGCGTCAGCGGCCTGGCCCACTCCCTCGGCTGCCCGAGCCGCCGTGTCGCCGACTGGCCCACGCTGCTCGACGAACTCGACACGTTGCTGCCCACGTTGGCGCAGCGCACCCAGCCGTTGCTGCTGGAGGTGGTCGTGCAGCCTTAGGCCCGCGTGGTGAGCAGGCCCAGCAGAACGCCGATCACCAGGGCGCCGCCGTGGATGTTGGTCAACGCGGACAGGACCACGGCGGTGAACACGACGGCGATCCCGGCGGGCCGGACGGCCCAGGGGCGATCTCGGACGATCCACACAGCGACGACCCCGGTGAAGGCCAGCGGCCACCACAGCGAGCCGAACAGGGCTCCACACCACAGGAAGGTCGCGCCGGCGGCCCATCGCGGGAGCCGGGCATCGCGCTGCCACAAGGCGACGGCGACGATGCCGGTGAGGCCGCAGATGGCGATGGAGCTGCCGCCGCCGACCGGCTGCCACAGGTAGCCGACGAACTCGCTGACCAGCCCGACGCCGAAGTAGTGCAGCAGCCAGCGGGGCCGGCTGGCGACCTGCTCGGCGATGGCGCCGATGAGCGCCAGGAACAGCAGGTTGGACACGATGCCGGCGACGCCGTTGTCCTGCACGAACAGCGAGGTCACAGTCCGCCACCACTCGCCGTGCAGGCCGGCGGGGGTCCGCCCGAACCGTTCGAACGTGCCGGGAACGGTCAGCTGCACGATGTTGGTCGCCGCGGTCACGACCGTCACGCCGATGGTCAGCACGGGCAGGCGCATGGCCCGATCCTGCCCTAGGAAGCCATGCGCACCAATGTGTCGAACAGGTTCTGTTGCAACGGATCGGTAGCGGCGGTGTCCTCGGGATGCCACTGGACGGCGGCGAACCAGCCGCGGGCGGCGGGGAGTTCGATGGCCTCGACGGTGCCGTCCGATGCGGTGGCGGCGACGGACAGTCCTTCGCCCAGGCGGTCGACGCGCTGGTGGTGGAAGCAGGAGGCGTCGATCTTCTCGGCGTCGATGAACGTTCCGGAGTGTACGGTCACGGCGTGCCGGAGGTGCCGGTGCCCGGGGTCCATGTCCTGCTGGAGAGTGCCGCCGAGCGCGACATTGACGACATGCAGCCCTCGGCAGACGGCCAGCAGCGGCAGCCCGGAATCCAGGGCCACTCGGGCGATGGACAGGTCGAAGGAATCCTGGAGGTCGTCGACGTCGTAGACGCTGGCATGGGTGTCGACGGCGCCGTAGCGGTGCGGGGCGAGATCACCGCCGCCGGGCAGCAGGACGCCGTCGAACCGGGCCAGGCGGTCGCCGACCTCGGCCGTGGGGTGGATGGTCGTGGGCTCGCCGCCGGCCCGCCAGACGGCCTCGACCAGCGCCCGGGCGTTGACCTCGGCCGCGTGCCGCAGCGCGGATGCCGAGGCCGAGAACCGCGCGGGGATGGCGATCAGCGGTCTCAAAGCTGGATCCACGTGGTCTTGAGCTCGGTGTACTTCTCCAGGGCGTGCGCCGACTTGTCGCGACCGTTGCCGGACTGCTTCATGCCGCCGAACGGGACGGTGAGGTCGCCCTCCTCGTAGCAGTTGACCCAGACCGTGCCGGCCCGCAGCGCGCGAGAGACCTTGTGCGCGGTGGACAGATCGGCGGTCCACACGGCGGCGGCCAGGCCGTACTCGGTGTTGTTGGCCACCTGAACCGCGTCGTCCAGTTCACGGAAGGTCAGCACCGACAGCACCGGGCCGAAGATCTCCTCGCGGGCCAGCCGCATGCCCGGGTCGACTTGGTCGAAGACGGTGGGCTCCAGGAAGTTCTCCCGGTGCTCGCCGCCGACGCGCAGCCGAGCGCCCTCGGCCTGCCCGACAGTGACGTGGTCGAGGACCCGGTCCCGGTGGGCCGTCGAGACCAGGGGTCCCATTTCCGTTGCCGGGTCGAGGGGATCGCCGACCCGCAGCTCCCGGGCCCGCCGGATGACGGCCTCGGTGACCTGCTCGGCGACGTCGGCGTGCACGAGCAGCCGGGACGGGGCCGTGCACATCTCGCCCTGGTTGAAGAAGATTCCCCAGGCCGCGGTGGCGGCGGCCCGGTCGAGGTCGGGGGCATCGGGCAGGATGATGTTGGGGGACTTGCCGCCGAGCTCCAGCCACACCCGCTTGAGGTTGGAATCGGCGGCATAGCGCAGGAAATGCCGGCCGACGGCGGTGGAACCGGTGAACGCCACCACATCCACGCCCGGGTGCAGGCCCAGCGCCCGGCCGGCGGTCGGGCCGTCCCCGGTGACGACGTTGAGCACGCCGGGCGGCAAGCCGGCCTCGGCGCCGATCCGGCCCAGCAGCAAGGCGGACAGCGGCGAGGACTCCGACGGCTTCAGCACGACGGTGCAGCCGGCGGCCAGCGCCGGGGCGATCTTCCAACTGGCCAGCGTGAGCGGGAAGTTCCATGGCACCACCGCCCCGACCACTCCCGCCGGCTCCCGGGTGACCAGCGCCAACGCGTCGGGGGCGGTGTGCGGGGACTCGTCGGTGAGCTTGTCGGCCAGCTGCCCGTACCAGCGGAAGGTGTTGATGGCGGCGCGCAGCTCGATGTCGTGCGCGTCGGTGATCGGCTTGCCCATCTCCAACGTGACCGTGAGGGCGAGCTGTTCCCGTTGCTGCTCAAGGAGTTCGGCCATCCGCAGCAGGACGCGGCCGCGGTCGCCGGGGGACAGGCGCGGCCACGGGCCGGAGTCGAAGGCCCGGCGGGCGGCCCGCACGGCCAAGTCGATCTCGGCCTCGCCGGCGTCGGCGACCTGCGCGAGGACCTGCCCGTCCCGCGGCGAGACCACCGGGAACGACCGGCTGCCGCCCTCGGCGACTCCATCGATGTGGTGCTGCGTAAGGAAATCCAGCTCCTTGGCCTTGGTCAGCCACTCCGCGTGATCACGCATCACCGCACCCCCGAGGTGTCGCGCTCCAGCAGCCGGCCGCCGTCCCACACCACGCCGACCTGCCGGTAGTACGCGGCGATCGGCTCCCGGATCTCCAACCGTGCCAACTCTTCCGTCGGCGACTCGAACAGCTCCAGCGAAGCCTCGCCGACCCACGGCTGCCCGCCATCGAACGACGCCGCCCCGGACTCGATCAGCTCGTCCAGCGCGAGGCCGCCGTCCTTCTCGATCGACGGCAGCCAGCGGTGGTGGGCCATCGGGTGGGCGTTGACGAAACCGTTGGTGTCAGAGGGTTCCCGCAAGGTCACCACGGCCTGGGCCAGCCGCCGGTCGGCGGCCGCGAGAGTGGCGCCGAAGCGGGCCCCGGCCTCGATCCGGGGGGCCGGGCCGTAAGGATGCGGGCGGGTCTGGTGGATGGATCCGAACTTCTTCGGGTAGCCCTGGTGCAGGCCGCGGGCGATGGCGAAGTCCTTGTCCACCCAGATGTAGACGCAGCGCGTGTAGGTGCGGTCCCGGTACTTGCAGCGTACGACCGCGAACGCCTCCTTGTACTGGGCGCGCACGGGATCCAGCAGCTCTTCGCCGGTGCTGCCGCAGGACTGCCAGTCGGCCCAGATCAGCGCCACCGCGCCGGGATCCTCGTCGGCCAGTTCCAGCGGCTCCGGCAGCAGCTCGCGGACCCGGGCCGGATCCGTGCGGTATTCGACGGTCAGCAGGTCGCCGGAGTAGCGCCACGGCGGGGCCGGGATCAGCGAGGACGCGCCGGTCGCGGTCTTGGGATGGAAGTAGCCGCGCATGTGCTCACGCTCCAACGAGATCGGCCCACCCGTGGGCGGGACGGTCGAACCAGAGGTGGGCCTGGCCGGTGCCGACCGAGTTCTCGTACTCCCCGTACTGCCGGGCCGGCGCCGCGCAGGCCCGCTCGCCCAGGGCCCCGGCCAGCATCAGGTAGTGGAAGAACTTGGCTTCGGGCTTGAACTTCCAGAACTCGTCCATGGTGTCCAAGACCCGGTCGTGCCGGCCCTGCTTGAACCACGCGATGCGCTCCTCGTCGGCGGCGCGGGCCTCGGGCGTGCGGATGTGGATCGGGTCGCTGGCCTCGTGATCACGCAGCTGGCGCAGCGGCCAGAACGTGTGCGAGAGGGCGCCGGAGGCGATCAGCAGCACCCGCCGGCCGGGCGTGGCCGCGATGCCGTCGGCGAGGGCGCGGCCCAGGCGCAGGTGGTCCTCCATGTCGCCGGTCTGGCAGACGCCGATGCTGACCCACCGCTTGTCCGGCCGTCCCAGGTACGTCCAGAGGTTGATGGTGGCGTAGTAGATCGGCAGGTGGTCGTCGTCGATCGCGGTGATCCAGGTGCCGTGCTTGTCGGCGAACCTCTCCACGTTGCGGGCCAGCTCGGGGTCGCCGGGGAAGTCGTACGGCATCCGGCACATGCCCCGCGGCAGCTCCTCGGAGGTGAACAGCCCGGCCCGCCGCGACTGGGCGGTGACGACGAACTCCACGGTGGTGGCCCAGTGCGAGTCCAGCACCACCACGGTGTCGTAGTCGTCCCGGTCGAAGACGTCCCGTCGCAGCTCGCGCAGGCCGGTGACGAGGGTGATCTCCTTGCCCTCGTTGAGTTCCCGCCGGTCGGCCTCGGGCAGCACGATGGTCGGCACGTGGGCCAGCAGGCCGGCCCCGACGATCTCACCCATGGCTGTGCCATCCCTTCGGGGCGGTGACGGTGTTCTTGACGTCGCAGTAGAAGTCGAAGCTCCAGTCGCCGCCCTCGCGGCCGACCCCGGACTCGCGGGAGCCGCCGAACGGGGCCTTGAGGTCGCGGACGAAGAAGCAGTTGACCCAGACCGTGCCGGCCACCAGCTGCGCGCTCACGCGCTCGGCCCGGTCCGGATCGCCGGTGACCAGGGTCGCGGCCAGCCCGAAGCGGGTGTCGTTGGCCAGCGTGACGGCCTCGTCCTCGCTGGTGAAGGTCTGTAGCGTCAGCACCGGGCCGAAGACCTCCTCCTGCACGATCTCCGAGTCCTGGGCGACGTCGGTGAGCAGCGTCGGCGCGTAGTACAGGCCGTCCTTGCGGTGGCCGCCGATCACCGCCCGCGCGCCGGTGTCGACGGCCCGCCGCACGAAGCCGTCGATCTTGTCCAGCTGCTTGGCGTGGATGTTGGGCCCGATGTCGGTCGCCTCGTCACGAGGGTCGCCTTGGTTCAGCGCGGCGGCCCGCTCGACGAAGCGGCGGGTGAACTCCTCGGCGACCGATTCCTCGACCAGCAGCCGGGTGGCGGCCAGGCAGACCTGGCCGGCGTTGTCGTACTGCTCGACGGCCAACTGAACCGCCAGGTCCAGATCGGCGTCGGCGAACACCAGCAGCGGCGACTTGCCGCCCAGTTCGAGGCTGAGCGGGGTGAGGTTGGCGGCGGCCGAGGCGGCGATGCGCTTGGCGGTGGGGACCGAGCCGGTGAAGCTGATCCGCCGCACGTCCGGGTTCGAGGTCAGGGCGTCGCCGATCTCCGCGCCGTAGCCCTGCACGACGTTGAACACGCCCGCCGGCAGGCCGGCCTCGGCGGCGATGTCGGCCAGCAGGGAAGCGGTCAGCGGGGACCATTCGGCCGGCTTGAGCACCACGGTGTCGCCGGCGGCGAGGGCGGGGGCGATCTTCCAGGTGGCCAGCATCAGCGGCGCGTTCCAGGGCGTGATCAGCACGCTCGGGCCGGCTGGGTCCCAGCTGACGTGGTTGCGGTGGCCGCGGGTCTCGAAGTCCTCGTGGCCGAGGCCGAGCAGCCAGTCGGCGAAGAACCGGAAGTTGTGCGCCACCCGGGGCATCACGCCTCTTCGGTGCGAGCGCAGCAGGGCCCCGTTGTCGAGGGTCTCGACCTGGGCCAGCTCTTCGAGGCGTTTCTCCACGCCGTCGGCGATGGCGTGCAGGAGCCGGGCCCGCTCGGCCGTCGGGGTCGCCGCCCAGGCCGGGAAGGCCGCCTTCGCGGCGGCCACCGCCGCTGCCGCCTCCCGAGCGGTGCCCCGCGCGATCTCGGCCAGCACCCGGCCGTCGACGGGGGACAGGTCGGCGAAGGTCTCGGCGGAGTCGACCCGCTCGCCGCCGATCCAGTGCCGGGTGTCGACGGCCACCCCGTCGATGACTGCTTCGGGCTCGCGGGCCATGTCACCTCCAGGTCGTTTGAGGCCAAATAAACACCGCTGACCAGGGGTGTGTCAAGGCGTGAACGAGGTTGTTTGGATACAAACGATTGGGCGGAGGGGGCGGCGAACGTCTCGGCCGGACGCGGGTGGCCAGGGGGGCGGAGGTGAAAGCCGGGCGTGGTCCCGGGGCTCACCGCTCCAGCGCGGTGGCGCCTTCGGCGGGCTCGGCGTTGCGCCTGGTCTTGAGCCAGGTGTCGCGGCCACGGACGATGCGGATGAAGGCACGCCAGGAGCTGACGTAGAAGAGCAGGACGTACAGGGCGTACAGGACGCCGTAGCCGAGCGCGCGCCACAGGGGGATGCCCGGCTCGCAGCGGGCATAGAGCGGGCCCCAGCTGGCCAGCGGGACCAAACCCAGCAGCACCAACAGGATCGACGGCAGCGTGCCGCCGTAGTAGAGGCTGGCGATGAACGGGATCGGGTAGACGAACGTGCCGAGCAGGTACAGCCACGGCAGGACCAGGTAGTAGCTGACCTCCAGGACGCCCCGGCGGGGCAGGTGGCCGCAGGTCCAGATCCGCGGGAGGTAGCGGCCGCACTGCATGGTGCCCTGACCCCACCGGGTCCGCTGGGCCAGCAGCCGGTCGAGCCGGGGCAGGCCCTCCTGGTCGATGATCGCCTCGGGGGCGTACTCGATGCGGTGGCCGGTGGTCAGCAGGTGCAGGCTGAGCTCGTAGTCCTCCAACAGCGCGCAATGCCATGGCCGGCCATGGTGATCGCGGACGGTGTCCAAAGCGGACAGTCGGGTGAACTGGCCGTTGCCGCCGAGGGCGGCGGTCCGGGTGTGGTGGCGGGTCAGCTGGATGGCGGCGATCGCCGCCCGGAACTCGATGTCCTGCATGCGGACCAGCATCCGGCCGGCGAGGTTGGCCAGCCGGCCGCGCCGGGGGAACGGCCGCCGGTGGTCGCGGTTGATCATGCGCACGGTCACCTGCACCGCGCCGACCCGGTTGTCCCCGAACAGATGCGGTGAGGCGCAGATGTCCAAACAGGACTGTGACGGTCGGCCGTCGGCGTCGACGACGCCGACGATCACCCGATGGCGGTCGGTTCCCGGCGGCAGCCACTCGTCCAGGGCGTCGTACGCCGAGTTCAGCGCCTCGCCCTTGCCCTTGCGGGCCTCCGGCCGGTAGCGGGACACCAGGTGGACTCGGCCGTCGTCCCCGGCGTGCCGGCTGACCTCCGTCGCGGTGTTGTCCTCGCTGGCGTCGTCGATGACCCAGATGTGCGCATGGGGAAAGTGCCGGCGCAGGTAGACCAGGGTCGTGCCGATCACGGCGTCCTCGTCCCGGCACGGCACGAACAGGTGCCAGCGGAAGTCGGCGGCGTCGCCGTGGGGACGCCGGCGTTGCCGCAGGTACGGCACGGTGATCACGACGACGTACAGCAGGAAGACCAGGCTCATGACCAGCGCGGTCGTCTGGATGACGGCGAGCATCGCTACTCCCCGGCGCGGAACTCGGCCGGCCGCCCGCCGCGTCCCAACAGCCAGGCGCAGGCCTCCACCACCCGCCGCCCGGCCAGGCCGTCGCCGTACGGGTTCGGCCCGCCGTTCATCGCCGACCGGGCGGCCGGGTCGGTCAGCAATTCGTCAGCCGCGCTGACGATCGTGTCCTCGTCGGTGCCGACCAGCCGGGCCCGCCCGGCGTCCACGCTTTCCGTGCGCTCGGTCGACTCCCGGGTCACCAGCACCGGCACGCCGAAGGTCGGGGCCTCCTCCTGGATCCCGCCCGAGTCGGTCAGCACCAGCCGGGCCCGGGCCAGCAGGCCCAGGAACTGCCCGTACGCCATCGGTCCGGCGACATGGACGTTGGCGCAGCCCGCCACCGCCGTCTCGATTTCCGCTCGTACCAAGGGATTCATGTGCGCGGCCACCACGAACAACGCCTCCGGGCGCCGACGGGCCAGCCGCGCCACCGCACGCCCGATGCGCCGCAGCGGTTCGCCCCAGGACTCCCGCCGGTGCGCCGTCACGACCACCACCGGACGATCGTCCAACAGCACCTCGTCGAGCGGGTCCCGCCGAGCCGACAGCAGCGCGTCCACCACCGTGTTTCCCGTCAGCACAACGCGTTCCGCCGGCACGCCCTCGTGCAGGAGGTTGTCCCGGGCACGGGAGGTCGGGGCCAGGTGCAGGGAGCTGACCTGGCCCACCAGCCGGCGGTTGCCCTCCTCGGGGAACGGCGCGTCCAGGTCGTGGGTCCGCATGCCGGCCTCCAGATGGGCCACCGGGATGCGGCGGAAGAACCCGGCCAGGCCGCCGGCCAGCGTCGTCGCGGTGTCGCCCTGCACCAGCACCAGACCGACCGGATGACGGCCCAGCACGGCGTCGATCTCCACCAGCAGGCGGGCGCTCAGCTCCGCCACCGAGTGCTCGTCGCGGGCGATCTCCAGCTCGTGGCTGATCTTCAGGTCGAACAGGTCGAAGACCTCGCGCACCACGTCCCCGTGCTGCCCGGTGGCGATCAGGATCGGGTGGGCCCAGCCGCTCTCGTCGAGCGCCCGCGCCACCGGCGCCATCTTCACCGCCTCCGGGCGGGTGCCCACCACCAGGGCGACGTCGACCTTGGCCGGCATGAACACCTCACAGACCAGTCGGAATCGCGGCCTCCGGACCGTATCCGCGCACGTCAGGGCGCGGCCAGCCGAGCCGACGGAGGTGACCCGACCCGGTGACGGGGACGGGCCCAAACCTGATTCCCCACATCGGGTGAGTGTGCGGACGGGCAAACCCTGGCCGCGAAGATCACTGCCGGCACCCTGGTTCTGCTAGCTTGCGGGCCCATGAGCGGTGGTCGGGTGTTAGCGGCGGCCTTCACGGTCGCGTTGTCCCTTGTCGGCACGGCAGCTGAGGCCCCGGCGGCGGTGGCCGGTGTGAGTTGCGAGTGCACGACACCGTCGATCGACCGGTACCAGCAGTGGCTGGCCTCGGGCGAGGGCACCACCGTGCCGGCGACGGGCAGCCTGCTGGTGCCCGAGGGCCACGGGTACGCGGCCAAGGTGGCGTTCCTGAACGCCGAGTGGCATGTGGTCGTGCTGTGGCTGGGAAACCAGTTCGAGGCGCAAGCGGATCTGAGCGGGTCCGGCGGTTTCTGGCTGACCTACAGCGCCACCGATGACCTGTACGTGCAGCTGCGGCCGGCGTCGCACTGGAGCGGCGGCGACAAGTGGCTGACGAAGGTGCCCGCCACCGGCGGCAAGATCGTGCGACGGTTCTTCAGCTTCGCCCCGAGCCAGTGGACGTGGCTGCCGGAACTGGGCCAGCCGGCGTACTCGCTGGCGTCCGCGCTGACCGAGGCCCGTGGCCTGGTGTTCGTCGGCAAGACGGCCAACACGCTGGACTTCCGCGGTCTGAAGGTCGACGGCTACACGCCGCCGTGCCTATGACACCGGGGTGTTCGCGGCCCGCTTGAGGGTCCGGATCACCGGGGCCGACTCGATGTGCGTGATGGCCGGCAGCGCGGCGATCCGCGTTGTCAGTAGCGGTAGACGCCCGCTGGTCGGCCACCAGCACGCTGGCCACCAGGTTCGTCGGCCCAGTGGTGGCCGCGGCGCAAGGGACTGACGCCGAGCCGATGCCGGCGACGTGGTCGAGCTGGAACCGGCGCTGGCCCGCTGGTACGGCGAGCCCCGCTGGAGGGTCCGAGCCCGGCTCACAGAAAGGGACGGGCCCCGCCACCCTTGGGGTAGAGGGCGGCGGGGCCCGCTCCGGCGGCGGGGGAGTCCGCCGGATCGCACGCGGCATAGGGGAGTAGCCGCTTGAAGTCACGGGTTCGCGGCGCGCGACCGCCGCGAACGAAGTTCGGTGGGGATACTGTGAGTAGTTCTTCGCGGGCCACGGTACGGCCCTCGTGCTGGCATTCCCCCAATTCACCGGTCTGGCGGTGAACACCCCCCGGTGTCACAGCTGTATTAGCCTCCTATGCAGGCCAGGTCGAGGTCAAGCGCTTCAGTGAATCCAAGGTCGTGACTTCTCGATCCATTGGTGACACCCCTACTCCGCCGATAGTTCAGCCCTTACGACGCCGTCGAGAGATTCGAGCAGGATGTGCGTGGGCGTCGGCTCCGAGCCGGCCTCCGTGACGTTCTGGAGCACAGAGGCGCCCATGCTCACCGCCATCAGGGCGCGGGCGCCGGGTGTTGACATGACAACAAGCGACGTCGCCCCTGGTCACGGGCGGCGGGACCGGGATCGGCCGCGCCACGGCCCGGCGACTGGCCGACAGCGGCTGGCAGGTGATCGTCGCCGGTCGCCGCGAGGAGCCGCTGGCCGCGCTCGCCGCCGAACGGCCACCGCGTGGCCGACCGGGCCCAGGCCCAACGCCTGGTCGAGCAGGTTGTCGACACGCACGGCCGGCTGGACCCGCTGATCAACAACGCCGGCCTGTTCCGGCACATCCCCGTCGCCGATGCCACCCCCGAGGCGCTGACCGAGCTGTTCTCGGTCGGGGTCTTCGGGCCGTCCTACCTGATCGGCGCGGCGGTCAAGCACCTGGCGGTCGCCGGCGGCAGCGTCGTGAACGTCAGCAGCGCGACCGCCCAGCGCCGAAGGGCGGCTTCCACGGCGCGTCGAAGGCCGCCCTCGATCACCTCACCCGATCCTGGCCACGGCGCTGCCGGCGGACAAGGTCGCCGAGATCAACGCGGCCGAGGTGGCGGCCCTGCCGCTCAAGCGGCACGGCACCGCCGAGTCGGCCAGCCCACGGCGGCACTTGATTTCCGCGTGCTGGCCGACATTCGGGGCTGATCAGGCGAACGCGTCGGCGAACGCCAGCTGGCCCTGGCTCACGCCGCTGCACGTCGGCGACGCGTGCGGGGCGAAGGCCGAGCAGGACTGGTCGCGGTTGATCGACCAGAACGCCAGCCGCCCGATTCCGTTGCTGGCGGCCCAGTTCTTCACCGTCGCAGCGTCGGCGAGGGTGAAGGTGGAGTTGTCGTCGTTGGTGCCGATCATGGGCGTGATGCCGACGTCGGCGTAGGTGTAGCCGCCGTCGACCGCCTTGATCTGGCCCAGGGTGGCCTGCGCCGCCTGGATGGCGGCCTGGCCCATGTCCTGGGTCCCGTTGTAGTAGTCCATGGCCATGATGTTGACGTTGTCGATCTTGACGCCGGCGTTCTTGGCCGCGGTCACCACGTTGACACCGTCCTGGGTCAGGCCGGTGGGCAGCACCGCCAGCGTGACCGAGAAGGTCAGGGTGGAGTTGCGCGCCTTCAGGTCCTTCATCGCGGTCATCTGCCGCGCGGCCGCGGCCTGGTCGGCCACGGCCGCGCCCTCGATGTCGAAGTCGAGCGAGGTCACGCCGTACGAGTCGATGATCTTCTGGTAGCCATCCTCGATCTTCCCTTGGTCGGTGCAGGTCCAGGCCAGCGGCTCGCCGGCGGCGCCGCCGGAGGAGACGATCACCGAGGCACCCTCGGATTTCGCCTTGCTGATCGCCGCGTCGGTGTTGGGGTCGTTGCCCACCGGCAGCGTGTCGCCCCAGATCTCGTCGCAGCCGCTGCCGATCACGAACGCGGCGGTGAACGACGTGACGCCGTGCTGGGTGATGGCGGTGTCCAACAGGGACGCCGAGTTGGACATGTCGTTGTACGGCGCGAATTCGCCGGCGGTGACCGCCTGCGCGGGCACGGCGGTCACCGCCAGCGCGCCGGCCGTCACCGCGGTCAGGGTCAGGGCTCGCAGCCTCACGCGGCACCGCCGATCTGGTTGAAGATCTTCGAGTAGGCGTAGCCGGTCGCCTTGTCGTAGCTGGCGACCTCCCAGAAGGCCAGCAGCTGCACGCCGTTCGCGGCGGCGAACTGCTCCAGCTGCTGGGCGTCGTCCTGGCTGAACGTCTCGTTGTCGTCGTTCTTGCCGGCGATCGGGGTGATGCCGAGCTTGCCGTAGGCCTGCTCGTTCGAGATGCCGTACAGGGCGGCCAGCTGGCCGTCGGCCGCCTTCGAGGCCGACAGGGCGTCGTTGAGGGCGTTCTCCCCGTCGCCGAAGTCCATGGCCATGATGTTGACTGCGGTCACGTCGACCCCCTTGGACTTCGCGTCCTGGAGCACGCCCATCTCCTGACCGGGCAAGCCATCCGGGGCCACCGCCAGCGTGTAGTCCACCTGCACGGCCGGATTCTGCTGTTGCAGCGCCGCCAGCGCCTGGTTGCGGCGCTCGTTGGCGGCCGAGTCGCCCAACACACCGCCTTCGATGTCGAAGTCCAGCCGCGTGATGCCGTAGGTGTTGACCACGTTGGCGTAGGCCGCGGTCAGGTCCTGGACCGAGGTGCAGGTCTGGGCCAGCTCGCCGCCCTCGGCCCCGCCGAAGGAGATGATCACGTCACCGCCCTGGGACTTGAGGTCGTTGATCTGCGAGGTGTAGGAGCCGACCGGCGTGCCACCGGCCTCCCACTGGGCGGTGCAGCCGTTCTGCGGGATGAGGAAGGCCAGCGTGTAGAACTTGTCGCCGCTGGCCTGCATGTCCTCGTTCATCAGGCCGGCGCTGGAGTCGCTGAGTTCGAGATAGGGCGCGGCGAAGTGCGCCGGCACGGCGGCGTGGGCCGGTGTCGCGAGGCCGACCAGCGCGACCGCGAGCGCGCCGGTGAGCAGGGAAGTGGTGCGAGTGCAGGGCATGGCTCTCCGTGGGGAGTGGGGAACGGTTGCGGCAGAACGAAGTCAGCCGGTCGTCACGTGCACGTAGTCGACGACGAGCTGCTGCGGGAAGGACGTGCTGCCGTCCGGGTCGCCGGGCCAGTAGCCGCCCACGGCGAGGTTGAGGATGATGTAGAAGGGGTGGTCGAACACCCACTGGTTGCCGTTGAGGTCAGCCGGCGTGCGGGTCTCGTACACGTTCCCGTCCACCGACCACTGGATCTGGTTCGGCGACCAGTCCACCGCGTAGGTGTGGAAGTCGTCGGCCAGGACAGGGCCGTTGTAGGCGGCGCCGATGCCGGCCGAGCCGGAGTAGCCGGGGCCGTGGATGGTGCCGTGCGCGGTGTTCGGCTCGCTGCCGATATTCTCCATGATGTCGATCTCGCCGCACTGCGGCCAGCCGGCGCTGCCGATGTTGTCGCCCAGCAGCCAGAACGCCGGCCACATGCCCTGGCCCCGGGGGATCTTCATGCGGGCCTCGAAATGCCCGTAGGCCTGGGTGAACGTGCTCGCGGTGGACAGTCGGGCCGAGGTGTACTCGCAGGGCCCGTACCAGCACTGGTAGTTGCCGGGATTTTCCTTTTTGGCGGTGATGACCAGGTTGCCCTGGCCGTCCAGCGTGGCGTTGTCGGTGCCGGACGTGTACCACTCGCGTTCGTGGTTGTTGACGTTGTCGCCGGTCTCGAACTGCCACTTTCCGGTGTCCACCCCGGATCCGGCCGGGCCGTCGAAATCGTCGGTGAAGCCGGCCGACGGCGCCGCGACGGCGGCGGTGGCGGGCAGGGCGGCCGCCGTGCCGACCAGCGTGGTGGCGAACAGGGCGGCGAGGCACGCTCGGGTGCGGATTCGGTGTGAGCGCCGCAGGGTTGGCGTCACGGTCATGGTCACCTCTCGGGTCCTGGTTTGCGATGCTCCCTCATGATCGGACTCTGTGGCGGCACCCAGGAGTATGCGAGGTCTAGACCAGCAGGGCAAGGTGTCGGCCCCGGTTTATGAGGATCTTAGATTAAGTTCTGCGGGAATCGTGCTCATCCACTACGGTCGGAAAGCATGTGCGTCCGGCGAAGCTGAGACCACAGGCGGTAGGCCCGGCGGGATCAGGGCCGGTCCGGCGGTGAGCACGTGCTCATGGAACGAACGGGACGAACTCGGCAGTGTTCGGTCGCCCAGCCACGCCAGGCCGATGTCCCGGGCCGCGTCGACATCGGCAACCTCCAGGTGCCTCGCGGGGACCATATCGTCCACTGTGGACTGAACCGCGTGCGGCGGCGGCAGCAGGGCCACCCCGAGGCCGGCGGCGACCAGGCCGCGGAGGGTCTCGACTTCCTCGCCCGCCACGACCAGCGCGTGGGTCGCGGCCCTGGTGCTGATCCTGTTCGGCGTGCACACGATGGTGTGGGGCTCGATCGCCTCGACGATCTACCAGCAGGAGGTCCCGGACGAGCTGCGCGGCCGGGTCGGCAGCGCCCGCCTGCTGTTCGATCTGGGCGGGGCGGCCTCGTCGCGCAGGAAACCGAGTTGACCACGCCGTTCTGGCTCGCCGGGGCGGTGATGGTCGTGGTCGCCGCCCTTGCCTGGCGGCCACTCGGCCCGGCCCGGATCGACTAGCCGGCGGGCTGGTCAACGCGTGAGGGCGATGACCTCAACCGGGCCAGCACGCAGATTCCCCTTGCGCGGAGCCGGCCGGCTCAGGCCTTGGCCATCAGCGGCCGGTTCGAGCGCCGCTCGTGCAACGCCACCACGGCCAGTGCGAACAGGCCGACCGCGACCCCGGCCAGGCCGGCGAACTCCTGCCGGGCCAGGTCGAAGATCTGGGTGAACAGCACCGTCACCAGCGCCGAGTACCGGGTCAGCTGAAGCACGAGGGCCCGGTCACCCGACCACTGCACGATCAGCGCCGCCACCGCGATCAGGCCGGCCACGATGCCGCCGGTCAGCTGTCCGATGCCGGAGAACATGCCCGGGCCGGATGGCTGGTCGGGGATGGCCAGCAGCGAGTCGACGACCGCCGTCGCCGCTTGGCCGATCAGCAGGATGTTGGTCAGCCACACCAGGATCCAGTTCTGCGGCAGCAGCGCCATCAGCCGGTGCCGCAGGGTGTGGAACACCGGCGGACCGGTGCGGCGGTCGGGGCAGGCGGCGACCACTGTGGACAGTGCCGAGGTCAGGCCCTCGTCCGCGCCCCCCTTGGCCGCCAGCACCAGCAGCCGGTTGGCCACCGCCCTGCGGGACTTGGACAGCCCCACCGCCGCCCCCTCGGCGGCGATCGCCGCGGCGTTGGCCAGCTGCTCGGCCGGGCCCCTCGACCGCCGGTCGTGCAACAGCCGGCCGGCCAGCACGATCACCACGAACACGACGTACATGATCGCCACGGCCGGCCGGTAGAAGTAGTTGTTGTCGGCCGTGACGAACTTGCCCACCTCGTCGATGAACAGCCCGAAGCCCACACCCCCGAGCACCGCCGCCAGGGGCTTGGTGAACGGTCCCAGATAGGACAACGTCAGCAGCTGCGCGACCAGCAGCAACAGGCCGCCCCACAGCATGTGCGCGATGTGCAGGCCGCCGCTGCCGATCTTCGGAAATCCGGTGGCGCTCAGGAAGGTCCGGGTGATCAGGATCGTCACGACCGCGCACACGACGAAGGCTTCCACGTGTTGCCACGCCTGACGGTCACGCACGAACACCGGTCCACCACGCATCCGCCGACCTTACCGGGCGGCCACCTGGGCCACTCACGTTGCCCAACGCCGCGAAGGCCGCCCCGCGTGCGTCCTGGGCGGCCTTCGCCGACGCTGCCGCCGAGGCGCTTGACGGCGCCGTCGGTGAGGTCGAGGCGCTTGGGCGCCGATGCGGTCACTTGTAGGTGAACGCGGCGGCCGATTCCCGCCAGCCTCGGCGGTGGCCGGCGGGGCAGGCTGGTGCCGTGACCAAGTACCTCAAGCGGGTCGCCGGGGCCGACTGGTCCGCGGTGGCCACCGAGCTCGACGACCTCGGCTGCGCGCTGCTGCCGCAGCTGCTCACGCCGGCCGAGTGCGCCAGGATCGTCGCCCTGTGGGACCGGACCGAGCGCTTCCGGGCCACGGTGAACCTTCGGCGGCACCGGTTCGGCGATCACGGCGACTACCGCTACTTCGCCGAGCCGTTCCCGGACGCCGTGCGCGAACTGCGGCAGGCGCTGTACCCGCGGTTGCTGCCCATCGCCCGCGACTGGCACACCCGGCTCGGCCGGCCGTGCGAGTGGCCCGACAGCCTCGACGAGTGGCTGCGCGTCTGCCACGACGCCGGCCAGACCCGCCCGACGCCGATCCTGCTGCGCTACGAGACCGGCGGCTGGAACGCGCTGCACCGGGATCTCTACGGGGACAAGGTGTTCCCGCTCCAGGTCGTGATCAACCTGAACGAGCCCGGCGTCGACCACACCGGCGGCGAGTTCCTGCTCGTCGAGCAACGGCCCCGGGCCCAGTCACGCGGCGCCGCCACCCTCGTTCCCCAGGGGCACGGCCTGGTCTTCACCACCCGCGACCGCCCGGTCCAGGGCGCTCGCGGGTGGTCCGCTTCGCCCGTGCGCCACGGTGTCTCACCCGTCCGCTCCGGCCGGCGACACACCCTCGGGCTGGTCTTCCACGACGCCACCTAGCATCCGAGGGATGCTCAGCTGGTGCCGGCGATGACCTTGTCGATCCAGTTCGGGTCGGCGACGCTCACGGCCTTGCCGTTGAAGGCGATCGTGGGCGTGCCGAAGGTCTTGGAGCCGTCCTGGCCGGCCTGCCACAGGTTCTGGTCCTGTTCGGCGGTGGTCAGGTTCTGCTGGATCTGCTGGTTGTACGTCTTGTTCCGCACCAGGTCGTCGAACTGGGCGCCGGTGGCGCCGAGGCGGTGGGCCAGGTCGGTGAGCTGGTCCTGGGTCCAGCCGGCCTTGCCCTCGGTGGGCTGCTTCTGGTACAGGCTGAGGTGGAAGTCCATGAACTTGTCGGGCGCGGCGGTGGCCACGGCCAGCGCGGTGTTGGCGGAGATCATGGAGTAGCCGGCCGGCTTGGAGCTGTTGTCCAGCAGGTTGAGCAGGTGGTAGCGGATCTTGAGATCGCCGGCGGCGAGGTGCTTGTCCAACTGCGGGAAGTAGACCTTCTCGAACTGCCCGCAGACCGGGCAGAGGAAGTCCTCGTAGGCGTCGATGGTGGTCTTGGCGTCGTCCTTGCCGACGGTGACGGTCGCGGCGGTCTTGTCCACGGCGGTCGGATAGGTGGCCGACGCGTGGGCCGCCGGGATCGGCGCCTGCTGGGCCTGGGCGTTGGCCTGAGCGATGCTCTGCTGCTGGTAGATGACGCCGCCGATCACGCCGCCGGCCAGCAGCACCACCGCGACGATGCCGATGATGATCCAGCGCCGGTCGTTGCCGGCGCCGCCCCGGGCCGACTTCATCGCCTTCTGGGCTTGTCGGCGCCTGTCGTCGGCGTTCGCCATGGTCTCGCCTTCCGCTCGGTGTCGGGCGGCCCGGCCGGCCCGACTGGCGGCCATGATGCCGGAAACGCCGTCAAGCGGAGGCGAAAGCGTGCCAGGGCGTGACCGTTTCGATGTACACCATGGCGTCGAACGAGGTGACCGCGTCGATGGGCTGGGACTGAGCACCATTCATCATTTTGGCGGCGGTTGTGGGCGCGGCCTTGCGGAGGTCGGTGAGGTGCAGCGGAAAGCCGGCGGTGGACAGCACGGCGTCGATGGTCTCCGGCTCGGGCCGGGCGACCTCGATGGTGTACGGCTCGGCGTTGCCGGGCGGGCCGTCGGGCAGGAGCCGGTGCGTGGGCAGCGCGCCGCCGCCGAACGCGCTGCCGATGACCACCAGGTCGGGGCCGAGCTTGGCGGCGAGGTGCTCGCCGAGCGTGGTCAGCTTGTCGTTGATGACCGGCGGGGCCCACAGCGGTTCGCGCTGGATGTGGCCGTTGTGCGCGCCGACGATCACGCGCTGCTCGCGGTCGAGGATCCAGTCCATGTTCTCGGCCATGGCGGCGTCGCGGATGTTCGCGCCCGGGTAGGTGCGGGTGCTCCCGTCGGCCATGGCGTTGAGGAAGCCGTCGGTGTGCCGGGCGGTGGCGGCGCAGCGGATTGCTTTGTCGACCTGATCGTCAGCGCCGTAGACGATCCGCATGGCTGACAGTCGGTCGGACAGCGCCGCGATCCGGGCGGTGATCTCACGCCGGCGGGCGATGTCGAGCGCCATGTACGCGTGCAGCGCCGGGACGACCCAGAGCAGGGTGGACCGGTCGGGCGGCAGGTAGTCGAACAGCGGCAACAACTGTTCGCGCACCACCTTGGCGTAGCCGGCATCGACCCAATCCAGCAGCGGCATGCACGCCTCGATCGCCGGCTCGGGGGTGGCGCTCGACCCGGGCACGTCCATGCCGTAGAAGTGAACTCGGCCGTTCAGTGACCGCATCCACTCCAGTTGCCCGCGTGCCTCGTCGCACTGGCCGAACCGGTAGGTGACGCCGTCGCGCAGCAGCGTGCCGAGGTCGCCGGGGCCGCCCCGCACCCAGTCGTCCACGGCCAGTCCCTCGGGAAAGCCGGACTCCAGCGCCACGGCCGAGAAACCCAGCTCCCGCACCAGGAACCGGGTCAGCCGATGTCTGAGCTGGAAGAACTCGTGGACCTTGTGGGCGCTCTCGCCGATGGCCACCACGCGGGCGTCGCCGACGATGTCCCGCAGGGGTTCCAGGTCGCTGAAGTCCTCGTCGTCGGGGTCGAGGGTGCGCAGCGGATACGTGCCCATGCGTCAACCGTAGGTTGACTCAAACGACATTGTCAACCAAAGGTTGACGCACTACCGGGCCAGCTCCCACACTGTCATCGCCAACTCCTCCTACAGTCCCGCCGTCGACCATCCAGCGGCAGTCCCGACGCGGCGAGGGGTCAGCGGTCGGGAAGCTCCAGGGCGATGGCGCCGCGCAGCAGGTCGCGGGCGCGGTCCAGGGTGATGGAGCCGCTCAGCCAGCGTTCGCTGAGGCCCTCGACCAAGGCGGTGAGGCGCTCGGCGACGTCGGTGGCGGGGGCGTCGGGGTGGGCGCGGCGGATGGCGTCGGCGATCTCGGCGACCCAGACGCGGGTTGAGTCGGCCAGGGGCTCGCGGAGTTCCTCGTTGAAGACGGCGGTGGCGCGCAGCTCACCCCAGGCCGTGCTGTTCACGCGGACGGCCTCGGTGTCCTGAAGTTCTTGCAGCAGAAGGAGATCGAGCTCGACCCCGGTGGACTGGGTGTAGTCGGCGGCCCGGTCGTTGATGTGCTCCAGGGTCCGGCGCAGCAGCCCGGCGCGGTCGCCGAAGTGGTAGTAGATCAGCGCGGTCGAGATGCCGGCCTCGGCCGCCAGTTGCTCGACCCGCAGCCCCCGGACCCCGGTCCGGGCGATCACCCGCACCGCGGCGTCGAGGATCGACTTCTGCCGTTCGGACATCCCCACCTCGCGATTCTTCCTGACTGACTGGTCAGCCTAGCGCGTCGGACGAGTTGACTGAAATTTCAGTCAGGCTCATGATGGGGGCATGTTCGACTTCCTCCAGAGCCGCCGGCACGCGTTGCGAACCATCGCGGGGCTCGGCGCGGCGACCCTCGGCGCCGGCGCGTGCGCCCGCCCGGACGACCTGGCGCCGCCGACCCCGCTGGCGGTGACCAGCAGCCCGCGGATCGGGGCCGAATGGGACCGCCATGCGCGCACGCTCATGTCCTGGCCGACGGCGACGATCTGGGGCCGGGACGTCGGCGTGATCCGTCAGGACATCGCCGGTCTGGCCCGCGCGGTCGCGGACTACGAATCGGTGGTGCTGCTGGCCCGTCCCGAGGACGTGGACGGCGCGAGCCGGGCCTGCGGCAGCGGGGTCGAGGTGGTGCCGATCCCCGTCGACGACCTGTGGGCCCGCGACACCGCGCCGGTGTTCGTGGCGGACGGCGGCAAGATCGCGGGTGTCGACTTCAACTTCAACGGCTGGGGTTCGAAACAGCAGCACGCCAACGATGCCGGTGTGGCGCGGGCGGTTCTGGCCCGGTACGGCCTGAGCAGGGTCGAGACCTCGTTGGTCGCCGAGGGTGGCGCGCTGGAGACCGACGGCCAGGGCACGCTGCTGGTCACCGAGAGCTCGCTGGTCAACAAGAACCGCAATCCGGGGCTGAGCCGCGACCAGATCGAGGCCGAGCTCAAGCGGGTGCTCGGCGTGACGAAGGTGATCTGGTTCGCCGGCGTGCGGAACAAGGACATCACCGACGCGCACGTCGACTGCCTGGCGCGGTTCGTGGGCCCGGGGGTCGTGCTGCTGGACCAGGCCGCCGCCGGTTCGCCGCCGGACGTCTGGTCCCGGGCGGCCGACCAGGCCCGGACCGTGCTCGCCGGCGCGACCGACGCCGCCGGCAAGCCGTTGCAGGTTGTCGACCTGCCGCAGCCGGATCCGTACGAGGTCACCGTCCGCGGCGCCAAGAGCGTCATCTCGTACGCGAACTTCTACATCGGCAACGGCGCGGTGTTCCTGCCGAAGTTCGGCGACGCCCAGGCCGACGACCGGGCCGGGCAGATCCTGCGGGACCACCTGCCCGGGCGGGACATCGTGCCGGTCCGGATCGACCACATCGCCGAGGGCGGGGGCGGCATCCACTGCTCGACCCACGACCAGCCGACCGGATAGGCCGAGGAGCGATCGCTATCATCGCGGCGTGACCAGGGATTTCGACGACCAGGACGATGTCGATCTCGGCGAGGATCCAGGGTCGGCGGGCGAGGAGGACGGCCCGCGCGCGTTGCCGAGGGGGATTCGGCCGCTGCTGGTGCTGGGCAAGATCCGGCAGATCATCGAGGTGTTCGCGCCGGACCGGCCGGAGCTGACGTTCCTGGAGATCCGCAAGGCCACCGGGCTGCCGGCCAGCACCTGCCAGCGGCTGGTCGCGAACATGGTGGCCGAGCAGTTCCTGGACCGGCACGGCGACCGGTACCGGATCGGCCTGCGGTTCGGCTACTGGGCCTCGCCGGCCGGGGCGGGCATGGACGTCAGCGAGGTGGTGCGGCCGGCGCTGGAGTGGCTGCGCGACGCCACCGGGGAGACATCGTGTCTTTATCGCCGGGAGGGGGACGTGCGGGTGTGCGTGGCGATGGCCGAGACGTACCAGGCCATCCGTCGCGAGATGTATGTCGGCAAGCTGATGCCGCTGCACGCCGGCTCGGCCAGCCGGGTGCTGCTGGCCTGGGACGAGTCCATAGTGGACGATGTGCTGGACCGGCCCCTTGAGCGGTTCACCACGACCACCGTGACCGACTCGGCCCTGCTGCGGGCGCTGCTGGCCCAGACCCGGCAGCAGGGCTACGCGGTGACGTTCGAGGAGCGCGACCCGGGGGCGGCCTCGGTGTCGGCCCCGGTCTTCGGGCCGGCGAAGGTGCTGGTCGGGGCGCTGGGGATCAGCGGTCCGACGCAGCGGATCTCCACCCCGCACAGCGCCGAGTGGGCCCCGCTGGTGGTGCGGGCGGCCCAACAGGCCACCCGCCTCCTCGGCGGCCAATAGCTGTCGCATGTGCCGTTGCTGAGCTCGATGAGGTTTCCGTCGGGGTCGCGGAGATAGCTGCTGCGGATGGGGCCGGTGGCGCCTTGTTTGCCACATGTGGGGAAAAACCGGGGGTAGGGCGGTGCTCGGCCCGCGCGCCTCGGGCCGGTCGGTGGAGGCGATCAATCCTCGCTGACAGTGATAGACATGCCAGGTGCAGATCCGGGTGCTGGGCGCGGTCGAGGCCCAGGTTGGCGACGAGCTCGTGGCGCTCGGACCACGGCAGCGGCGGCTGGTGCTGGGCGTGCTGGCCTGGGAGGCCAACCGGACGGTGCCGATCGAGCGGCTGATCGCCCTGGTCTGGCCGGACGATCCGCCGCGGTCGGCCTCGCACGCGGTGCGGGTGGCGGTCTCCGACCTGCGATCTAGGCTTCGCGACATAGACCTGGAGGCGCAGGGCAGCGGCTATGTCCTGCGGTGCGATCCGATGGCGGTCGACGTGCACCGGTTTCTGGCCCTGGTGGCGCGGGCCCGCAAGGCCGACGACCCGACAAGGCTTCAGCTTCTTGACGAGGCGCTGGGTTTGTGGCGGGGACCGGTGATGGCGGACGTGGCCGAGGACCGGACCCGGGACCTGTTGGCGGCCGGCGTCGAGGAGACCCGGTTGGTGGCGGTCGAGGACCGGATCGACGTGCTGATCCGGCTGGGTCACCACCGGGACGTGGTCGAGGAGCTGCTGGGTCTGGTCGACGCCCATCCGACGAGGGAACGGCTGGTCGGGCAGCTGATGCTGGCGCTGTACCGGGGCGGTCGGGCCGGGCAGGCGCTGGACGTCTTCCGCCGCACGAGGGCGTATCTGGCCGAGGAGCTGGGCATCGATCCCAGCGGCGAGCTGCGGCGGCTGGAGCTGGCGATCCTGCGCGACGAGCTGGAGCAGCCGGTGGCCGAACCGACCGCGCCGGTGTTGGTCGGCCGGCGGCCGGAGTTGGCGCAGCTGGCGGAGTGGCGGGCCAAGGCGATGTCCGGCCGGCCGATGGTCGTGTTGCTGGAGGGGGCCGCCGGCATCGGGAAGAGCACGTTGCTGGACGAGTTCGGCCGGGGCGTGCGGGTCCTGCGCGGTCAGGGCGTGGCGGAGGAAGGCGCGCCGGCGTATTGGCCGTGGCGGCAGGTGTTTCGGCAGTGGTTGGCGGAGACGGAGCCGACGGAAGCGGCTTCGCTGCTGGGGGACGACGCCGACAAGATCGCTCGCATCGTGCCGGAGATCCGCCGGCTCGGCGGTCGGTCGGCCGAGTTGCCGGCCACGGCCGAGGAGCGGTTCGTGCTGTTCGACCAGGTGACGGAGTTCGTCACGCGGATGGCCGCCGGCGGGCTGGTGATCGTGATCGACGATCTGCACTGGGCGGATCCGGCGTCGCTGCTGCTGTTCGGGCATCTGGCCCGTGGTGTGGTCGGGGCGCCGTTGTTGCTGGTGGGGGCGTTTCGTCCGTACGAGCTGCGGCAGGCCCCGCGCGGGGAGGACATGCTGGTCGAGGTCACGCGCCTGGCCGGGGCCGCCAGGCTGGAATTGTCGGGACTGTCCACGGAGGAGGTGGCGCAGCAGCTCAGCGCGGAGCTGGGGCGGCCGTGTGAGCCCGAGGAAGCGGCGGCGGTGGCCCGGCGGACCGGTGGGAACCCCTTGTTCGTCAGGGAAATCGGCCGGCTGCGGACCGATATGGACGATGTGCCCACAGGCGCTCGCGACGCGATCCGGCAGCACCTGAGCGCGTTGACGTCCTCATGTCGGGCGATGCTGATGACGGCGTCGGCGCTCGCGGTGGACATCGATCCGGTGTCGTTGGCGGCGGTGTCCGGGGCGTCTATTGAGGACACTCTGACCGCGTTGGACGAGGCGGTCGCGGCTTCGGTGGTGCTGCCGGGTTTCCGCTTCGCGCATGATCTCGTGCGGGAGAGTCTGGCGCTGGATCTCCCGCCGGCCGACCGGGCCCGGATCCACCTGCGGGCGGCCGAACACCTTGAGGCCCGTAATGGACAGCTCGTCCAGATCGCCCATCACCGCCTGGCGGCCCTGCCGCTGGGTGATCCCGCGACGGCGGTCCGGGTCGCGGCCAAGGCGGCCGAGCAGGCCGTGGCGCAGCTGGCCTACGAGGACGCCGTCCGGCTCTACGACCAGGCGCTGGCCGTGGACGGTCCGAACGTCGATCTCCTCATCGGCAAGGCCGACGCGCTGTTCCTGGCCTTCGACCTCGACCGGGCCCGCCGCACCGTCGAGGAGGCGGCAGGGGTGGCGCGGCGCAACGGCGATGCGGAAGGCCTCGCGCGGGCCACACTCGTGCGGCTGGACCACTCCGAAGTGATGTGGCTGGACACCGTCGTGCCATGGTGCGAGCAGGCCCTGGCCGAGCTGCCGCCGGAGGACAGCGTGCTCCGGGCGCGGCTACTGGCGCTGCGGGCGACCGTGTTCGTCTCGGCCGGCGATCAGGACGCGGCCCGGCGGGCCGCCGACGCCGCCCTGGCGATGGCCGAACGCCTGGGCGAGCCCGAACCGTGGGTCGACGTGCTGTGGGCACGGCAGCACCTGAACTCCGGACCGGAAGGCAACGTCGAACGGCTGGCGAACGGCAACCGCATGATCGCCCTCGCGCCGACCGTGGGCGAGTGGATCGGGCTGTGGGGCCACCGTTGGCGGTTCGACGCGCTGATGCAGCTCGGCCGCGTGCGGGAGGCCGAACTGGAGCTGGACCTGGTCGAACCGGTCGTCGCCCGGCTCGACCAGCCCATCGCCCGCTGGCACCTGAAACGCGGGCGGGCGGCCGTCCTCGAAGGCCGCGGCCAATTCGCCGCGGCCGACGCCGTCCTCGTCGATGCGGCCCGGCTGGCCGAACGCGGCCGCGACCCGTACGGCATGGCCAACGTGGATATCGCCCGCCTCCACATCGAGTCCGAGACCACTACCGAGTTCGCCATGCCGTCGATCGAGATGTTGGAACGCGGTCTGGGCACCGTGGTCATGGCCCGGATCGTGCTGGCCTATCTGCACGCCCACACCGGGCAGTTGGCGCGGGCCCGGGAGATCTACCGGGGGCTGCCGCCGCTGGCCGAGCTGCCCAAGCCCGCCTGGTACCGGTTGCTGATGCTCGATCAGTACGCTCGGATCAGCAGCGCCCTCGGCGACGTCGAGACGGCCGAGGCCGTCTACCGGGAGCTGCTGCCGCATGCCGATCTGCACGCCACCGCGGGGTCCCGGGTGGTGCTGACCCACGGGTCCGTTCGGTACAGCCTCGGTCTCACCGCCTTGGTCTGCGGTCGCGTCGACGACGCCGTCGAACACCTGCGGGCCGCGGTCGCCGTCAACGCCGAAGCCGGCCTCACCCCGCGGGAGGCGGAATCCCGCTACCAGCTCTCCCTCGCGCTCCGGGAACGGGGCGACGAGGCTGAGGCGGCGACGCGGGCGGCCGAGGCCAAGGCGATCGCCGTCCGGCTGGGCATGGCCCCGCTGGCCGCGAAGCTGTGATAAATGGACAGTGTGGAGATACGGCTGCTGGGCACGGTGGAGGCGCGCGCCGGCGACGAGCTCGTGCCGCTGGGACCGCGACAGCAGCGGCTGGTGCTGGGTCTGCTGGCGTGGGAGGCCAACCGGCCGGTGTCGCTGGACCGGCTGATCGCGCACGTGTGGACGGACCCGCCCCGCTCGGCCGCGCACGCGATCCGGGTCGCCGTCTCGGGTCTGCGGGCCCGGCTGGACGGCATGGAACTGGCGGCGCAGGGCACCGGCTACCTGTTGCGCTGCGACCCGATGGCGATCGACGTGCACCGGTTCCTGGCCCTGGTGGCGCAGGCGCGGGAGACCACTGACGACCCGGCCCGGCTCAAGCTGCTCGACGAGGCCCTGGGCCTGTGGCGCGGGCCGGTGATGGCCGATGTCGCGCCGGCCCAGGCGTTCGGGGCCGGGCTTGAGGAGGCCCGGCTGGTCGCCGTGGAGGACCGGGCCGACGTGCTGCTGCGGCTGGGCCGGCATCGGGACGTCGTGGCCGAGCTGGTCGGTCTCGTCGACGCCCATCCGACCCGGGAGCGCCTGGTCGGGACGCTGATGCTGGCGCTCTACCGGGGCGGCCGGGCCAGCCAGGCGCTGGAGGTGTTCCGGCGCACGCGGCAGTACCTGGCCGACGAGCTGGGCATCGATCCCGGGGCCGAGCTGCGGCGGCTGGAGCTGGCGATTCTCCGCAACGACGCCGAGCTGGACCCGCCGGCCGCCGAGGAGCCGGCGCTGATCGGCCGGCGGGACGAGCTGGCCCAGCTCGCCGAGTGGCAGGCCAAAGCGGCGTCGGGCCGGCCGATGGTGGTGTTGCTGGAGGGCGCTGCCGGCATCGGGAAGAGCACGTTGCTGGACGAGTTCGGTCGCGGTGGGCGGGTGCTATGTGGACACGGTGTCTCCGAGGAGGGGGCGCCGGCGTATTGGCCGTGGCGCCAGGTCATTCGGCAGTGGCTGGCGGAGACGGAGCCGACCGAAGCGGCGTCGCTGCTCGGCGACGACGCCGACAAGATCGCCCGCATCGTGCCGGAGATCCGGCGGCTGGCCGGCGCGGAACGGGTGGCCGAGCCGACGGCCGAGGAGCGGTTCGCGCTTTTCGACGCCGTCACGGAGTTCGTCACCAGGATCGCGACCGGCGGGCTGGTGATCGTGATCGACGATCTGCACTGGGCGGATCCGGCGTCGCTACTGCTGTTCAGCCACCTGGCCCGAGGGGTCGCCGGGGCGCCGCTGTTGCTGGTGGGGGCGTATCGCCCGTACGAGCTGCGGCAGGCCCCGCGCGGCGACGACGTGCTGGCCGAGGTGACCCGGCTGGCCGGCGCCACCAGGTTGGAGCTGTCCGGGCTGTCGGTGGACGAGGTGGGGCAGCAACTCAGCGCCGAGCTGGGGCGGCCGTGTGAGCCGGACGAGGCGGCGGCCGTGGCCCGGCGGACCGGCGGGAATCCCTTGTTCGTCAGGGAAATCGGGCGGCTGCGCCGGATCGACCTGGACGAGGTGCCGACCGGCGCCCGGGATGCCATCCGCCAGTACCTGAGCGTGCTGTCGCCGTCTTGTCGAGGGCTGCTCACTTCTGCCTCGGTGTTGTCGGTGGACATCGATCCCGTCGCGCTGGCCGCGGTCGCGGAACTGAGCATCGACGAGGTGCTGCGGTCGCTGGACGAAGCCGTGGCCGCTTCGGTTGTGCTGCCGGGATTCCGCTTCGCCCACGACCTGGTGCGAGACAGCCTGATGTTGGACCTCGGCGAGGCCGACCGGGCCCGGATCCACCTGCGCGCGGCGGAACACCTCGAAAGTGTTGGCAGGAATGGGTATCTGGCCCAGATCGCGTACCACCGCCTGGCGGCCTGGCCGCTCGGCGACTCCGCCGCCGTCACCCGAGCCGCCGCGCGGGCCGGCGAGCAGGCCCTGAGCCGATTCGCCTACGAGGACGCCGTCCGGCTCTACGACCAGGCGCTGACCGTGAACGGCCCGGACGGTGACCTGCTGATCGGCAAGGCGACCGCGCAGTACCTCGCCAACGACGTCGCGCCGGCCTCGCGAACGCTGGAGGAGGCGGCGGAGCTGGCCATGGCCACCGGCGACGCGGTCGGGTTGGGCCGGGCCGCGCTGGTCATGCCCGAGCCGTCCAACATGGCGTGGCTGTCGACGATCCGGCCGTGGTGCGAGCGGGCGCTGGCCGACCTGCCGCGCGAGGACGACGTGCTGCGCGCGAATCTCCTGTCGCTGCGGGTGATCCTCGAAACCTTCGCCGGCGCGGCCGAGAGCGCCAAGCGCACCAGCGACGAGGCGCTGGCCATGGCCGAGCGGCTGGCCGATCCGGTCACGGTGTTCGCCGCCCTGCAGGCCCGCCGGCACGCCTACTCCGGCCCGGACGGCGTCGTCGTGCGCCTCGAACTCGGGGACCGCGGCGGCGACTCGACCCGGGCGCACCTGTGGCGGTTCGACGCGCTGATGCAACTGGGCCGCGTGCACGAGGCCGAAGCCGAGCTGGAGTTGCTCGAACCCGCCGTGGCCAAGCTCAACCAGCCGGTCGCCCACTGGCATCTGGCCCTGTCCCAGGCCGCGATCCACCAGGCCCGTGGCCGCTTCCCGGACGCCCTGGCCGCCCTGGACCGGGCAACGCGGGCGGCCGAACGCGGCGACAACCCGTCCGGGATCGTGGCCACCGAGGTCATCCGGGCCTTCTACTCGACCCTGTCGGCCGCCGGCATCAGCGATGCCGTCGCCGACATCCTCCGCCGCGGTTTCGTGTCGTCGGTGGTGGCCCGCCTGTCGCTGACCACCCTGTGCATCGCGGTCGATGACCTCGACCAGGCCCGAGAGCACTACCTGGCCCTGCCGCCGGTGGCGGAAGCACAGGTGCAGGAGTGGTACCGGCTCGTCGTGCACGGCCAGTACGCCCAGATCGGTTCGGTCTTCGGCGACGCCGCCATGTGCTCCGCCGCGTACGACCGGCTCCTCCCGTACGCGGAACTCCACATGGTCAACGGCGTCAGCGTCAACCTGACCGGCGGGTCCGTGCACCACTACCTCGGCCTGGCCTGCGGCGACCTCGACACCGCCGTCGACCACTTCCGCCGGGCCGTCGCCGCCAACGCCGCAGCCGGCATCGTGCCGCGGGTGGCCGAGTCGCGCTACCACCTGGCCCGGGCCTTGCTGAGCCGGGGCGAGCGCGCCGAGGCGGTGACGCATGCCAGGGAGGCCAACGCCATCGCCGGCCGCCTCGGCATGCGCCGCCTGTTCGCCCGCAGCGCCAAGCTGCTGGCCTAGTCCACTGTGGACCGCCAGCTGTGCTCGGGCTCGTAGCCCAGCAGCCGGCGGGCCTTGTCGATGGACAGCAGCGTCTCGAACCGGCCGAGCTCGTGTCGCACCGGCACCTCGGGGTGGACGCGGGCGGCCAGCTCGGCGCTGGTTGTCGTGGCCATCACGGTGTCGGCGTTGGCGATGATGAAGATCTCCAGGCCGGTTCCTTTGTACTCCAGGGCTTTGCGCACGGCCTGCGCGCCGTCACGGGCGTCGATGTAGCCCCACAGGTTCCACTTGCGCAGCGCCGGATCGGCGTCGAAGCCGGGGAAGGCGGCGTAGTCGGCCGGCTCCATCACGTTGGAGAACCGCAGCCCGATCATCTTCAGCTCGGGGTCCCATCGGCAGAACTGGGCGGCGACCTGCTCGTCGACGTGCTTGCCCAGTGAGTACGAGGAATTCGGCCGGGCCGGGTACTCCTCGTCCACCGGCAGGTAGGGCGGCGGCTCGTCGAACGGCAGCCCCAGGACCGTCTCGCTGGAGGCCCACACGACGTTGCGGATGCCGGTCTGCCGGGCGGCGGCGAACACGTTGTACGAGGCGGTGACGTTGTTGGCGTAGATGACGGGATTGGGCGCGAGGCCGGGCGCCGGGATGGCGGCGAGGTGGACCACCGCGTCGACCCGGTCGTAGCGGTCGTCGACGGCGGACAGCGCCGACACCGTCTGGCCGTAGTCGGTCAGATCGACGTGCACGTACGGCGCGATCGGATCCGCCGATGGGATCCGATCCACGTTGATCACGTCCCAATTGGACTCGACCAGATGGCGAACGACCGCCCGGCCGAGCTTTCCGCTGCCGCCGGTGACAACGACGCGGCCCACAGATTCATCCATGCGGCCCATTATCCGACTCGCGGGGGTTCACCAGGGGATCGGGGCGGTGGCGTCGAAGTAGGTGCCGGTGGGGCCGTCGGGGCCGAGCAAGGCGGCGTTGACGATCACCCGCGCGCCTTCCTCGACGGACTGGACGCCCAGGTGGTGGTTGAGGTCGGTGGCGGTGAAGCCCGGTTCGACGGAGTTGATCCGCATGGCCGGGAAGGCCTTGGCGAACTGGATGGTGACCATGTTCAGCGCGGCCTTGGAGGTCGGGTAGGCGACCATGGGGTAGTCGTGGGAGCTCATCCGGCTCAGCGAGGCCAGGCCGCTGCTGACGTTCACGACGACCGGGGCCGCCGAGCGCTGGAGCAACGGCAGGAAGGCGTGCAGCACCCGGACCGCGCCGACGACGTTGGTGTCGAGGGTGGTGCGCATCATCTCGGCGGTCAGGTCGGCGGCCCCGGCCACGCCGCCCTCGCCGTCCATCTCGGTCTGGATGCCGGCGTTGTTCACCAGCACGTCCAGACCTCCCGCCGCGGCAACGGTTTCCGCCGCCGCGGTCACCGACCGGTCGTCGGTGACGTCGAGCTGCACCGCGGTCCCGCCGACCTCCTCGGCCGCACGCTTGCCTCGTTCCGCGTCCCGACTGCCCAGCCAGACCTGGTGTCCGGCGGCCACGAGCTGCCGCGCCGCCTCCAGGCCGAGCCCCTTGTTCGCACCGGTGATCAGGATGGTCGTCATGCCGCCCGACCATAACGGCTGGAGCGCGGACCAGGTCAACTCGGCTGGATGTGTTTGCGCATGGCCATCGAGGTCACGTCGTAGCCGCTGCGGCGGTACAGGGCGATGGCCGCCTCGTTGTCGCCGACGACGTTGAGTCCCAGCGCGGTTTTGCCCTCGGCGGCGATGAGCTTCTCGGCGGCGGCGAGGATCGCGGAGCCGTAGCCCTGGCGCTGGTGCTGGGGAAAGACGTTGATGTCGTACAGCCACGCGGCGCCCGCGGTCTGGCCCGGGTCGGGGCCGACCCACGCGTTGCCGACGGCCTCGCCCCGGGCGTTCTCGGCCGTCAGCAGGTGGTGGCCGGCGGTGTCGAGGCCGTCGGGGAGGAAGCGGGCGGTGCCGTTGCGGACTCGTTCGCGCGCGGCCTCCTCCGGCATCAGCCGGCTGAGCGCCCGCACCGACTCGGCTTCGCGATGCTCGGTCGCGGACTCGTACTCCGCCGCGGTCATCGTCCGCAGTGTCACCTGTTGCCCGGCCATGCCGTCATCCTCGATCAACTTCCGGCCTCGGCGCCACTCGGTTTTCCGGCCGAGTCATCAGATGAATGCCGGCTCCAGGGCGACAGAACGGGCAGCAAGTCGCCTGGCCCAGCAGGTCGCGCACTCGGTGGAGAACCTGCGGCCCCGGGCAGTTCAGCCGATCCACGACATCAGCATCTCGGGAATCACCTCCACCGGCACCACCTGGACGCTGCCGTTCGCACGTCGGCTACATCGACAACCAGGCCGGCGCGCAGGCCCCCCGCACAACCTGATCCGCCCGCTGGCCGCGCTGGAATTCCAGCGGGCCAAGGACATCACTGTCACTGGCGACACCTTCACCCATCTCGGCGGCGTCGGCGTGGCCTTCGCCGACGGCACGCAGGAGTCGTCCATCACGCGTAACACCATCACCGACACCGGCGGCCCGGGTGATTGACGGCGTCGGGGCCGAGACACCAGGTCACCTGGGACCCGTCCCGGACCTGCCGGCGCATCATGCGTGGTTATGGACGAGGCGGAGCACCGGCGGCGGTTGACCGGCCTGAACAAGCGGGTCGACGTCGCCGGTGAGCGGATCTTCGACGCCAGCGAGCGGCTGCTCGGCGAGATCGCCATGGCCGAGCGGCGCTCGCTCAAGACGGACGTGCCGGAGCGTCGCTTGCGGGCGCTGGGCGATTACGTCGAGGCGGTGACGGCGACGAGCGCCTCCTGGGGACAGGAGGCGCTGCGCGTGTACGCCGGTCGGCCCACGTCCGCCTGGGCCCGGTTCCGGCAGCGCCGGCGGCTGCGGACCATCGCCCGGACCCTCGAACGCGTGGCCAGGGGAGCGGAGCGTGTGCGGTCCTAGCGGTAGGCCACGGTCAGCCCCTGGGTCGTCGACTGCGTTGGTGTTGTCACGACAACAGTTCGGGTCGTGGCGTTCCAGGTCCAGGTGGAGACCGTGCTGCCGTTGACGGTGACCGAGGTCGGGGCCGACGCGTTGGTGAAGGCGATGGTCCACTGCCGCTGGCTGACCTGGCCGGCGAAGCTCCCCACGGCGGGGCCGATCGTCACGGTGTGGCTGGCGTTGTCGTAGCGGATCGGGGTGGAGGTGCTCTGCCGGAGGTCGGTGGTGGTGCCGTTGTCCTCGTACAGCGAGGTCTGGCCGCTGGCGCCGCCGGCCACGGTGACGGTGGCCTTGGTCAGCGGGTTCTGGACGTCATTGGCGACGGTGCCGGTGCGGGTGGTCATGATGCCGCCGGAGCGCAGGAACACCGGCATGGTCCCGAGATCGGTGGCCACGTCCTGGGTGGTGCCGCCGGCGTAGGTCTTGCCGGTGAAGTAGTCGGTCCAGCTGCTGCCCGGCGGGAACCAGACCGAGGTCGTGGCGGTGGTGCCGGGCGTGGTCACCGGGGCGACCAGGACGTCAGGCCCGTACAGGTACTCGGAACCGTCCTGGGCGTAGGCGTCCTGCGAGTCGGGGTACTGGAGGTAGAGCGGCCGCACGACCGGGATGCCGGTGGCGTTGGCCTGCTGCGCCAGCGTGTACGTGTACGGCACGAGGTTTTCCCGCAGGTTCAGGAACTTCTCGGCCGAGTTCTTGGCGTCGGTGCCGTACTGCCAGGGCAGGCGGTCGCTGTGGTTGCCGTGCAGGCGGTCGATCGGCTGGAACGTGCCGAGCTGCACCCACCGGGCGTAGAGGTCGTCGGCGTCCTTGGTGCTGCCGGGCTCGGCCCCGGCGGCCTGGGTGCCGTCGTTGTTGAAGCCGCCGATGTCGTGGCTGACCGCCGACAGCCCGGTCGAGGCGGATTCTCCCGGCGTGTAGCCGACTTCCCACTTCAGCACGGTCCAGTTGGACGTGGTGTCGCCGGTGAAATGGACAGTGGTGCGCTTGTCGGCCCACGGGCCGGTCGGCAGGCCGGCCTGGCCGCTGTAGCCGCCGGCCTGGAGCGAGCCGAACGCCCGGGAGAAGGCGAAGCCGCGGCCGATCTGCTTGGCGGTGTCGGTGGCGTACTGCTGGTTGATCCAGGCGTCGGGAGTGACGCCGTCGAGTGAGGAGTAGGAGTTCTCGCAGCACCAGTCCAGCCACCAGAAGTCCGCGCCCTGCTGCTCCATCTGCTGGTGCAGGTCGAGGTAGGCCTTGAGCTGGTCCGGCTTGCCCCAGTCGAAGACGTAGTTGTCGCCCTGCAAGGTCAGTCCATTGTGGGCGGTCGCCTGGGCCTGGGCGTACTGGGGATCGTTGGGCACGATGCTGGGGTGGATGTTCAGGGTGTTGTGCAGGCCCTGGGCCGCCGACCAGTCGAAGAAGGCCTTGGGATCAGGGAACTTCGCCGGATCCATCTCCCATCCGTCCCATGTGGACGGCGACTTGAAGTCGGTGTCGGTGACCAGCACGTCCAGCGGCACGCCGTCGGCGCGGAACTTCGGCAGGATGGTGTTCTCGTACTGGGCGGCGGTCCGGTCGTAGTACTCGGAGTACCAGACGCCGTAGGCCCAGCGGGGGAGCAGCTCCGAGGATCCGGTCAGCGTGGCCAGGTCGGCCAGGGCGCGCTGGTAGTCGTGGCCGTAGCCGAAGACGTAGCCATCCTGGTAGGGCAGGCCGTTGTGGCTCGGGCGCGGGGAGGCTGTTCCGTTGGCGTACAGGGCGGACGTGGTGTCGTCGAGCAGGCTCCAGCCATCCTGGTAGAGCAGGCCCGGCGTGGTCACGGTGTAGCCGTTCACGCCGTCGAGGCCGCGCCGGTAGCCGCCCAGCGGCGCGTGCGGGGCCAGCAAGGGGGAGCCGGCGGCGGTGACCGCGACCGTGTCGATGTTGAGCTGGCAGCTGGCGGCGTCCGGGCAGGCGATGGTCACGTCGTTCGCGCCGGCGTTGAGCGTGACCGGAGTCGAGATCGTGCGCCAGGCGTCCCAGCTGCTGGTCGTCGGCAGCGAGACGGAAGTGCCCTGCACCGTGATCGGCCGTGGGGCCGGCTGGGCGTTGGAATAGCGCAGCTGCAAGGCATACGTGCCCTGTGACGGCACGCCCGTCACGTGAATCTTGTCGCTGGCGCCGGTGCTCAGGCCGGCCACGAAGCCCGCGCCGGAGTAGTCGTTGTGGTCGGTCGCGGTGGCGGCGGTGGCGCCGAGCGTGCCGACTTCGGCCTCGCACACGCTGCCGTACGCGCAGGTGCTCGCGGCCGGCGGGGGAGGAGCCGGGAAGCCCGCGCCGGGCGTGACCAGCGCCAGGCTGTCGATGTTCACGTTGCCGGAGTCGTTGGGGCCACGGGCAATCGTCACGGTGTGGGCGCCGGCCGTGAGCGTGAACGTCGTCGACACCACCGCCCAGGTGTTCCAGTCCGCGGTGGTGGGGAGGGTGAGCGTGTGGGCAACGCCGTCAGCGGAGGCCGTCAGCGTGCGAGTGGTGTTCTGGCCGTCGCCCCCGGTTGCGTTGGCGTAGCGGGCATCGAGCTGGTAGCTGCCGTCCGACGGCGCCGTCACCTGGAACGACAGCGAGTTGCCGCTGCCCTGGAAGCCCGCCGCGAAGCCCCGACCCGTGTAGCCGGTGTGGTCGTTGGCCACCGCGATGCCGTTCAGCGTCAGGTTTTCCGCCTCGCACAACACGCCGGGGGAGCAGGAGGGCACCACCCACGGCTGCGCCGTGACGCTCTGCGCGCCGGCCTTGAGCTGCACTTGGAGGTTGTCCGCGTTGAACGCGCCCGAGCCCGTCTTGTACCGCAGGGTCAGCGCGCCGGTGTTGATCGTCAGCCAGCCGTCCGCGGTGCTGGTGGTGAACTGCGTGGCGGGGAAGCGGTCCCGGCCGACGGCGTTGAACGTCCCCGCGTCCACGAACTTCGCGTCGCCCGCGTACTCCGTGCGGACCAGGGTGGGTGAGAGGACCTCGAATCTGGCGTTGCCGGAGGTCACGGCATGGGGATGGACGGCCGCGGCGGCCGGCATCCGCACGGTCGCGGCCACCAGCAGCAGGGCAGTGGTCAGGGCGAGTCGGCGCATCGGTCACTCCTCGGCGGCAGGGTTCGAGGTGACGCGGGATCCGGTCTACCGGCGTTGTGACAACGTTGTAAAGTCTTCTGTCCGGTCAGGACAAAGAAGGCACTATGACTTCAGTGACGACTGAAGATAGATTGATGTGAGATCACTACAGAAAACCCGCAGAGAGGGCGGGCGGTAGGCCGGTGACGGTGGTGGGGAAGGGGCGGGAGGAGGAAGCGTCGCTGCGAGGTGGTGGTGAGCGCCGCCGCAGAGCGGCGGGGGTGGAAGGGGAAGCGTCGCGGGCGCGGTAGTGGTGCTGGGAAGGGGCGGCAGGATGGGGGAGAGGCGGCGTCGGGGGCGGGGCGCGCGGTCCCGAGGATCGGGACGATCACTGCCGCAGTGATAGGAATGGCTGGTGAGCGAGCACCAGAGCACGGACGACAACGGGTTGCGGCTGGCCGAGCGGGAAGCGGTGGAGCTGGCCAGTGAGCTGATCCAGATCGACACCACCAACACCGGCGATCCCACGACGTTGGTGGGGGAGCGGGCGGCGGCCGAGTACGTGGCGGCGAAGCTGTCGGAGGTGGGGTACGAGACGACGTACGTGGAGTCGGGGGACCAGGGCCCGGGCCGCGGGAACGTGGTGGTGCGGCTGGCGGGGGAGGACCCGAGCCGCGGGGCGCTGCTGGTGCACGGGCACCTGGACGCGGTGCCGGTGGACGCCTCGGAGTGGTCGGTGCACCCGTTCTCGGGCGCGGTCCAGGACGGCTACGTGTGGGGCCGCGGCGCGGTCGACATGAAGGACATGGTGGCGATGAGCCTGGCGGTGGCCCGCCGGCTCAAGCGGGACGGCATCCGGCCCAAGCGGGACATCGTGTTCGCCTTCCTGGCCGACGAGGAGGCCGGCGGCCAGCAGGGGGCGAGCTGGCTGGTGGACAACCGGCCGGAGCTGTTCGAGGGCTGCACCGAGGCGATCAGCGAGGTCGGCGGCTACTCGATCACGCTCAAGGACGGCGTGCGGGCCTACCTGGTGGAGACGGCGGAGAAGGGCATCGCCTGGCTGAAGCTGCGGGTCCGCGGCCGCGCCGGCCACGGGTCGATGACCAACCAGGACAACGCCGTGACCAAGCTGTCGGAGGCGGTGGCCCGGCTGGGCCGGCACCGGTTCCCGGTGGTGATGACCGACTCGGTGCGGGAGTTCCTGGCCGGTGTGACCGAGCTGACCGGCCTGGAGTTCCCGGAGGACGACCTGGACGGCTCGATCGCCAAGCTGGGCGGCATCTCCCGGCTGATCGGGGCGACGCTGCGGGACACGGCCAACCCGACGATGCTCAACGCCGGCTACAAGGCCAACGTGATCCCGTCGGTGGCCGAGGCCAACGTGGACTGCCGCATCCTGCCCGGCCGCGAGGAGGCGTTCGAGCGGGAGCTGGCCGAGATCCTCGGGCCGGACGTGGAGCGGGAGTGGCTGAGTCTGCCGCCGGTGGAGACGACCTTCGACGGCGCCCTGGTGGACCAGATGCACCGCTCGATCCTGGCCGAGGACCCGGCGGCGAAGCTGCTGCCGTACATGCTCTCGGGCGGCACGGACGCGAAGTCGTTCCAGCGACTGGGGATCCGCAACTTCGGCTTCGCGCCCCTGAAGCTGCCGGCCGACCTGGACTTCACGGCGCTGTTCCACGGCGTGGACGAGCGGGTGCCGGTGGAGGCCCTCGAGTTCGGGACCAGGGTCCTGGACCGCTTCATTCGAGAGGCATAATGTCACTATAGCTTCAGTGAAGACTGAAATTAATACCAAAACCGGTGGTCCAGCATCACCGCAGCCACAAAGCGCCCAGAGCGCACCAGGGGGAGAGAAGACATGGGGAAGATCGAGCCGCCGCTCGGCACGCGCTACGGGACCCGGGACGGGGCGATGCTGGTGCACCGCGACGGACTCGGCGGGCCGGCGGTGGTGTTCCTGGCCGGGGGCGGCATGTTCGGCCTGTACTACTGGAACGCCCACAACCTGGTCGCGGAGTTCACCACGAGTGTGGTGTACGACCGGCTGGGCACGGGCTGGAGCGACGAGGCGGAGCTGCCGCGCAGCGGCACGCAGGTGACGGACGACCTGCGCGAGGTGCTGGGCGCGGCCGGGGTGCCAGGGCCGTACGTGCTGGTCGGGCACTCGCTGGGCGGCCTGTACGCGAGGCTCTACGCGAAGCGGTTCCCAACCGAGGTGGCCGGCCTGGTGCTGCTGGACCCGACGCACGAGGACATCGTCGACCGCCTCCCTGACGAGCAGGCTCAGTGGCTCCGGCGGACCAGCACCGAAGACATGTTCCCGCCGGAGCAGTTGGACGCCATGCGGGGCGCGTACCGGGCCACGTTCGGCCGGGCGTTGGCGGACTGGCCGGCGGAGATCCGGGAACCGTTGCTGGATCAGGGTTTCAGCCCGGAGGTCTATCGGCGGGCGATGCGGGAGTCGTTGAACCTGCCGCGGGTGTTCGGTGAGGTGGAGGCGGCCGGTGCGGAGCCGGACGTGCCGACGATCTTCGTGTCGGCGATGGGCGTCGACACGTTCGCCGAGGAGCTGTTGCCGCCGGAGGCGCGGGCGTCGCTGGCGGAGTCGAACCGGATCAAGCATGAGCTCTACGGCGATCTCGCGGCGAAGCTTCCTCGGGGTGAGATCCGGCGGGTGGACGATGCCGGGCATTCGGGGCTGGTGTGGCTGCGGCCGGATGCGGTGGTGCAGGCGGTCCGGGACGTTCAGGGCTAGCAGGACCAGATTCGGTCGAGGTCCTGGGCGTAGAGCTCGATGGCCGGGCGGTAGCCCTGGATCTCGGGGTCGGAGCTGGTTTCGGCCAGCATGGTGAGCAGGCCGGCGACGGCGGATTTGGCGTCGCCGGTGTTGTACCGGGCCATGGCCAGGAACACGGCCATGGCGCGGTCGTCCGGGAACTCGGTGACGCCCCGGGACAGCACGTCGGCGGCTTCGGTGTAGCGGCCGAGGGTGCGGTAGGTGCTGCCGAGTCCGAGCAGGGCGCCGCGGCGCTCGACGGGGCTCAGGCCGTCGCCGTCGAGCGCGCGGACGTAGAACGGGACGGCTTCGGCTTCGAGGCCGAGGCGGTCGTGGGCCCAGGCGGCCTGGTAGGCGACGCGGGGGTCGTCGGGCGCCGTCTGGGAGAGGCGGAGCAGCAGGTCTCGGGCTTCGTGCAGTGCCCCCGATTCGCGTAGGGACACTGCACGGGCGAGTTCGGCTTCGATCACACGGTGACCTTCTCACGTTGGCGGGTCAGGATGGCGCGTTCGACGGCGGTCCAGGCGGTGGTGGTGAGCAGGTAGAGGCCGGCGGCCAGGGGCACGAACATGGCGAACACGACGGTGGCGTACGGCAGGACGCGCAGGAGTTTGGGGCCGGCGGTGATGCGCAGGGCCGACCAGGTGGCGACGGCGGCCATGGCGGCGAACAGGCAGATGGCGGCGATGCTCGGGGACGTCAGGAAGACGGTGCTCAGGGGCGTGCCGAGCAGGGTGTGGGTGAGCAGTTCGTTGGGGTGGCCGCCGACGGTGGGGGACAGGAACAGCCGGTACATCACGGAGAAGATGGGCAGCTGGACGAGCATGGGCAGGCAGCCGGCGAACATGCCCTTGCCCTCGCCGCCGTAGAAGGCGGCCAGTTCCTGGTTGAGCCGTTCCTGGTTGCCCTTGTGCTTGTCCTGGATCTCCTTGAGTTTGGGCATGATCTCGGCGCGTTTGCGTTCGCCGCGGACCTGGATGCGGACCAGGGGGTGCAGGCAGAGGCGGACGGCCATCACGAAGACGACGATGGCGCCGGCGGTTCCGGTGAGCGGGGCGAGCCAGGAGACCAGGAGGTAGGCGGCGTTGATGAACGGGTCGAAGATGGACAGCATGGAAGAGCCCTTCAGCCAAGGGCGAGGTGTGGGTGCCTGGGGTGGGTCAGGCGGCTGAAGGTGCTCGGGATCGGGTGCGTCCGGGGGCGTCGGGGTCGAGTTGACGCAGGACGTGGCGGCTGCGGGCCTGTTCGCGGGTGGCCAGGGCGACGGTGGCGCGGCGGAGCGCGTGGTCGGCGTGGCGGGTGGAGCACAGGTGGATGGCCAGGGCGGCGACGAGCACGCCGGCCAGGAGGAACAGGCTGGTCAGGCCGGGGCCGGCGGTCATGAGCAGGGTGAATGTCGTGACGAGGTCGTGCACGCGGTCACCCCCTGTTCATGCCGGTTCTGCTTGGAAGATTACTGCATCGGTCGCAGGTGTCCTGATGACGTGCCAGGATTTCCTGATGGATGAGGTCTTCCCGCTGGAAGACGGGGTCGGGCTGAACGTTGTTCGGTCCGGTGCTCCGGACGCACCGGTGACCGTGGTGTTGGCGCACGGTTACGCGTTGGATCATCGCAGTTGGCATCGGGTGATGCCGGAGTTGGCGCATGACGAGTTGCAGGTGGTGGCCTATGACCATCGTGGGCACGGGCAGTCGGGGCCGGCGACGCCGGAGACGGCGACGATCGAGCGGCTGGGTGATGACCTGGCGGAGTTGATCGAGCGCGGTGTCGACTCGGAGCGGGTGGTCGTGGTGGGCCATTCGATGGGTGGCATGGCGGCGATGGCGTTGGTGGAGCGGCATCCGCGGTTGTTCGCGCAGCGGGTGGCGGGGTTGGCGTTTCTGTCGACGGCGGTGGGTCGGCGGGGTGAGTCCTCGTTGGCGTGGCCGCAGGCGGTGGGCAAGTTGGTGGAGGAGTTGGAGAAGGTGTTCGGCCCGGTGGTGCGGCATATCCGGGGTCGGATCGAGCCGGCGAAGGCCGCGGGGTTGAAGTGGTGGTTGTTCGGGGACGACCCGGACGAGGAGGACGCCGAGTTGACGGCGGAGATGGTGGCGGAGCACTGGCCGGCGACGGTGGCGCTGTTCCGTCCGGCCTTCGACCGGTATGACCGGGAGGCGGCGTTGACGGTGGCGGCGCGGGGGCCGGTGGTGGCGGTGGTGGGTGAGCGGGATCGGTTGGTGCCGGCGTCGAACGCGCAGGCGTTGGTGAAGGCGGTTGGCGCCGGGGACGCGGTTGTGCTGCCGGGCGCCGGGCACATGGTGCCGTTGGAGCGTCCTGCCGAGGTGGCTCGGTTGGTGCGCGGTTTGGTTACGTGATGGGGTTGGGGGCGAGGGTGGTTGCCCCGAGGGAATTGGCACTGCGCTTGCGGCGCAGCCACACCTTGCGGGTGCCGTCGCCGTAGAGCAGGACGCGGGAGAGTTCCCAGCCGGCGAATTCGGCGTGGATGGCGAGTTGGGTGGCCGCGGTGCGGCGGGAGACGGCGGGCGGCAGGCGCAGGCCGCGGTATTCCCAGTCGCCGTCGACCGCCTCGTCGGTGGCGGCTGTCACGGTTGGATCACCTGGATTCCTCCTCCATCGGCGGACGCGACGTAGACGCGTCCGGTGGTCGGGTCGACCGCCACGGAGTTGGGTTGGCGGACGGTGGTGAGGCGGTGTTTCTCGACGGGTTCGCCGCCGGCGACGTCGTAGGCGACGACCTGGTTGGTGGCGGTGAGGGTGACCCAGGCGAGGTGGCGGTCGGGGTCGTAGGCGATGCCGTAGGGGGTGCCGGGGACGGGGTAGCGCTGGAGTTCGACGAGGGTGTCGGGTTTGAAGACGAGCAGTTCGCCGCCGCGGCTGTCGGTGACGAGGACTCGGCCGTAGTTGTCGGTGACGGCGTTGGTGGCGCCGTCGCCGGCGCGCAGGCCGGCGCCGAGGGTGCCGGCGGTGGGTTTGAGGTCGAAGACGGCGGTGCGCAGGCGGTCGAGGACGACGGCCTGGTCGCCGACGGGGAGGACCTGGTCGGCGCTGGACAGGCCGGTGATGGTGTGGGTGGTGGTGTCGCCGTTGAGGACGGCGACGGATTTGGTGTCGTGGAGGGCGACGAGGGTCTGGTTGCCTGTGGTGTTGGCGGCGACGGGTCCGCCGGTGAGTGTGATCTTGTCCACGGCGCCGGTGGGGAGGGTGACGCGCAGGAGGGTGTTGGCGGTGCGCACGGGGGCGAGGACGGTGTCGCCTGCGGTGCTGAGGTTGTCGACCCGGCCGGGCAGAGCCACCGTCTTGGATGGGGCGTCGATGCTGGTCAGGTCGTAGAGGAGGAGTGCTGGGGGGTTGTCGACGGCGACGGCCGCGGTGTGCTGGGCGGGGTCGACGGCGATGGCGGTGGCGTTCTGCTTGAGGGGGAGGACGGCGCCGGCGGGGGTGGCGCTGGGGGCCGGTGAGTCGGCTGGTGTCGCCGCGGTGACGGTGTCGGCGACTTGGAGGTCGTCCCCGGTGTTCGTGCCGGAGGAGCAGCCCGTGACCAGGGCGGATCCGGCGATCAGGACGACGGCGAGCCGGCGCAAGGGGGCCTCCTCGTGGTGCTGTGCTGTCTCCAGCATCCCCGACCGGCGCGTTGTGGTCACGTGGGGGTCACTTGCGTGTCATGTACGACACCCGGTCAGCCGAGTGGTCGTTCCGGATAGCCGAGTTCGATATCGCTCACGTCGTCGAGGGCGGCGCGGATGGCCGGTGGGAGGGTGAGCTCTTCGGAGGCGAGGCTGGCGTGGAGTTGGGTGGTGTCGCGGGCGCCCACCACGGCGGTGGCGACGCCGGGGCGTTCTCTGACCCAGGCGAGGGCGACGGCCAGGGGGGTGGTGCCGAGTCCGTCGGCGGCGGTGACGACGGCTTGGACGATGCGGGCGGCGCGTTCGCTGCGGTGGTGTTCGACGTAGGGGGCGTAGTGGGGGCTGGAGCCTCGGGAGTCGGGTGGGGTGGCGTTGCGGTATTTGCCGGTGAGGACGCCGCGGCCGAGTGGGGCCCAGCAGAGGATGCCGAGGCCGTGGTGGTGGGCGGCGGGGACGACTTCGCGTTCGATGCCGCGTTCGAGCAGGGAGTATTCGACCTGGGTGGACACGAGGGGGAAGGTGCTGGCGGCGGCTGCGGTGGCCAGTTGCCAGCCGGTGTAGTTGGAGACGCCGGCGTAGCGGATCTTGCCGGCGGCTGCGGCGGCGTCGATGGCGGAGAGGGTTTCCTCGATGGGGACGCCCGCGTCCCAGGCGTGGAGTTGCCAGAGGTCGATGTGGTCGACGTCGAGGCGGCGCAGGGAGCCGTTGAGGGCGGTGAGCAGGGCGCCGCGGCTGGCGCCGCCGCCGAAGGGGCCGTCGTCGCGGCGGGCGACGGCCTTGGTGGCGATGATGATGTCGTCGCGTTCGATGACGTCGCCGATGAGCGTGCCGAGGATGTGTTCGGCGTCGACGTAGACGTCGGCGGTGTCGACGAGGGTGCCGCCGGCCTCGATGTAGGCGGTGAGCTGCCTGGTGGCCTCGTCGGCGTCGGTGTCCTTGCCCCAGGTCATGGTGCCCAGCGCCAGCCGGGGGACCCGAAGGCCGCTGCGGCCGAGGTGTCGATGCTGCACGGGTACGATGCTAAGCCGATCTTGGAGGTTGGGCCTGTTGCCGTAGTGGTTACTGGCCGGTAGGGTCCGGGATCGTGCGACTTGGGCTGAACCTCGGTTATTGGGGCGCGGGTAACGACGCCGACAACCTGGAGCTGGCGAAGGAGGCCGAGCGCCTCGGTTTCGCCGTGGTGTGGGCCGCGGAGGCCTACGGCTCGGACGCGCCGACTGTGCTGGCGTGGGTGGCCGCGCACACCTCGACGATCGACGTGGGCAGCGCGATCTTCCAGATCCCGGCGCGGACGCCGGCGATGGCGGCGATGACCGCGGCGACGCTGGACACCCTGTCGGGCGGCCGGTTCCGGATGGGTCTGGGTGTGTCGGGTCCGCAGGTGTCGGAGGGCTGGCACGGGGTGCGGTTCGACAAGCCGCTGGCGCGCACACGTGAATACGTGGACATTGTGAAGTCGGCGCTGCGGCGGGAGAAGCTGCGGTACGAGGGCAAGCACTACACGCTGCCGCTGCCCGACGGGCCCGGCAAGGCGTTGACGCTGACCGTGCATCCGGTGCGGGAGCAGATCCCGGTCTACCTGGCGGCGGTGGGTCCGAAGAACCTGGAGCTGGCCGGCGAGATCGCCGACGGGTGGCTGGCGGTGTTCTACTCGGCGGAGTTCGCGTCGGAGTCGCTGGCGCAGGTGGCGGCGGGTCGGGCGAAGGTCGGCAAGACCCTCGAGGGATTCGACGTCGTGCCGACCGCGCCGCTGGTCGTCGGCGAGGACTGGAAGGCGGCTGCCGACGCGGTGCGGCCGTACGCCTCGCTGTATGTGGGTGGCATGGGCAGCCGGGAGAAGAACTTCTACAACAACCTGGCCTGCCGGATGGGCTTTGAGGCACAGGCGGCCGAGGTGCAGGACAAGTTCCTCGCCAAGGATTACCAGGGCGCGATGGCGGCGCTGCCGGTGGAGTTCCTGGACGCGACCTCGCTGCTGGGGCCGGTGGAGCGGATCGCCGACGGGATGCAGGCGCTGGCCGGGGCGGGAGTGACGACGCTGACGGTGTCGCCGATGCACTTCGACCTGGATCTGAACGTGGCCGCGTTGCGGGCGGCGGCGGAGGCGTTGGACAAGTCGGGCGTGGCCTGACGCGTGTGGCGGCGGGAGCCGGGGCCTTCTCGGAGGGGGAGGCTCCGGACTTCTCGGGCGTGGGCGGACCGTAGGCTGCGGGTGTGGCGACATTGATTCTGCTGCGGCACGCGCAGTCCACCGCGAACGGTTCCGGGGTGTTGGCCGGTCGGTCTCCCGGGGTGCAGTTGGCCGAGTCGGGCCAGAAGCAGGCGGCGAAGCTGGTGGAGCGGCTGGCCGGGGTGGAGTTGGCCGGGGTGGTGTCGTCGCCGCTGTTGCGGTGTCAGCAGACGATCGCGCCGTTGACCGGTGACCGGGGGATCGAGCCGGTGATCGAGGACGATCTGTCCGAGGTGGACTACGGGGAGTGGACCGGCAAGGCGATCAAGGACCTGCTCAAGGAGCCGTTGTGGACGGTGGTGCAGCAGCACCCGTCGGCGGCGGTGTTTCCCGGTGGCGAGGGCTTGGCCTCGGTTCAGGCCCGGGCCGTCGCCGCCGTCCGCCGTCACGACGCCCGGATCACCGCCGAGCACGGTGACGAGGCCGTGTGGCTGGCGTGCAGCCATGGCGACGTGATCAAGGCCGTGTTGGCCGACGCGCTGGGCACGCACCTGGACTCGTTCCAGCGGATCGTGGCCGACCCGTGTTCGGTGTCGGTGGTCCGCTACACCCAGACTCGGCCGTTCGTGGTGCGGATGAACGACCACGGCTCGGAGTACGCGGCGATCGTGCCGGTGAAGCCGAAGACCGAGGAGGAGGCCAAGGCCGTCTCGGACGCCGTCGTCGGCGGCACCACCGGCCCCTGACCGCCCAGGTCCACGACGCCGTCGTCATCCGCCCCCACTCCAGGAGCAGCTGGCCGAGGCCGACCGGGAGCCGATCGTGGCCTAGAGCTCGCGGCGGTGGAGGTGGCCACCTGGCTGCCGGCCCACACGTTGTCGCAGCTAGCGCGGACCAATCCGAACTACTTCCGGGTCTAGCGGGCGCCTCAGCTCCGAACGTAGCGGCGCGGGGGCCGCTCCCGGATGGGTGCGGCCCCCGCGCGGGGGAATTCCTCAGCAGCTCGCCGAGGTCAGCTCAACGTGGTCAGCTGACGACGTTGACGGCCGACCAGGCGGCGGCGACGGCGTTGTACTCGGCGCTGCCGGCGCCGTAGAGGTCAGTCGCGGCGGCCAGCGTGCCGGCGCGGGCCCTGGAGTAGTTGGTGGTGGAGGTGAACTTGGTGGTCAGGGCGCGGAACCAGATGGCGGCGGCCTTGGCCCGGGTGATGCCGGTCACGGTGACGCCGTTGGCGGTCGGGCTGTTGTAGGCGACGCCGTTGATGGTCTTGGCGCCGCTGCCCTCGGAGAGCAGGTAGAAGAAGTGGTTGGCCACGCCGGACGAGTAGTGCACGTCCTTGCTGCCCACGGTGGAGGACCAGTAGTCGGCCGAGTTGCCGTCCTTGGAGGGCTGGTCCATGTAGCGCAGCGGCTTGCCGTTGCCGAAGATGTCGATCTTCTCGCCGATCAGGTAGTCGCCCTGGTCGGAGGAGTTGTTGGCGTAGAACTCCACGGCGGTGCCGAAGATGTCGCTGGTGCCCTCGTTGAGGCCGCCGGACTCGCCGGAGTAGACCAGGCCGGCGGTGGCGGAGGTGACGCCGTGCGACATCTCGTGGCCGGCCACGTCCAGGGCGGTCAGCGGGTGGGCGTTGCCTGAGCCGTCGCCGTAGGTCATGCAGAAGCAGGAGTCCGACCAGAAGGCGTTGACGTAGGAGTTGCTGTAGTGGACCTTGCTCAGCGCGCCAACGCCGTCGTTCTTGATGCCGTTGCGGCCGAAGGTGTTCTTGTAGAAGTCCCACGTCTCGGCGGCGCCGTAGGCGGCGTCGGCGGCCGCGGTGTTGACGGTGGCCGCGGTGCCGTCGCCGAAGACGTTGTTGGTGCTGGTCACCAGGGTGCCGGTGCCGGTGCCGTGGGCCAGGTTGTTGACCTGCTGGTTGCCCCGGGAGCCGTCCTTGAGCTGGTAGGAGGTGCCGGACTGGGTGGTGGTCAGCGAGACGGTGCCGGAGTACTCGGTGTTGCCGGTGCCGGTGGCCTCCTCGATGCCGTCGTAGGAGTACAGCACCTTGCCGGTGGCGGCGTCGGTGAACACGTGCTGCTCGATCGGCGTCTGGTCGGGCTTGAGGCCGGTCACCACGGTCTCGTACGCCAGGGTGGGTGCGGTGTCGACGGCGTAGACCATCAGCTGCGGCGTGGACTTGGCCAGGTTGGACCCGGTGACGGAGGCGGCGGCCTCCGTGGCGGCGGTGTTGGCCGACAGCTTCGGGGTGGCGGCCGGGGCGATGCGGGCCGGGTTGGCGTAGGTGACGCCGCGGACCGAGCCGGCCGCGGTCTGGTCGACGATCAGGTCGCCGCCGAGCACGCGCAGGCCGTTGTAGGTGCGGTCGTAGCGCAGGTGGCGGGTACCGTCGGAGTCGGTGACGACGTCCTTGACGACCAGCTTCTCCTGGCTGCCCAGGCCCAGCGTGCCGGCCAGCGGGACCGCCTGGTCCTGCGCCGACTGGAGCGCGGCCTGCCGGGCGACCAGCGGGTTCACCGGCGCCGCGGTGGCGGTGGTGAACCCGGCGACGGTGCTGGCCAGAGCGACCGTGACGGCCGCGGCGCAGCACAGGGTCACACGTTTCATCGAGTCTCCTCGTTCCTGGTGCAGGGTGCCCGTCAGCCCTGATCGGGACGGAACGGACATCGGGAACGAGTTCGATCCTGCCGAGAAGTGAACACGGTACGTAATAGGGAAATCCCTTGCTGTGACCGTGGGCCGTTGACAGTTAAAGATGGGTTGACCGAACGGGGGATCACCATGCGTGACTTCGAGGTGGGGCCGGAGGGGGCCCGGATGCGGTGGGTGGAGCTGCCCGGGGACGAGCCGCCGACGGTGTACCTGCACGGGCTGGGTTCGTCGGCGCCGGCGTACTTCGCGCAGGTCGCGGCGGCTACGGGCCGGCGCTCGCTGCTGGTGGACCTGCTCGGGTTCGGGTTGAGCGACCGGCCGGCCGGTTTCGGCTACACCATGGAGGAACACGCCGACGCGGTCGCTGCCCTGCTACGGGGTGTGGATCTGGTCACCGTGCGGGTGGTGGGGCACAGCATGGGCGGGGCGGTCGCCATTCTGCTTGCGGAGCGTCACCCCCAGCTGGTCGGGGAGCTGATTCTGGCCGAGGCCAACCTGCGCCCTTCCGAGCCTCGCTCGATGAGCGCCCGCATCGCCGCCTACGACGAGGACGAGTACGTGTCGGCGATGCACCAGCGAATCCTCGGCGTGGTCGGGCCGCAGTGGGCGGCCACCATGCGGCAGGCCGACGCGGCGGCGATGCACCGCAGCGCGGCGGCCCTGGCCGGTCCGCGGGACCGCTGGTTCCTGCACAGCCTGTGCGCGCTGACGATCCCGCGCACCTTCCTGCTGGGAGAACTCAGTCGCCGGCCGGTCGACGAGCAGACGATGATCGACTCCGGTGTGGTCGTGTCGGTGGTCGCCGGCGGCGGTCACAACATGATGTTGGACAACCCCAAGGCTTTTGTGGAGGCACTGACCCGATGAGGACCCTGCTCACAGGCGGCACGGTGGTCAGCATGGACCCGGCGGTCGGCGATCTCGACCGCGGCGACGTGCTGATCACCGACGGCGTGATCACCGCCGTGGCCGAGCGGATCGACGCCCCGGACGCCGAGGTGATCGACGCGACCGACCGCATCGTGCTGCCCGGTTTTGTCGACACCCACCGGCACGCCTGGCAGACGGCGTTCCGCGGCATCGGCGCGGACTGGACGTTCGCCGAGTACCTGGTGGCCGTGCACGGCACGCTCAAGCCGCATTACCGCCCCGAGGACGTCTACCTGGGCAACCTGCTCGGCCGCCTGGAGGCGCTCAACTCCGGGATCACCACCATGGTGGACTGGTTCCACGCCGCCCGGTCGCCCGAGCACGTCGACGCCGCCCTGGCCGGGCTGCTGGACGCGCCGGGGCGGTCGGTGTTCTGTTACTGCGCGGGGTTCTCCGCCGACGCCCCCGTCGAGGAGCGCGAACTGGACCGCGTGCGGGCGCAGATCCCCGGTGGGCTGGTCACGATGGCGTTGGGCTGGCGCGGCCCGCAACTGACCACAATGGACATCGCCGCCGAGGACCTGAAGCTGGCGGTGGAGCTGGGTCTGCGCACCAGCGTGCACATCGGGTCCGGCGGGGCGCGGGGCAGCCGGCCGGTGGCGGCGCTGCGTGACCGCGGACTGCTGCGCCAGGACACGACTTTCGTGCACGCCAACGGGGTCGAGGACGACGAGCTGCGGATGCTGGCCGAGGCCGGCGCCACCGTGTCGATCAGCCCGGACGTGGAGCTGAAGATGGGCTTCGGCTTCCCGGAGACCGGCCGCATGCTGGCCGCCGGGCTGCGGCCCACCTTCTCCATCGACGACTGCCCGTCGGCCGGCGGCGACATGTTCGCCACCCTGCGCACCGCCTACGCCGTGCAGCGCGGCCTGGACGGCAGCCTCAACTCGCGAGACCTGCTCGAATTCGCCACCGTGGACGGCGCGCGGGCGTGCGGATTGTCCGCCCGAACGGGCAGTCTGTCGCCGGGCCTTGAGGCGGACATCGTGCTGCTGCGGGCCGACGACCTCAGCGTCTTCCCGTTCAACAACCCGGCCGGCACGATCGTCGCCGCCGGGCATCCCGGCCTGGTCGACACGGTTCTGGTGGCCGGTCGGGTGGTCAAGCGCGACGGTGTGCTCGTCGGCGTGGACGTGCAGACGCTCAAGTCCAGTCTACTGGAGTCCCGCAACCGGATCGCCGCGGCGGCCGGGATCCCGCTCGACGGATCGTGGCGTCCCCCGACAGAATCGGATTAACCGTTTGGGGGAGATTCCACGATGCACATCGCGTTCATCACCGTGCCCGCCTCGGGCCACGTCCTGCCGACGCTGCCGCTGGTGCAGGAGCTGACCCGGCGCGGCCACCGGGTCAGCTACGCCACCTCGGCCGCCTTCGGCGAACAGATCGCCGGCTCGGGCGCGGAGCTGGTCGCGCTGGACTGGACGCCGCGCAAGGTGTCGGCGTCCAAGGGCGGGCAGACCACCGCCGAGCTGGCCGAGATGCTGGCCATGAGCGTCCGCTCCACCCGGCGCGTGCTGCCGGCGACCCTGGCGTGGCTGGAGCGGGACCGGCCCGACGTCATCGTGCACGACATGATGACCGTGCTCGGCGCCGTCGCCGCCCACAGGCTCGGCGTCCCGTCGGTCACCACCTACCCCAACTTCGCCGGCAACGAGCACTTCAACCTGGTGGAAGTGTTGGTGCCCAAGGACTTCGACCCGGCGCACCCGGCATTCCAGGAGTACCTGGCCGAACGCGACCGGCTGGCCGCCGACTTCGAGGTGCCGGTGGACGTCATCGCCGGCATGCGGCCCACCGCCCGGCTCAACCTGGTGTTCGTGCCGCGGGAGTTCCAGATCCAGGGCGAGGTGTTCGGCGACGACTTCCGCTTCATCGGCCCGTCCCTCGGCGACCGGGCCGACGACGACAGCTGGCGGCCGCCGGCCGGCGCGGGCAAGGTGCTGTTCGTGTCGCTGGGCACCGTGGTCAACGACCGGCTCGACTTCTTCGGCACGGTGATCAAGGCCTTCGGCGGCGGCGACTGGCACGTGGCTATGGCCACCGGGCACCAGGTCGACATCGCCGAGCTGGGGGAGATCCCGGCCAACATCGAGGTGCGGCCGTTCTTCCCGCAGCCCACGGTGCTGCGGCACGCCGACGTGTTCCTGTCCCACACCGGCATGGGCTCGACCATGGAGGCGATCATGCGGGAGGTGCCGATCGTGTCGTACCCGCAGATCCCGGAGCAGGCCGCCAACGGGCAACGGGCGCAGGAGCTCGGGTTGGGCCGGCTGCTGGACATCGACGGCGACCTCGACCCGGACGAACTGCGCCGCACGGTCGAGGAAGTGGCCGTGGACAAGGAGATTCGCCTCCGGCTGGCGGAGATGGCCGCGCACGTCCGCGACGCCGGCGGGCCCGCCGCCGGGGCGGACGCCATCGAGGGCCTGGTGGGCTGACCATGGCCCACATCGCCTTTGTCGTGCTGCCGGCCACCGGCCACGTCAACCCGACGCTGCCACTGGTGGCCGAGCTCGTGCGCCGAGGGCACCGGGTCACCTTCTCCGGTGGCGGGGGCCCGGGGGGCCCGGTCGCCGCCCCCCGCGCCCCCCCCCCGCCCCGGCGGGGCGGCGCCCGGCGCCCCCCCCCCCCCCACCGGCCGGGGCGGGGGGGCGGCGGCGGG
>NZ_JBIUAG010000001.1:68419-500661 GCF_044547355.1 Kutzneria sp. NPDC052558
GCCCCCCCGCCGGCGCCCGGGGGGGCGCGTGCGGGGCGGGGGGGGGCCGGGGGCCCGGGGGGGGGGGGGGGGCCCGGGGCGCCCCCCGCCCCCCGCCACCGGAGCCACCGCCCTGCCCGGTCGCGGCGGCTCCGTGCGACCCACGGCCAGCATCCGGCAGTCGCTGCTGGACGGCGTCGAGGTGTGCCGGGTCGTCGTGCCCGCCCTGGCGGAGGTCTTCACCGCCGACCGGGTCGACCTGCTCTGCTACGACGTGCTCACCCCGTACGGCGGGCCGCTGGCGCACCGGCTGGGCGTGCCGACCGTGACCCTGTCACCCACCCACGCCGGCTCGACGTCGAAGCTGCGGCGGCTGCTGATCCCGCCCGACTTCGACACCAGCGAGTACGCCGCCGCCTGGGTCAAGCTCGCCGCCGACCTCGGCGTGCCCGCCGATCCGCCCGCCCCCGTGCGGCAGATCGTGTTCCTGCCCCGCCGTTTCCAGCTCGACGGCGACACCTTCGACGACTCCCACGTCTTCGTCGGCCCCACCCTGGCCGACCGACACGAGGACTGGTCGCCGCCGGGCCCGAAGGTGCTGTTCGTGTCGCTGGGCACCGTCATGAACTACCGGCCCGACTTCTTCCGCGCCGTCATCGAGGCGTTCGCCGACACTGACTGGCACGTGGCCATGGCCGTCGGCGACCGCGTCGACCCGGCGGCCCTCGGCCCCATCCCCGGCAACGTCGAGATCCGGCCGTTCTTCCCGCAGCAGGCGGTGCTGGCCCACGCCGCCGCGTTCCTCACCCACGCCGGCATGAACTCGGTGATGGAGGCCCTGCTGCGCCAGGTCCCCCTCATCGCCTACCCGCAGACCCCGGAGCAGAGGGCCAACGCCGAACGGGTCGAGGAGCTCGGTCTCGGCCGGATCCTGACCGACCTGTCCGACCTCGCCGTCACCGTGACGGAAGTGGCCGAGGATCCCGAGATCCGCGCCAACCTCGCCGTCATGGCCGACGACCTCCGTGCCGCCGGCGGCGCCCCGGCCGCCGCCGACGCCATCGAAGCCGTCCTCGCCACCACCCGCCGCTGAGCTACTCACGTAGAAAAAAAGCAGGGGCGTCAGTGCCAGCCGGTGCAGGTGAAGACGCCGGCGGTGTCGGTGCACGCCCGCACCTTGTAGCCGGGGCCGTCGAACACGTACTTGGTGACCACGTCGAACTCGAAGCTGCCGGTGCCGTTGCCCTTCACGCGGTTCACCCAGCCGTGGTACGTGCCGTCCGGGTCGGTGATGTCCAGGTACAGCCAGCGGTTCTCCGGGATGTGCCCACGGCCCCGCGCGGACTCGTGGTGGTCCGAGCCGAGCACCGTCTCCAGCGAGATCCACGCCGCCGGGAACTGCCGCACCGGCAGCTTGCCGCTGCAATAGTAGAGATGGTCCGCCCCGCACGGCGTCGCGCTGGCCGGCAGCGCCGTGGTCACCGCCACCCCGCCGACCGCGGCCGCGACGATCAACACCCTCGAGATGAGCTTGCGCATCCGAACTCCCCTTGTCGGTTGTGCTGTGGAGGGCAACCAGCGTGCCGACGACCGTCCCCGGCTCGTCCCCATGCCGTCCTTTTCCCAGGTCGACCTGGGTATGCTGGGCGCCCACGAGGGGGGACGGCATGGAGTTCCGGGTGCTCGGCCCGCTGGAGGTCTGGACCGATCAGGGCCGGTTGCCGCTGCCCGCCGTGCGTCACCAGCGGGTCCTGGCGACCCTGCTGCTGGCCCCCAACTCGGTGGTGGCCACGACCAAACTGGTCGAGGCGACCTGGGACGACGAGCCGCCCGCGACCGCCGTCAAACAGATCCAGAACGCGGTCTCGGCGCTGCGGGACCGGCTCGGCGACACCGGCCAACAGATCATCGCCACCGACGGCTCCGGCTACCGGATCACCGTCGACGAGGACCAGCTCGACCTGCTCCGCTTCACCCGGGGTATCGCCGACGCCCGCCGCCTGGCCGAGCGCGGGGCCCTGCGCGACGGGGTCCGGGAGATCCGCGCCGCGCTCAAGCTGTGGCGCGGCCCGATCCTGGACGGGCAGGGTTCCGACGCCCTGACCCGCCGCACGACCCGCCTGGAAGAACAGCGCCTGGCCGCGATCGAGTCGTGTGTGGACTGGCAGCTCGCCCTCGGCCAGCACCGCGAGGTCCTCGACGACCTCATCGAAATCACCGACGAGCACCCGCTGCGCGAACGCCCCCACGCCCAGCTGATGCTGGCCCTGGACCGCGCCGGCCGCTCCGGCGAGGCGCTGGCCGTCTACCAGCGACTACGCGCCGCGCTCGCCGAGGAACTCGGCATCGACCCCGGCCCCGAGCTCCGCCGCCTGCACGAGCAGATCCTGCGCGGCGAGAACCACCTCGCGCCCGAGACCGAACGGCCGCGTGACAAGGACGACCGGGCCGGCCAGCTCGACCGCGCCGCCCAGGAACTGGCCGCCGCGATCACCCGCCAATGGACCGCCGAAGCCGAGGTCCGCTCGCTCAACCGCCCCGAGCCGGTCCCGCTGCGCTGGTCCAGCACCGAACGCGAGGTGGCGGCCGTCGCCTCGACCGTGCTGGGCGCACGCCCCGGCGAAGGCCCGGAACGCCTGGTGCTCAGCGGCGACCTCACCGACGTCGTCGCCAAGTTCCGGCAGGTCCCGGCCCGCCAACTCGTGGTCCTCGGCGAACCCGGCGCCGGCAAGTCCGTGCTGGCGATCCTGCTGACCCTCGGTCTGCTGGCCGATCCGCCCGCCGGCGAACCCGTGCCGGTCCTGCTGCCGCTGGCCTCCTGGGACCCCCACACCGAACACCTGCACGCCTGGCTGGCCCGCAAGCTCGTCGAGGAATACCCCGGCCTGGCCAACACCGCCGCCTACGGCAAGGACGCCGCCATGCGACTGGTGCTGGGCAACCGGATCATCCCCGTGCTCGACGGCCTCGACGAGACCCCGCCGGCCCTGCACACCGCCGCCATCGACGCCCTGGACCGCGCCGCCGCCGGCGGCCGCCCGCTGGTCGTGACCTGCCGCAGCGCCGAGTACGAAGACGCCGTGCAGCGCACCGGCGCGTTCCTGACCCGGGCCGCGGTCGTGGAGATCGAGCCGGTCGAACCCGAGGACGCGCTGGCCTTCCTCACCGCCCGCCGGCGGCTGGGGGAGACCCGCTGGCGGCCGATCGCCGACCGGCTGCGCCGCGACCCGACCGGGGCCCTCGCGCAGGCGCTGCGCACACCCCTGATGGTCGACCTGACCCGCACCGCCTACGCCGACCCGGCCCGCGACCCCGCCGAACTGTGCGACCCCGAGCGGTTTCCCGACCGGGCCAGCATCGAACGGCACCTGCTCGACTCCTACCTGCCGGCGGTGTACCCGGCCCAGCCGCCCCCGCCCGACCGGCCCGCCCGCTTCCACGGCTACCGCCTCGACCAGGCCGAACGCTGGCTGGGCTTTCTGGCCCGGCCCGAACAGCACGACCTGGCCTGGTGGCGGCTGGACCGCACCGAACCCCGGCTGGCCATGGGCCTGTGCCTCGGACTGCCCCCGGCGCTGCTGTTCGCCCTCACCGGCTGGCTCGCCGCCGGCCCGTGGCTGGCCGCCGTCTACGGGGTGTCGTTCGGGGCCGCCGGCTTCGTCACCCACACCTTCGGCCGCCGGCCCGGGCCGCTGCGCGTCGAGGCCCGCTTCCACGGCACCGCCGGCCGCTTCGCCCGCCGGTTCGCCGTCGGCGCGATCATCGGCACCGCCCTGTGCCTGGGCTGGTCCCTGCCGGCCGGGGCGATCGCGCTGTTCGCCGGCGTGTTCGGCCTGGCCGTCGGCGTGCACGTCTGGCTCGACACCCCCATGGACGCCGACCGCGTCGCCAGCCCGCTGACCGTCCTGCGCCACGACCGGGCCGCCACGCTGCTGTTCACCGCCTCGTTCATGGTGTCGCTGGGCCTGTTCTTCGCCCTCGCGCTGCTGCTGACCCCGGACGAGAGCGGCATCGAGATCCTCGACGGCCGCTACGACCTCGAACTCGGCCTGGCCGGCGGCGTCGCCGGGGGACTGCTCGGCCACTTCTTCGTCCCCCGCCTGGGCGGCGTCGCCTACGGTCTGGCCGGCGCGGTCATCGGCGGCCAGATCATCCCGGCCGCCGCCGGCCTGCCCCAGGCCCTGCTGCCCGGCGCGCTGTTCGGGCTCTCGGTCGGCCTGAGCGTCTGCCTGTCCCGCGCCTGGGGCACGTTCGCCATGACCCGCCTCTGGCTGGCCTCCCGCGGCCGGATTCCCTGGCGGCTGCTGCCTTTCCTCGACGACGCCCACCGCCGCGGCGTGCTGCGCCAGGTCGGCGCCGTCTACCAGTTCCGCCACGCCCGCCTGCGTGAACGCCTCGTGCCGCGTTAACCGGTGGACGCGGCGGCCGCCCGGCTTGTAGCGTGCGCACGACCGTGACACCGCCCGAGGAGGTGAGACCCATGAACGCAGCAGCGAAGTGGGTGCTCCCCCTGCCGGTCATGGTCGGGCGATCGACGTAGGTGTCGCCGGGAGCGCCCCAGACACTCCCGAAAGGCAACACCATGTACGACGTGATCATCGCCGGCTGCGGGCCAACCGGCGCCATGCTGGCCGCCGAACTGCGACTGCACGACGTCCGCGTTCTCGTGCTGGAGAAGGAAACCGAGCCCGCGCCGTTCGTCCGCATCGTCGGACTGCACGTCCGCAGCATTGAACTGCTGGCCATGCGCGGCCTGCTCGACCGCGTCGAGCAGCACGGACGCCGCCGCCCGGCCGGCGGCTTCTTCGCCGGCATCCCCGCCCCCGCGCCCGACCTGGACTCCGCGCACGCCTACATGATCGGCATCCCGCAGCCGGTCATCACCACCCTGCTCGAACAGCACGCCCTCGACCTCGGCGCCCAGATCCGCCACGGCAGCACGGTCACCGGCCTCGACCAGGACGACGACGGCGTCACCGTCTCAGTCGCCGACGGCCAGCGGCTCCGTGCCCGCTACCTCGTCGGCTGCGACGGCGCCCGCAGTACGGTCCGCAAACTGCTCGGGGTCGCCTTCCCCGGCGAGCCCTCACGCCACGACACGCTGATGGGGGAGATGGCCGTGGCCGCGCCCCCGGCCGAGATCGCCGCCACCATGGCCGGGATCCGCCGCTCCTGGCTCCGCCCCGTCGGCGACGGCGTCTACAGCGTCGTGGTCCCCGCCGCCGACGTCGTCGCGGACCGCACGACACCGCCCACCCTCGACGACTTCTCCCGGCAGCTCACGGCCATCGCCGGCACCGACTTCGGCATCCACTCCCCGCGCTGGCTGTCCCGCTTTGGCGACGCCACCCGCCAGGCCGAGCACTACCGGGTCGGCCGGGTCCTGCTGGCCGGCGACGCCGCCCACATCCACCCGCCCACCGGCGGCCAGGGCCTCAACCTCGGCCTCCAGGACGCCGTCAACCTCGGCTGGAAACTCGCCGCCCAGCTCCTCGGCTGGGCCCCCGACACCCTGCTGGACACCTACCACGCCGAACGCCACCCCGTCGCCGCCGCCGTCCTCGACAACACCCTCGCCCAGACCACGCTCTCGTCCCCCGACCCGGGCCCACAAGCCGTGCGCCGCCTCCTGGCCGAGCTGATCGCCCTGCCCGAGGTCAACCGCCACCTGACCGAGAAGATCACCGCCCTCGACATCCGCTACGGCCCCGGCCACCTGGGCGGCCGCCAACGCGACCTCGACCTCAAGCACGGTCGCCTCTACGACCACCTCCACCACGGCCGTGGCCTGCTCCTCGACCGCACCGACAAGCTGACCGTCGACGGCTGGCCCGACCGCGTCGACCTCATCACCGACCCCACCGCCGCCCTCGACGTCCCCGCCGTGCTGCTGCGCCCCGACGGCCACATCGCCTGGACCGGCGACGACCAGCACGACCTCGACGCCCACCTCGCCCGCTGGTTCGGCCAACCCGCCTGACGCAGTCCGCTGAGTCCGCCAACCGGCGGACTCAGCGGGCGGCGAGCTTCACGACCAGGTCGCGCAGGCCGGTGAACCGGCGGGCGTGGGCGGCCCGGTTGACCAGCAGGGACGCCGTGACCATGCGTTGGGTCGGGCGGCGGCGGAGCTTGTCGTAGCGGCGCAGGCCGGCCTCGACTCCCAGCGTGCACACCGAATCAGCCAGGGTCACGGCGTCGACGAGGGCCTCGCACGCGCCCCGGCCCATGTCGGGAGTCATCGCGTGCGCGGCGTCGCCGATGAGCGCCACATTGCCGTCCACATAGGAGGGAAGCGGACGGGCCAGGTAGTACAAGTCGTTACGGGCCACGGTGTCCTCGTCGATGCCGGCCAGCACGCGCCGAACCTCGGCGTGCCAGTGCCCGAACCGGCTGCGCACGGCGGCGGCCTCGGCCCCGGGGAAACGCTGCCGCTGCGGGGCCAACACGCAGGCATACCAATTGGTGCGGCCGCCTTCCTGCGGGGTGACGCCGAACCGGGCGCGTTCGCCCCAGGTCTCGGTGAACTCGGCGGTGTCGCCGTCGACGGTGCCGCGCCACGCGGTCGCGCCGACATAACGCGGCCGGTAGGCCTCGCCGAACACCACGTCCCGGGCGGCACTGTTGATGCCGTCGGCCACCACGACCAGGTCATGCCCGGTCAGCTCCCGCACATCCGGGGCCGTCACGCCGAATTCGACCTCGCCGGCGGCCTTGTGCAGCAACCGCAACAGGGGCGGCCGCGACAACAGCCAGATCGGATCCTTCTGGGTCAGCGACGCCACCCGGGACCCGTCGGCCCGTAACAACGAGGTTCTCAGCTGCGGACGCCCCTGCTCGCGCGCCGCCTCGCCCACCCCGATCGCGTCCAGCGCCCGCACCGCGGCCGGCCACAACCCCAGCGCCGTCCCCGTCTCCGGCAGCCCCTCGGCGCGTTCGAACACCCGCACCCGCCAGCCGTCCATCCGCAACCGGGCCGCCACGGCCAACCCGCCGACGCCGCCCCCGACCACCATCGCCGTCCTCGTCATACCCACGAGCGTACTACGGACATAGTATTTTTCACTACGGATATAGTAGGCCGATGCAGGCGCGCAGGAAGGACCAGGTGCTCGACGCGGCCGTCGACGTGCTGGGCACCGACGGCATGAGACGGCTCACCTACCAGGCCGTCGACCAGCGGGCCGGCGTGCCCTCGGGCACCACCTCCAACTACTTCCGCAGCCGCGACGCCCTGCTCGACGGCATCGTCGACCACATCGAGGCTCTGGACCGGGCCGACCTCGGGCGCCTGAGCCTGGCCGCCGACGGCCTCGACGGCGTGGCCCTCACCCTGGCCGGCTTCGTGCGCCACGCCCTCGGGCCGGGCCGGCCCCGCGTCGTCGCCCGCTACGCCCTGTTCCTGGAGACCCTGACCCGTCCCGAACTGCGAGACTCCCTCACCCGCAGCCGCGAGGCGCTGGTCGTGCGAGGCGGGGACTGGATGCGGGCCATCGGCTCCACCGAACCGACCGCGCACTCCCGGATCGTGCTCGACCTGCTGGACGGCGTGATCCTGCACCAGATCGCCATGCCCATGCCCGACTTCGACCCGCTGCCCGGCATAATCGCTGTCCTGCGCGGACTGGGCCTGGGTAGCGTCTGACGCCGTGGACCGAGCCGAGCGGATCGCCGCGCTGATGGCCGCCTGGTCGCCACCAAGCCGACCTCCTGCGCGCCACCGCCCGTCCGCGCGGGAACCCGGCCCTGCCGGCGTAGTCGATCACGGCCGATCGACCATACTGAGGCCGTGACCGACGACCTGCGCGCCGACTGCTCCAACTGCTTCGCCCTGTGCTGCGTCGCGCTGCCCTTCACCGCCTCCGCCGACTTCGCGATCACCAAGAACGCCGGCACGCCCTGCCGCAACCTGCTGGCCGACCACCGCTGCGGCATCCACGCCGACCTGCGGGCCAAGGGCTTCCCCGGATGCACGGTGTTCGACTGCTTCGGCGCGGGCCAGAAGGTCTCCCAGACCACGTTCGGCGGCGTGAGCTGGCGCGAGGCCGGCGACCGCCGGAGGGTGTTCGACGCGTTCACGATCATGCTCCCGCTGCACGAACTGCTGTGGTACCTGGCGCAGGCCCGGACCCTGTCCCCGGCCCGGGCGCTGCACGACCGCATCTCCGCCGCCTACGAGCAGGTCGAGCGGATCACACTGTCCACAGTGGACACCCTGTTGGCCGTCGACGTTCCCGCGCGTCGCAAGGAGGTCAACGAGTTGCTGGTCAAGGCCAGCGAGCTCACGCGGGCCACCGTCAAGGGCAAGAAGCCCGACCGCCGCGGCGCCGACCTCATGGGCGCGAAGCTCAAGGGCGCCGCCCTGGCCGGCGCCAACCTGCGCAGCGCCTACCTGATCGCCGCCGACCTGCGCGGCGCGGACCTGCGGCTGGCCGATGTCATCGGCGCGGACTTCCGCGACGCCGACCTGCGCGGGGCCGACCTGACCGACGCGCTTTTCCTGACCCAGTCCCAGGTCAACGCCGCCCGTGGCGACGCGGCCACCCGCATCCCGGCCGGCCTGAGCCGGCCGCCGCACTGGTCAGCGGCGGGGAAGTAGCCGCTTCACCGCCCGGCACAACACCTCGCGGGCCTCGTCGTCGGCCAGCTCCGGCAGCGCCGAGATGCTGTCGCTCAACGGCGCGATCGCCCGCACCGCCAACACCTGGTCGGGGCTCGGGTCCTCGCCGTAGAGCACGCGGGCGGCCTGGTCCAGCAGCTCGTCCATCTTGCTGGCCGCCTTCATCCGCCCGTGCATCACCGGATCCGCGGCCAGCACGCTGATCGTCGACCGCCTCGACACCGTCAGATCGGCGAACCCCTCGGCCAGCACGTCGATGCGCCGCTGCCGCGTGCCCTGCTCGGCGGTGCGGGCGATGATCGCCGACACGCTCTCGTAGACCGGCTCGCAGATCGACTGAAGCAGCTCCAGCTTGCTGGGGAAGTGGTAGTACACCGCCGCTTTGGTCAGCCCCAGCCCGTCGGCGATGTCCTGCAACGAGGTGGCGTCGTAGCCGCGCTCGGCGAACAACGCCAGCGCGGCGGCCTGAATGCCGGCGCGAGTGCGGCGGGCCTGTTCGGCGCGGACTCCGGTCACATCGTCATCATGGCAGTTTCACCTGCCAGCGGCAAGTGACTCACTTGACGGCCGGCAGGTCAACGGAGCAAGGTGGAGGGGCGATACCCCCTCACACTTTGGAGCAGAAGCCATGCCGTTGCAGGGCGAGTACGAGCCGGGCGCGCAGGATTGGGTGCGGGACCAGGTCGAGAAGTACGAGCGGTCCGGAGGCACCGAGGGCACCGAGTTGCGAGGGGTGCCGGTCATCGTGGTCACCTCCGTCGGCGCCAAGTCCGGCAAGCTGCGCAAGAACCCGGTGATGCGGGTCGAGCACGACGGCGTCTACGCCGCGGTCGCCTCCTACGGCGGCGCGCCCCAGCACCCCGTCTGGTACCACAACTTCAAGGCCCACCCGCTGGTCGAGGTGCAGGACAAGACCGTCAAGAAGGACTACCGGGCCCGCGAGGTCACCGGCGAGGAGCGCGCCCTGTGGTGGGGCCGGGCCACCCAGGTCTGGCCGGACTACGACGAGTACGTCACCCGGACCTCCCGCGAAATCCCCGTCTTCGTACTAGAGCCGGTCGACTGACCCCGCCGATCCGCGGCGGACTCAAGTGTAGGAAGGGGGCTTTCCTCCACTCCGAGTGTAGGAAAGTCCCCTTCCAACCTTCGCTGGCAGACCTACCGCTCCGCCTGACCGCGTGTGAGTGGCTTGTTCGGCGGCCGCTCACACGCACGGAATCCTCAGGCGAAGGCGGCGCGATTGCGGGCGACCCAGTCGCGGAAGGCGCCCGCGGGTCGGCCGGTGATCTCGGGGACGGTCGGGTGCACGACGGAGGTGAAGTCCTCCAGGGCGGTGGCTCGCAGGGCCATGATGGCGTCGGCCATGGACGGGGCGACGCCGTGGGAGATGATCGCCGCCCGGGCGGCGTCCGGGGTGACCTCGACAAAGCGCAGCGGCCGGCCGAGGACCGAGGCGATGATGTCGACCTGCTCGCCGGGGGACAGCGCCTCGGGGCCGGACAGGGTGAGGATCTGGCCGGTGGGGGTGGAGGTCAGGGCGATCGCTGCCACGGCGGCGATGTCGAGGGGATCGATGACCGTGACCCGGCCGGCGGCGTAGGGGGCGAACACCGCGCCTTGCTCACGGATGGAGCCGGCCCACATCAGGGCGTTGGACATGAAACCCATGGGCCGCAGCATGATCCACGGCACGCCGGACTCCCGTACGGCCCGTTCGCCCGCGCGGTGCCACTGCGGAATCGGGTCGGTGGCGGTGTCGTCGCCAGCCCGTCCGCTGGACAGCTTGACGATCCGCTGCACGCCGGCCGAGGCCGCCGCGGTGGCGACCGTCTTGTCGTGCAGGGGAATCTCGGAGCCGCCGGTCAGCAGGAACACACCGTCCACACCGGACACCGCAGCGGCCACCGCCGAGGCGTCGCCGAGATCGGCCGCCACGACCTCGACGCCGTCGGGCAGCCGGGCCCGGGCCGGGTCGCGGCTGGTGGCCCGGACCGGAATGCCTTGCGCCAGCAGCGAATCCACCACAGCGCGGCCGACCTCGCCGGTGGCGCCGGTGACCAGGATCATGTCGTCTCCCTCAGTCGGTCGAGCACGCGGTCGTGCCACGCCAGCTCCGCCTCCAGGCGGGCGACGCAGTGTTCGAAGATCAGCGGTTCCAGCCCCGTGAGGTCCGGGGCGGCGGTGACCTGCTCACGCCGGAACTGCGCCAGCTGCTCGGCCACGGCCTGCCGGCGCACGGTGAACAGCGTGGTCAGTCGGTCGGGGGACAGGTCGGGGGTGAACTGCAGGGCCAGGTCGACCGGATCCGGCCGCAGGCGCACGTCCAGCAGCGCGGCGTCGCGCTGCCGTACCAGCTCGGCCCGGCCGGCCTCGGTGATCTCGAAGACGGTCCGCTCGGGCGGATTCCCGTCACGCTCCGTGCGCGCCACCCGGACCAGGCCCTCGTCGGCCATCCGCTTCAACACGCTGTAGAGCGAGCCCGGCTTCACGTCGGTCCACAGCTCGGTGCGGTCGAGCTGGGCGGCCTGGCGGATCGCGTAGCCGTGCATCGCGCCACCCCGGGCCAGGGCGCTGAGCGCGAAGAGCCGTGTGCTGTTCACGCCGCTAGTCAAACACGACTATGAATCCATAGTCAAACGCGACTACGCCATTGCGGCCGGGATCGGCCGTGCCCTCACGGCGTCGGCCGAAACTCGGTCGTGAGGTGGGGACGACCGCCGTAGCGTGCACGGCCATGAGCGACATCGAACGGGAGTCACTGCTGGAGTTTCTGCAGCGGCAGCGGGATCTGGTGGCGTGGAAGGTGCAGGGCGGCGACGAGCAGGCGTTGCGGGCGGTGAGCACGGCGAGCGGGCTGACGGCGCAGGGGGTGGTGAACCACCTGACCAACTGCGAGCGGGGATGGTTCCGGCAGACCTTCGCCGATCAGTCGGGGCTGACCTTCGACTTCAGCGACGAGGACGAGGACGGGGACTTCCGGGTCCCCGACGACGTGACCATGGCCCAGCTGCTGGCGGAGTACGCCGCGGAGCAGAAGCGGTGTGACGAGGTGATCCTGGCGGCGGAGACGCTGGACCAGAAGGCAGTCCACCGGGATCGGACGCTGCGCTGGATCATGCTCCACCTGATCGAGGAGACGGCCCGGCACCTGGGCCAGTTGGACCTGCTGCGCGAGCAGGCGGACGGGTCGACGGGCGAACGTCCCGAGTGATCGGCGTTCGCCGCATGGGCGGCCTCGATCCCGAGATCACGTGACCGGGCGATCGCCGTCGGAGATCCCGGTCGCGGCAGCGTCGCGGACGTCCTTCCCCTGTTCGGCGAAGGCCTTGAAGTCCTCCATGTGCTGCTGCGACTGCTTGTGGAAGGCGCCGGGCATGAGCAGCCCAACCAGCCGCATCAGCGGGCCGCGGAACCGGTATTCGCTCTCGGACTCCCAGAGCGTCGTCTGCGGGCCGGCTTCGGTCAGCCGGTCGCGCACGACGCTCCACATGCCCGCGGCGACGACCTCGCGGTCGAAGTGAACGACGATCCCGGCGGGGATCCCGTGCAGGTCGGCCGGCTCCCGGCGGGTGATCGTCTCGGTGCCCTCGAACTGCCGGCGCCCCGACTGCATCACGACCCTCGACCGCGTGCCGAGCTGCCCGTGGATCCCGCTCACCGGCTCGTGCGACACCAGGCCCCGCAGCCACTTCGGCAGGTGAGCCGGGTCGGCCAGCAGCTGGGCCACCCGCTCCCGCGGCAGCGCGATCTCGATCGAGTTGGTGTACTTCACGGCGCTTTCCTTCCGGATGGGGGATCACTGTGCGGGCCTAGGGAAGCTCGTGTAGAACCTGGTGGTGGCTTCGACCGCGGCCGCGACGTGCCTCGGTTCGCCACCGGCGGCCAGGTGAGCCTGCCCCCAGGCCGCGGCGCTGCGCCGGATGAACTCGCTGTGCTCACCGCCGCAGATCTCCGGTGACCGGCCGCAACCAGCGGCGCACCCGCTCGGGGTTGGTGATCGCGTCCCAGACCTCCTCGACCCGCGCCTCATACCGACGCCGCACCTCGACGGTGTACGCCTCGCCGGCGGGCAGGCCGGCCTTGCCCATCGCCCGGCGCGCGGCGGCCAACTCCCGCAACACGTCTTTCATGCCATGCCCCCTACACCGCCGGCCGGCTCGCACCAACGCGGAGCATACCAGCCTCCACTTATATAAGCAGCCGGTAGTGTTCGCCGGGCAGATCCTGGACGCCGTCGATCCCGGGGCGCGTTACCCGACCCGGGACACCGCCGCCCGAAAAGGCGATCTTCCGGCCGGGTGATCACCGGGACCACCCCGCATGATCGGGCAGATCCGCAGCTGAGCGCCCATATCCGTCCAAACCTCCGATTTTCCTTGGCCGCCAAGGGCTCTCCTACAGTCGCCGACGAGCGAATCGCCGACTGCTATGGGGCGCCACATGACAGAGATGATCATTCCGTCGACCTATGTCGACGTGCGGGCCGAGGGGTTGATCTCCGCCGGCGGGGTCGCGACCGGGGTGCTGGGCGTGGTGGGCACCGCCTCGGGCGGCCCGGTCGGCCAGGTGGTGACCCTGTCCGGCCTGGCCGCCGCCCGCGACCTGTTCGGCGTGCCCGACGACTTCGACGCCCCGACCGGCGCGGCCCCGCTGACCCTGGTCCGCGCGCTGGAGCAGGCCTACGCCAACGGCGCCTCCTCGGTGCTGGCGGTCCGGGTCGCCGGCGCCGGCAGCGCGGCGGCGACGTTCGTGTTGGGGGACAAGGCAGGCGCGCCGGTGGCTACGCTGTCCGCCCGCGCGGCCGGCACCGACGGCAACAACATCCACGTCACCGTGACACCGTCCACTGTGGCCGGCAGCGTCGCCGGTGAGGAGCTGACCGCCCCGGTCACCGCGCTGCGCCACCCCCGTGTGCTGCCCTCGCCGGCCAACCGGATCCGGGTGGTGCGCGGCACTTCCCGGCGCGTCGACTCGTTCGCGATCACCTACCGCACGGTCGTGGAGAACGAGCGCGTCGCCGCCGCCGGCACCCGCTACTTCCTGTCGCGCACCCCGGTCGCCACGCCGACCGACAGCGCCACGGTCGCCTCGGTCACTACCGTCACCGTGACCTCGCCGACCGGCGCCGTGAAGACCTACGGCAACGGGGACTTCGTCTACGGCCCGGGCGACGCTCCGGCGGCCGGCGTGATCCGCGTGCTGGCCGACGCCGGCGAGCTGGTCTTCGCCCCGACCGAGCAGCCCACCGGCTCAACCGTGGTCGCCAGCTACGGCGTGTTCGCGCCGGCCCCGACCGCCGGCCAGGTGCGGATCACGGTGTGGGACGGCACCCTGGACTTCGCCGCCGCGGACGCGCCCAAGGCCGCCGACGGCGACAAGGTCCAGGCCTGGTACCAGGTCGCGGCGGCCAGTTGCGTGGCCGTGCGCCTGGACCGCGGCTCCATCGTGGAGAACTACGTCGCGCCGGACGGCGCCACCCTGGCCGCCGCGGTCACCGCCGGCTCCACGCTGGCCACGGCCACCGCCGACGCCACGCACGGCAGCGAACTGCCGGCCGCCGGCGTCGACGGCTACTTCGGCACCGGCGCCAACAAGACCGGCGCCAACGGTGAGTCTGCCACCGCCGACGACTACGCCGCCGGCCTGGAGCTGCTGGCCAACCAGACCGTCAACATCGTGGTCCCGGCCGGCCAGGACGCCACCTCGTTCGGCGCTCAGTTGCAGGCCCACCTGGCCGAGACCGAGCAGGCCGACCACGAGCGGATCGGCGTGCTGGGCGCGCCCGGCTCGACGGTGCCGGAGTTCCTGGGCCACTCCATCGCCTCCGACCGGATCGTGCTCGTCGCCCCCGGCATCGCGCTGGCCGGCGGCACGCACCTGCCTCCCGCCTACACCGCGGCCGCGGTCGCCGGCCTGCTCGGCTCGGCGCCGGCGCAGACCAGCCTCACCAACAAGGCGCTGACCGTGCCCGGCCTGGCCGTGGCGGCCAATCGCGGCGAGCAGGCCCAACTGATCACCCGCGGCGTTCTGTCCATTGTGGACAAGCAGGGCTTCCGCGTGGTCAAGGGCGTCACCACCGAGGGCCCTGGCGAGCCGTTCTCGGCCATCCCGACCCGGCGCATCGTGGACTTCGCCAAGTACGGCGTGCGCGCGGCGGCCAACCCCTACATCGGCCGGCTGAACAACGACAGGGTCCGCTCGGCGCTGAAGTCCACTGTGGACGCGTTCCTGACCGGCATGGTCTCCGACGAGGCCCTGACCTCCTACAGCCTGTCGGTGTCGGCCACCCGGGCCCAGGAGATCGCCGGCGAGGTCGCCGTGACCATGACGATCCAGCCCACGTTCAGCATCGACTACATCCGCGTGACGATGGTCCTGAGCTGACCATGAGAAAGGTGAACTCCTGACATGGCGAACGATGTGTACCGCGCTGTCGATGCCAGCCTGGTGGTGAGCGTCGGGGACAGCGCGGCGCCGGAGGGCGCGGCGGCGGCCGGGATCGTCGAGAAGTACGACCTGAGCAACGTGGTGGGCAGCCTGCGCAACGTGGTCGTCAACGCGACCAGCGACGTGCGCCCGTTCTACGAGATCGGCAGCCGGTACCCGACTCACCTGCGGCCGGGCGTGATCTCGGTGACCGGGTCGGCCGAGCGGGCCCACGTCAACGGCGCGCTGCTACGGCTGCTGCTGGGCGACGGCGCGGTCAGCCCGCCGGCCGCGGCCAACTTCGCCCAGCCTGCCTTCAACATCGTGACCACGCTGGCCTCCTCGGCCATCCCCGGCGGCTTCACCAAGGTCACCCTGTTCGGGGTGCGCTTCGACAGCTGGGGCTACCAGGTGCCGCTGGACGACTTCGTGATGGAGCGGGTCACCTTCCAGGCCCTGCGGATCGCGTTCGAGGAAGCGTGACCTCGGTGTTGTCGGCCGGGGACCTGCTCGCCGGCAGCGGCCTGGTCCACGACGTCGAGGTCCCGGCGCAGCTGGTGGACGGCGGCGGCGTGGTCCGGATCCGGGCGCTCACGCTGGCCGTGCTGGCCGCGATCTCCAAGGCCGCGCGGGACGACACCGGGCTGGTGCCGGTGCTGACGATCAAGGAGGCGGTGGTCGAGCCGCCGCTGTCGTTCGACCAGATCCGGCAGCTGCGGGTCGGGCTGGTGCGGTTCCTGCTCGACGAGATCAACGCCATCTCCGGCCTGGACGGCGGCGCGGACGCCGAAGCGGCCGCCCGCAGCACGCTGGGGGCATCACACCTGTTGCTGGCCAAGCACTTCGGCTGGACGCCGGCCCAGGTCGGCGAGCTCACGCCGGGCCAGGTCGCGGTGTACCTGGCCGGGGTACGGCAGCTGGTCGAGTACGACCGGGCCACGTCGTGAGCGACGTGTTCGCGGCGGCCGACGCCGTCCGGTCGGCGGCGGCGCGAGTGCTGCGGCCGCCGACCGGGATCGCCGTGCCGGCGACGGACCTGCGGTTCGAGGATCCCGCCGTGGCGCTGGACCGGGCGCTCGGCGGCCTGCTGCCGGAGCCGTTCGAGCAGGTGGAACCGTTGGTGGCCAATGGCTCGCGGCCGACGGCGCGGGACGCGGCGGCCGGCGATGCGCAGGCGGGTCGGTTCGGCCGCCCAGCGCGAGGCCGGACAGCGGAGGGCCGGCAGCCCAGCGGTGGGATGTCGGGCCACCCGGCGGAACGTGTGGGGCCGGGCGAAGCGACGACGAGCCGGTCTGCCGATGGGGTGTTGGAACGGATCGCCGGTGACGCGGAGCGGGCCGGCGGCCGGGCAAGCGCGCGAGGCCGGGCCGAGGACGGTGCGGAGCCGGCCAGCGGAGCGGATTCGGCCAGCGGGATGCCGGGCGGCCCGGTTGGCGGCGCCGGGACAACGGGCTGGCCGAGTGGCGTCGGGGAGCGGTCGAGTCGTCCGGCGCAGGGCCGGCTGGATGGAGCGGACTGGTTGGACGACACGCGCCAGCCGGAGGCGGTCGGCGCGGCGGGGGAAGCGGTGGAACAGCCGCAGGGTCGGCATCGGTCGGCGGTGCCGCGGGCGCCAGGTCAGGAAAGGAACGAGGGCTTGCTGACGCAGGCGAACGCGGCGCGGGAGTCGGTGCGGCTCGTGCGCGGGGCGGCGTCGTTGACGTCGGTGCTCGAGACGGCCGCCGGCCAGGCGAGGGCGGCAGCGGATGACACCCCGGCAGCGGACAGCAGAGCGGAACCGATGAGCGCGCCGGCGATCGATCTCGACTCGCTGGCCGACGAGGTCGCCGAGCGGCTGCGCGAGCAGTTGGAGTGGGAGTTCATGCGCAGCTACGGAACGGGAGAAATGCCGTGACCGTGGAACTGGGCGGCGTGGCCGTCGCCAATCTCACCGACGTCCGCGTGCGCGAGCGGACGCGGCTGGTCCGGCACGCGGTGCCGGGCCTGGCCGGCGACATCGTGCAGACGCTCGGCCGGCCCTCGGCCGAGATCGGCTTCGCCGGCATCTGCTACGGCCCGGACGCCCCGGCCCAGCTGGCCCGGCTGCGCAAGGCGCACCTGGACGCCGAGCCGGTCGACTTCGTGGCCGAGGCTGTCGGCGACGGCTTCGTCACGCGGGTGCTCATCGAGGCCCTTGAGGTCACGCAGCAGGCCGGCGACCTGGATGAGTTCGGTTTCCGTTGCGTGGTCCTGGAGTACGTGGAACCGCCGGCCCCGCCCGGCGACAACCCGTTCGCGGCGATCGACGACGCCATCGGCGCCAACGCCCTGAGCTACGTCGACGACGTCCAGAACGCCCTCGACCAGGTCGACGGCCTCACTAGACTGGTGGCCGCCGCCCCGGACTTCGGCGACCCCACGGCTCGCCTGCACGACGCCCTCGACGAGTTCACCACGGCCGTCGGCGACGGCCCGGCGCTGCTGGGTTCCGTGCGCGACAACGTCACCGGCGCCGCCGCCACCGTCCCGGGCACCGACGCCGTCACGTCCTCGGCCGCCGCTGCCGCCGGGCAGGCCGGCGAGCTGGCCGCTCACCTCCGGGGCCTGGCCCAGGGATCCCCGGACTCGCCGCTGGCCCCGGTCAGCATGGCACTGCAAAGCCTGGCTCAGAAGTCCGATGTGGACGTCAGCAGCCTCAGCGTCCGCCTGCCCGCCGCCGTTGACGCCGTCGGCGGCGTGGTGCAGCCGGCCAACGTCGAGTACGTGCAGTCCATCGGCGCCGCCTACACCGCCGCGAAATCGACGGTCGCCGACCACCCGCTCAACGCCGGTATCGGCATGGCCGGCAACGTGTCGGCGATCCTGACCCAAGTCGACGGCTCCTTCACCGACAACCTCGGCGCCGGCCTCGGCAAGGTGCTGGACAGGCAGGCCGCCGGCGCCCTCACCCGGACCCTGGGCCAGATGCGGGACCTGCACGACTCGTTCCCCGCGCACGCCGGCGAGCTGATGCCGTTCCTGGCCGACAACCTCACCGGCCTGCCGCCGGACCTGCTCAAGCCGGCCGCCGACCACGTGCGAACCGCCGTCGCCCTGAACTCCACGGTTCAGGACCCGGGGGCCGGCGCGGCCCAGGACGCGCTTGTCGCCGCCCACGCCAAGGCCGCTGCCGCGCTGACCGGCTTCGACCCGGCCTCGGCCGCCTCCTACACGACCCTGCGCTCCGCCCTCGACGGCGTCCGCACGGCGGCCACGGCAGTCGCAAGTGGACTGACCAAGGCTTACGGCGATCTCGGCGCCGCGGTCGACACCCACGACTGGAACTCCGTTTTCGGCTACGGCCCGCTGCTGGACACGGCAGCGGCGTCGACTGGCGGCGTGTCCACGGTGACCGACTTGCTGAACCAGATCTCCGACGTGGTCTCCGGCATCTCCAGCGGCTTCGACCGGGTGCTGGACCCCGAGGAGATGACCCGCCGCGGCCTGATGCTGGCCGACGCCATCGGCTCCGCGCTGTCGGCGTCCCCGCTCGCCACCGTGCGGAACATCCTGCACGGCTTCGTCGACGAGCTCCGCCGACTGCTGGCCGAGGTTCCCCTGGAACAGGTCCGCTCGGCCGTGGAGGACCTGCTCAAGCAGGCCCGGTCGGCACTGGAGACGCTGGGCATCGACCGCGTCGCGGCCGGCGTCGAAGCCGCCTTCGCCGAGCTGGAGGCGTTGGTGGACAGCGTGATCGGCGCGCAGTCGGTCGATCAGGTCCGGCAGGCCGTCGCCGGTCTGGCCGGGCGGCTGCCGCAGCTGCCGGTCAAGGACCTGTTGGCCAAACTGGACTTCCTCGCCACCAGCGCGGCCCAGGTCGTGACCTCGCTGGCCGACGCGGCCACCCCGCAGCTCGACCGGCTCACCGCGCTGGCGGCCCAGCTGACCAGCCTGAACTTCACGCCGCTCGGCGACGAGGTCGTCGGCGAACTCGGGCAGCTGCGGGCCAAGCTCGCCGCCATCAACCCCGACGCGCTGTCCGCGCCGGAGCGGCTGGCGATTGCCGCCGCGCTGGCCGGCCTGCGCGCGATCGACCTGCGCGGCAAGGTGATCGCCGCGCTCAAACAGGGCTACGCCGCGCTCGACACGCAGCTGGGGCCGGCGCTGGGCGTGGTCCAGAACGTGCTCGGCGACCTCGACGGCGCGCTGGCCAATCTCGACCCGGACCTGCTGCTCAAGCCCGTGCACAGCGCGCTCGGTGACGCCGCCGAGGCCGTGCGGGGATTGTCGGCCCGGACGCTGGTCGCGCCGCTGCGCCATCAGCTCGACGAGATCACCGCCGTGCTGGCCGAGGCTCGGCCGGGAGCGGTGCTCGATCCGCTGCGGGGCCCGTATTCGGTGGTGTCGGACGCGGTTGGCCAGCTCGACCCGCAGGTGTGGTTGGCGCCGCTGGGCGCGGTGTGGCACGACGTGGAATCAGCGCTGGGCAAGCTGGACCTCCGGCCCGTGCTGGACGACCTGGCCGCGCGGCAGGACGCGTTGGTGGCCAAGGCCCGCGACACCATCATCGCCGCCCTCGACGGCCTCGCGCTGCCGGAACCCCTGGCGACGTTCGTGACCGGCCTGCGCGCCGCCGTGGCCGGGATGACCGGCGCGATCCTCACCGACCCGGGCGCCGCCCTGCCGGCGGCGCTGCTCTACCAGAGCGCCGAGCAGCAGGTCGCGTCCCTGCTCAAGCCGCTGGACGACGTCTACCAGCGGCTGATCGACCTGGTGCGGGCCGCACCGCAGGACGCCGTCGTGGCCGCGATGAACGCGGTCCGCACCGGCATCGGCTCGCTCGACACCGTTGACCCGCAATCGGTCCTGGCCCAGTTCCGGCAGGCCCGTGACGAGCTCCAACGACACGACCCCGCCTTCTACCTGGAGCCCGTCGGGGCCACGATGTCGCTACGGGCCCGGTTCGACGCCCTCACCGCCAACGCCCCGGCCGAGCGGCACGACGACGTGGCCGCGACCTACACGAGCTTCGGCGCCGTGGCCGCCCTGGTCACGCCGCCGGCTGACGCCGTGCAGGCCCACGAGCACCTCGCCGCCAAGCTCACCCAGCGGGTCGGCGCGCTTGACGCGAGTCCGCTGGCCGGCTCCTACGGCAAGCTGCACGACGGCGTGCTCCGCCTGGTGCCGGACTTCCTGCGCAGCAAGGAACCCCTGACCTCGGAGAGCATCCTCGCCGGCCTGGCCGCGCTCCGGCCCTCGGCGTTGGCCGCGCCACTGGTGCGGGACACCGCCCGGCTCGCGCAAAGCTTCGGCAACGCGCAGGCGGCGATCCAGCCCGTGGTCACGGCGATCTTCGCCAAGATCCGCGACGTGCTGGCCGCGATCAGCCCGGCCGTGCTCAAGGACGCCCTCGACGAGGTGTACGCCGCGGTACAGGACCGGCTCTCGGTGCTCGACCCCGGCGGCCTCGCCCCGACGATCCGCGCCCAGCTGTTCCAGCCGCTGGCCGACGCCCTGGCCGCGGTCGACCCGGCCAAGCTCCGCGACCGCCTCGACGCCGCCTACACCCGCGCCCTGGCCAAGCTGACCACCGGCGTCAACGGCCTGCTCGACGAACTCGCCACCGTGCTGGATCCGCCGCTGCGGCAGCTGGCCGCCGACGTCTCCGCCCTGGTGACGCAGGTCGACGCCGACGTGACCGCCGCCGGCAAGGCCCTCACCGACACCCGGGACAAGCTGCGCGGCCTGGACCTGGTGCGCCTGTGCGGGCAGCTGACCCAGGTGCTGGACAACCTGCGCAAGAACTTCGACAGCGAACTGGACCGGGTGGCCCGCGCCTTCGACCAGACGCTCGCCGCGGCCCCCGGGGGTGCTCATGCCTGACCAGGACCTGTTGGCCCGCCTGGACATCGTGCTGGCGGCTGAGGCCGCCGAACACCCCGCCCCGGCCGACTGCCGGTATGACGGGCACGGCGACGTGACGTCCATTGTGGACGGCGACGCCGTCACCGCCTACCGCTACGACGACCGCCGGCGGCTGGTTGAGGTGGCGCACCCGGACGGCCGGCCAACCCGGTACACCTACGATGAGCACGACCGCCTGGCCAGCGTGGACGACCGAGGTGTGGCCCACCGCTACACCTATGACGCCGAGGGTCGGATCGCCCGCGCCCAGCACGGCCGGTCCGGGGCGATCGCCTACGCCTACGACGAGAACGGCCGCCTCGTCGAGGGCCGATCGGCCACGGTCACCACCCGCTACCACCACGACACCACCGGCCTGCTCGTCACCCAGGCCTGCGACGGCGTCACCATCGAAGCCCGCCTGACCTACGCCGACAACCGCCTCCAGGCCGTCCAGACCGGCACGGCGCACCTGGCCTACGAGTGGAACGAAGGCCGCCTTCGCACCGTCACCGCCAACGGCGACACCCTGGTCGAAGCGCGCCGACGCGACGGCGCGCTGGAACTGAGGCTGGGCAACGGCCTGACCGAGACCCGGGAGTTCGACGGCGACGACGGCCGGCCGCTGGCCGTGACCATCGCCGGCGCCGAATTCCGCCGCACCTACCGTGCCGACGGCAAGCTGGCCGACGACGCCGGCCGCACTTTCGACTACGACCGCCTCGGCCGCCTGACCACCGCCGAAGACCCCGACGGCACGCGATGGCGCTACCACTACGACGACGCCGGCAACCGCGTCCACGACGAGGCGCTGTTCGACGACGAGCACGGCCGCCTGCTCGAACGCGGGGAGTTCGCCTACCGCTACGACGACGCCGACCAGCTCACCGAGGTCCGCAAGGCCGGTGAGATCGTCGCCCGGTTCCGTTACGACCACAGTGGACGGTTGGCCCACGCTGCGTTTCCCGACCGGACCGAGCGCTACCTGTACGGCAAGGACGGGGCCCTGCTCCTGGTCGCGGACGGCGACGGCCTCCCGGTCCGCATCCCCGTGCACACGCCTTACGGCACCCTGGCCGAGCTGCGCCCCGACGGCGTCCGCTACCTGCACGCCGACCACATCGGCACCGTCCTGCTGACCACCGACACCAAAGGCGGCGTCATCGACCGCGTGGCCGTCGGTCCGTACGGCGAGACCACCGGCCCGGCGACGTTCGGCGGCAAGACACACCATCCCGAGATCGGCATCTACGACTTCGGATTCCGCTGGTACGACCCGACAATCGGCCGCTTCCTCACCCGCGACACCCACACCTGCGGCCCCGATGACGCCCGTCTCGTGCACCCCTTCGGCACCGGCGCCCAGCAGGTCGCCGACCGCGACGCCTGGCTGCGTCACTGGCTGGCGCGCCCCCGCCGCCGCAACCGGCACGCCTTCTGCGAGGGCGACCCGGTCAACCGCTTCGACCCCGACGGCCACTGGGCGTTCGGCTGGCTCGTGCTGAGCATCCTCGGCGCGATCTGGACCCTGCCCAACACCGTGTTCGCCCTGCTCATCGAGGTCACCAACCTGATCATGGCCCCGGTGAACTGGCTGGTGCGGGCGCTCGGGGGCGGCGGCTGGCAGGGCATCGGCTTCGACGCGGCCGCCTACGGCGAGCTCAACGCGTTCGGCCTGGTCTTCGTCGGCGGCTGGATGGGCTCGGCGCTGGAGGGCGGCGGCGTCTCCGGCATCACCTTCGGCAACGGCATCTTCATCCGCGAACAGCGCCGCGGACAGAAAAGCCTGTACCACCACGAACTTCGGCACACCAACCAGTACGCGTGGTTCGGGCCGCTGTTCGGCGCCGTCTACCTGGTCGACTGGATCCAGCACGGCTACAAGAACTCACGCCTGGAGACCGATGCGAGGGCCCATGAGTGAGCCCCGCTTCGAGCTGACCGCAGGCTCCCTGCGCTCGACCACCGCCAACCCGGCCGGCCTGCCGACCCGGTTCGTGGTGGAACGGGACATGGACCGCCCGGCCGACGGCCTGCGCATCCGCTTCGGCCAAGCCGTCTCCGTGTCCCCGGGCGACCCGGTCACCCTCGCGCTCGGCTACGACGCCACCGACACCGTCTTCACCGGCGAGGTCGTCACGGTCCGCCCCGGCCCGACCGGCACCGCCGTCGCCGCCCTCGGATCCACGTTGGCGTTGCTGCGGCTGCGCGTGTCGGCGTCCTACGACGACCACACCGCCGGCGCGATTGTGCGGGACCTGGCCGACCGGGCCGGCGTCGACACCGGCACCGTCGAGGACTCCGCCCGGCTGCCGTTCTACGTCCTCGACCAAGCCGTCACCGGCCACGCCCACGCCAAGGCCCTGGCCGACCGCGGCGGCTTCGAGCTCTACACCGACCGCGGCGGCGCGCTGATGTTCCATGCCCCGCAACCGATCGGCGGCGTCACGTACACGTATCGACGAGACCTGCTCGGCGTCGGCGGCCGCACGGTGGCCGACGGCCTGGCCCCGACCGTCGGCGGCGAAAGCCCGTCCTCGCAGAGCGGCCAGGACACGACCCACTGGCTCTCGACCGACGACCTCACCGGAGGCTCCGGGGACCTGCTGGTGCTGGACGCCGCCGCCCGCACCCAAGATCTCGCCGACTCCTTCGCCGCCGGCCGCCGGACCAGCGACCAGCGCGGCCGCCAGACGGTGACGCTGCGGGTGCTCGGCCGCGCCGAGGCCGAACTGGGGGAGCCGTGCCGGGCCGGCGGGGATCTTCCCGACGCGTTGACCGGCGCCGGCTACGTGCGGGCGCTGCGGCACGACCTGGACGTGACAACCGGGTGGACGACCCGGCTGACCGTCGCCACCGGCATGGGCCTGAGCCTCGGGGGATCGCTGTGAGCGGAATGGTGGAGGTCATGCGCGGCGTGGCTCGGGCCGAGCTGGCGACCCGCCGCGGATCCCGGCTGGCCGTGGTCACCGCGACCCACCCGCACAGCGACGACGGCGACGAGAACAACTACGAGGTCGACGTCCGGCTCAAGCACGAGCCCCTGGACCTGACCCGGGTGCCGATCGTGGTGGCCTACCTCGGTTTCGCCGCCACGCCCAAGGTCGGCGACCTGGTGCTGGTCGAGTTCCTGGGCGGCGACCCGGCCCAACCCGTCGTCGTCGGCTGCCTCTACCACTCGGCCGAACGGCCCCCGCGGTATGACGACGGCGAGATCGTGCTGGCCCAACGGCTTCCCGACGGCGGCGACAACGAACTGCGCTTCGCCAAGGACGGCACCGTGCGCGTCAAGGTCGGCGACAAGATCACCCTCACCCTGGCCGCCGACGGCATCACCCTGTCCGCCCCGGACGTGCCGGTCAAGATCGAATGCCAGGAGCTGGACGTCAAGGGCGACACCACGATCCAGGGCGATCTCGTCGTCAAGGGCGGCGGCGGCTCCACCACCATCAGCGGCCACCAGATCACGGGGGCGTGATGGGACAGCTCAATCTCACCGGCAAGCTCGACCTGGTCGGCGCCCTGGCGCTCAAGGACAAGGTCCTGGTCAACGGCGTCGAGGCGCTGGTCGTGGCAGCCAAGGGCGCCGCGCCCGCGGTGATGCTGCCGCCGCCCAGCCCGGTCGACACCGGGACCGATGTCGCGGTGGTCGCCAGCTTCAACCAGACCGTCACCGCCGGCGGCCAGGCGATCGTCACCCAGGGCGTGACCTTGCAGGGCAACGGCCAGATCTGGCCCGGCATGCTGCTGCCCAGCAGCGGCAACCAGACCGTCACCGCCAACGGCTCGCCGATCAACGTGGTGGGGGACAAGGGAATAACCCTGCCCAGCGGCGGCCAGTCGGTGTTCACCAAGAGCGGGCAGGACTGACCATGGGCGCTGTCGCACTGCGGATCACCTCACCCGTCCACGGGACCACCACCACAACCGGCGCGGTCCAGCTGCACGCCCAGGTCGACCAACCGCCGGCCATTCCGCTGTACTACTACTGGTATTCCAGCCTGAACGTGCCCGCGGACCTGACCCACACGGCGCTCAACCCGACCAGCACGCTGGACTTCCCGGCCACGCTGGAGGTCGGCACGCACGTGCTCACCCTGTCGGCCCGCGACGTCGATGGCGACGACCCCGCCAACGTCCGCCTGGTCACTGCCGGCGGTGTCGCCGGCGGCCCGGCCGGATCACCGAGTCCCTGCGTCATCACGGTCTTCAAGGCGACCCTGCTCGCTCCGGCCAGCGGCGCGACACTGTCCAAAGCGGACACCACGCTGACCGTGCGGGCCCCGTCGGCCTGGGCCCGCCAGGACTACCAGGCGATCAACCGCGTCGCCTACACCTTCATGTTCACCGGGGCCAACCACACCGTCACCCCGTTCGCCCCGACCACGCTGGCCTTCCAGGACGGCCCACCGCCGACCCTGACCTACCGCGGCCCGCTGCCCGCGATCCTGCCGGCCGGCCAGTACACGCTGACCTTGCGGGCCCACGACATCGACCAACCGACCGGCGGCGAGAGCGGCCCGATCCCCGTCACCGTGACCGCGTGAAGGAGCCGAGATGACCATGTCACTGGGCCGGGACCTGCTGCTCGACGGCGTCACTGGCGCGGTCGACGTCGGCGCCGACCTGACCCCCGGCCCGGCCGGCGACCTGCGGCTGGCCGACGGCGACCAGACCGTCGTCCAGGCCCTGGCCATGCGGCTGCGGGTGCGCCGCGGCGAGCTGGCGGCGCTGGGCGAACCGGCCTACGGCTCCCGCCTGCACGAGCTCGTCGGCCAGCCCAACAACGACCGCACCCGGCTGCTGCTGGCCGGCCACGCCCGCGCCGCGATCGAGCAGGACCCCCGGGTGGCGCAGGTCCGCTCGGTCACCGCCACCGCCCTGGCCGGCGAACGCGACACCGTGCGGCTGTCCCTGGACGTGCTGCTCATCGCCGAACCGACGCCTCTCACCCTCGTCCACGACGTGTCCCTGGGGAACTAACGTGACCATCGATCCCGGCCATCCGTTCACGATCTCGTTCCCCGACCTGGTGGACGCGCTGCAGGAGCGCGTCCGGGACGGCGTCGAGCAGCCGGCCGCCACCGGTTTCGTGGTGTCGGCCAACGCCACCTCCTACGAGCTGCCGGCCCAGACCGCCGCGGTCACCCAGGTCGCGGGCACCCGCCACGGCGCCTACGGCGTGTTCACCGCCGGCGTCGACTACCAGCTGCGCGGCAACCGTCTGGTGTGGACGGACGCGGCCAACCCGCCCGACCCCGGCAGCCGCTTGGACGTCGACTACACCTACCGCGACGCGCCGGCCGGGCTGACCGACTTCAACACCGGCAGCGTGATCAGCACCCTGCTGCGGGCCGTCGCCCACGAGATGTCGGCCATGTACGCGCAGATGGACCAGGCCTACCGGCGCGGCTTCATCGACGAGGCGACCGGCGTCGCCCTGGACAACGTGGTCGCCCTGCTCGGCGTGCAGCGCAAGGCCGCGCTGCCGGCCAAGGGCGTGATCACCTTCTACCGCAAGCGAATCACCGACGCCCGGGTGTCGATCCCGGCCGGCGCCCGGGTCGCCGACCGCGCCGGCCGCACCTTCGCCACCACCGCGGCCGCCGGCATCGACACCACCCTCGACGAGCTCGCCATCCCCGGCCCCGACCACACGCTGAGGGTCGCCAACCGCATCGGCCAGCTCACCGGTGTGTGGCCGCGCGACGCCGATCCCGCCACCACGCCGCCGCTGCCGGCCTCGACCGGGACCAATCCGCGGACCGTGACCGTGCAGGCGACGGGGGAACTGCGGGTCCGCTACCGGCCGCTCAGCGTGGACGTCGCCGTGCAGGCGATCACGCCCGGTCCGGACGGAAACGCCGCCCCGGACACGGTTGTGGTGATGCCGACCCCGCCCAGCGGCGTCGACGGCGTGACTAACGAAGCCGCCTTCACCGGCGGCGAGCGGGCCGAATCCGACGACCAGCTGCGGGAACGGGCCAAGCACGCCCTGGAGCGCGCCGGCAACGCCACCCTGGACGCCATCCGGTTCGCGGTCCTCGGCGTCTCCGGGGTCACCGGGGTGACGGTCACCGATCACAGCGGCGACGAGTCGATCCCGCTGGGCCAGGTCTGGGTCCGCTGGGCCGGCGACGACGAACCCGCAGTGGCGCAACAGGTTCTGCAGACCGTGGACCGCACCCGCGCCGCCGGCGTGGTGGCCCGGGTGGAACGGATCGGCGAGGTCACCCTGGCTGGCGCCTGGTACGTGCTGCCGTCGGCGGCCGATGGCGCGACCGCCGGGGCCGCCCAGCTGCTCAAGGCGTTCACCGACGCCCTGGCGGCGCTGCCGATCGGCGAACCGCTGTCCCTGCGGCGACTGGCCGCCCTGGCCTACGGCCGGCCGGGCCTGGAGGAGGTCGCCGAGACGGCCCTGGCCTTCACCCGACCCGACGCAACCACCGGCCCGGTGACCGACCCGTTCCTGGTCGGCCCGACCGAAGTCATCCGCCCGACCGTCGGCCGGCTCGCCGTGGTGGTGATCGACCGGCTCGCGGTCACCGCCGCAGGCGCCGTGATCACCGTGACCCTGCTCGACCAGACCGGCCAGGCGGTTCCGTTGAGCAGCTTCGGGTTCGACCTGATGGTGACGGTGAAGGCCCCGCTGAAGGCCACCACCACCGCAACCCCGGTCCTGGTCGGCCGGCACGCCGTGCCGCTGGCCTTCACCGCCGCCCACAGCGCGTCCTTCACCCTCAAGCCGGCCGATTTCGGTTACAACACCACGACCTACGACCCGCACCTCACGGTCGAACTGGCCCTGGCGGCCTTCCCCGGCGTGGCCGGGACCTCGGTGGCGGTGACCGCGCCATGACCCTGGCCAAGACCCGGGACCTGGCCGCGCTGTTCCCGGACGCCTACGCCGCCAAGGACCCCTCGTCCCTGCTCGGCCAACTGCTCGACGTGGTCGGCGCGGAACTGACCCGCGCCGACGACTCGGTCAAGCGGGTGCTCAAGTCGCACTGGGTGGCCTACGCCAGCGGCCCGGCCCTGGACGGCCTGGCCTCGATCTTCGGGGTGTCGCGCCGGTCCCTGCCCGACGGCGCCATCGAACCCGACGAGACGTTCCGCCGCCGGCTGGCCGCGATCGTGCCGCTGTTCACCGGCGGCGGCACCGTCCGCGCGGTGCTGGGCGCGGTCCGCTCCGCCCTCGGGCTGCCGTTTGACTTCGACGCCGTGGCCCTGCCGGCCGGGCTGCGGGCGGACCTCGAAGCGCTAATCACCTTGACCGAGAATCTCGGCGAGGCCGACAGCCTGACCGGCGAGGCCACCCCCGGCGCCGCCGACACGGCCACGGATCTGCTGCTCCAGGTCAGTTCGGCGTCGGTGCTGCCCAGCGACGCGACGATCACGATCACCCTGGCCAAGGGCACCGGCTGGGGCCTGCGCGTGACCGGCCCGGGCGGCATCGGCGTGGCCAGCCGGGCGGACTTCCTTCTGCAACCCGGAGTTCCGCTGGTGCTGACCGGCACGCCCGGCGCCTTGCGGGCCCTGGCCGGCGGCGTCGAGGTCACCCCGTCGTTCACCGCTCTCGACGGCGCCGGCGCGCCCGTGCTGCCGCAGGTGCCGGACGGGCCGAGCGACTGGCGGATCCATGTGCAGGGCGCGCCGTTCGACTTCGCCCGGTTCGACGTGGACAGCTTCGGCCCGCCGGCCGTGCACACGGTGATCGCCTGGCGGCGCGCGACCCCGCTGACCTTCGAAGTGACCGTCCCGTACGACGTGCGGGGCGCGGTGCAGGCCCTGCTCGACCGCTACAACTACCAGGACACCGCCCGCATCTTCGTGTTCGAGGGCCTGCCGCGGGAGGCGATCCAGGAGGTCGTCGACGACGCCCGGGCCGCCGGTGTCACCGCCACCGTGCAGTTCGCCCAGCCACTGGCCGCCGACCGGCTCGACGCCAACGACGTCGTCCGGTTCCAGCTGACCCAGCGCGCCGCCGAGGACGCCGGCCAGCACGACTCGACCACCGGCGGCGCCGGGGTGCGCGCCGACGAGACCCACCCGTTGACCGACCGGACCGTGCTCGGCGGCGTGTTCGACGTGTCCGTGTTCGACGAGCCGACCCAGGGATTTCTGTGAGGGGAGATGTGATGAACGAACGGATCGACGCGCGCGGCGTGCTCACCGTGCGGTTGACCGACCGGGCCGGCCGGGTGTGCATGGAGGGCCGCTACGGCAACCGGATCGTCAAGTCCGGTCGGCTGATGGTCGCGCAGCAGTTCTCGCCACAGCCCGGCATTCCCGTGCCCGGGCCGATCGGCTTCATCGGCGTGGGCACCGACAGCACTGCCGCCGCCGACGCCCAGACCGCGCTGGTGGCCGAACGCGCCCGCAACCCGATCACCAGCCGCCGCTACGAGGACTTCACCGACGCCACCGGCGCCGCCCGGGTCCGGATCGTGCTGACCACGCTGTTCGACTACAACGACGCCAACGGCGCCGCCCCGCTGACCGAGGCCGGCAGCTTCACCACCGCGTCCGGCGGCACCATGTACAACCGCGTGGTCTTCCCGGCGGTCACCAAGACCAATGCCTTCCAGCTGACGCTGCTCTGGAACGTGGAGTTCTGATCATGGCTTACAACCCTCCGGCGAAAAACGCCGGCGACACCATCCTGTCGGCCGACTGGAACGCCGCCAACACCGAGCTCAAGCGGCTGGAGACGGCCAAGCTGGACCATGCCGGCGGCGTGGTCACCGGCGACCTGACGGTCAACGGCACCCTCAACGCCAGCAAGGTGACGGCCGGCTCGATCCCGATCACCGGCCTGGTCGGCACCAAGTACGTGGTGCCGTTCACCCTGCCGCCCAGCTCGTCCACCAGCGGGACGGGGACATTCGACTCCGCGTTCGAGCCGGCCGACTCGGCCACCGGCATCTGCCTGCTGTACTTCCCGGTCATCACCTCGAGCAACGCCACACTCTCGTTCGCCCTGACCTACGTCAACCGGCTGGACTCGGCTTCCAACAAGCAGGTCGTGGGGCCGAGGCTCACCTACACCAATCTCAGCTCCGCCCTGCCGGTCTCCGGCACGCTCTACATTTACGCGGTGAAGGGCGGGCCATGGGCCTGACCACGGCGGTCGACGGGCTGCTGCGCGCCGGCCTGCCCGGTCTGTTCGGCGGCGCGTCGCCCCCGATCGCCCTGGCCGTGACCAGGGTGGACCTCATCGTCGACCCGCTCCCGCAGGCCACCGCCCTGAGCGAGCCACGCGCCTACGACGGCGTCGACACCCTGCCGTTCGCCGCCGCCGGCCCGTACCAGCTCTCCCAGCCGCCGGCCGCCGGCCCGCGCCGGGTGTGGCTGGCGCGGGACACCGGCCGCCTCACCCTGTCCGACGCCCAAACGGTCTGGGACGCAACGGATCCACGCAAGTTCACCCTCGTGCTCGACGGCGTCGATGTCACGGGGGTGACCGGCGTCGGCGTGCAGTACATGGTGATCGCCGTGCGCACTGACCTGACGGCCACCGAGACCGTCCACATCGGACTGACCGGGGACCCGGCGGCGGTGGAGAAGGCCGAGTCCCTCGTGCTGGCGGCAGTCGCCCTGGACCGGGCCACGCTGCTCACCGCCAGCACCGTCAACGATGGCGTCTACGGGTCGACCGTCGTCACGGATTCCCTGACGGTCACCGGCTCCAGCACGATCGACGGCGGCCGGGCGATCGCGCTCAAGGCCCACCTGCGCTTCACCGGCAGCCGCGCGCTGCGCGCCGACGAAGGCGTTGCCATCAAACACATCGGCATCCCCGGCAGTGTCGGCCGCCCGGTCGACATCGCCATCGACGTCGACGCCTGACGATGGTGCGCAATGCCCTGCGCCATCGGGCAGAACCGACACCGCAAGATCCAGATGCCCATTAGCGTCCTACCGATCCGACCATCCTCAAGGGGGACACCAATGTCCGACTTCGCCGCCCTCGCCCAGGCGCTCGCCGTCGTGGTGCAGGACTACACACCGTCCTTCACCCCGCACCCGCTGCCGCCCGGCCCGGTCAACGACTCCTCGCCGATCAACCTCGACTTCAACAACCTCACCAGCGAGCTCAGCAAGATCGCCACCAGCATCAAGGCGGTCAACCAGGCCGCCACCAACCTGGACAGCCAGATCCAGGCGGTGGACGCCAAGGTCCGGCAGATCGGCCTGTCGGTCACCACCGCCATGAGCAGCGGAGCCAGCATTCCCATTCCGGCCGGCTTCTCGCTGGCCGAGACCCGCTTCTTCGCCATCCCGGGCTGCTACAACCAGACCGTCAACAACAACCTGGTGTCCTTCCAGCTCACCCTGGACACCAACGGCAAGGTCACCTACGACGTGCCCAACAGCGACAGCCGGTTCAACGTGGTGACCGGGGTGGCCCTGTCCCGCCAGGGCGGCTGGTGACCGGTGCTCATCGTCTACGAGCGGGACACCGAGAAGATCGTCGGCTCCTGCGTCAGCGTGTTCGACGGCAGCGACTGGCGCGAGGCCACGGTGGAGGAGCTGTTCCGGCATCGGGACACCTCGAACCTGGCCGGGCTGATCGTCGAGGCCGACCCGCGCTACAACATGTACGGGCCGGACGCCTTCCACTTCGTGCACGACGAGCACGGCACGGTGATCGGCATCGAGCACAACCCGCCGGTGCGGCTGAGCTGCGACCTGCCCGACACCGACGGCGACGGCCGGCCGGAGCTGCTGGCCGACGGGCAGTCGGTGGCCACCATCACCGCCACGCTGGCCGAGCCCAAGGCCGGTGTCGAGGTGTCGTTCGCGGTCAACCGCGGGCTGCTGTCGCACAGGACCGTGACCACCGACGAGAACGGCGTCGCCACCGTGCGGCTGCGCAGCATCGCCGAGACGGTGCTGGTGCGGGTGGAGGCCGACGCCGACGGCCACCGCGCCACCGAACTGCGGCTGGAACTGGTGCCGCCGGCGTTCTGACCGGCCAGATCTGAGATCGAGGGAACAGGGTGAAGGTTTCGCTGCGACTGGCGGACGACAGCGGGCAGCGCGCCGCGCAGCTCGCGTATCTCGCCGACAACGGGGTCCCAGTGCTTCGGGATCTCGGGCAGGTGCAGTACGCGTCGGTCACCGCCTCGCAGCGGGATCGGCTCGCCGGCCAGGGCTTCGTGGTGTACGAGCACGTCGAGGCGGACGTGCTCGACCTCCCGGTGATGGCCCTCGATCCCAGCGAGGGAGCGCCGGAGCCGACCGACGAGTGGGCCGCGGCGGCCGACAGTCCGTATCGGCTGGTCCTGTTCGAGACGCCGCCGGACGGCTCGGAGCTGACCGCGGTCGGCGGCATGCCGGTCCGGGACATCCCGGCCAACGGCGGCGTGTTCCGGTTCGACCGCGTGGCCGATCTGTCCACAGTGGATGCTGTCCGCTGGTGGGGTCCCTACCACCCGGCCTACGCTGTCGACTTCACCCTGACCACCCGCGGCGAGCCGTTCACCGTCGAAACCCTGCGGCAGCTGGAGATCGACCCCGACGCCCTGCCCGCCGGCGAAGGCGGGAACCTGCGGGTCGCCCTGTTCGACGACGTCGACCCGGAGGCGACGGCCGCCCGGATGACCGCCGCTGGCGTCACGGTGGTCCTGGTCGACGGCCTGTCGGTGGTGGTCGCCGCGACCGCCGCCCAGCTGTCCACAGTGGCGCGCGTCCCCGGCGTCGCGGCGCTGTCGGTCTACGCCGAGTCGCAGCTCACGCTCAACGCCAGCCGGGTGATCGTCGGGGTGGACCAGGTCCAGCGGGGCGACTCGTTCCGGGTCGACCTGGACGGCGCCGGCGAGATCGTGGCGGTCAACGACAGCGGCATGGACAACGGCATCGCCGACGAGACCAACCACGCGGACTTCCTCGGCCGGGTCCTCGGCGTGCCCGGGGAGATCAGGGCCGACCACGACGACCACGGCACCCACGTGGCCGGCATCATCGCCGGCGACGGCTTCTCCAGCCTGCCGACCGGCAAGCCAGGGCCGCCGGTGGTCGTCGGCATGGCCCCGGCCGCGATCATCATGCCCCAGTTCCACCGCACCGCGTCGGTGGCCAGCGCGCTGCGGGCGCTGCGGTTCGGGGCCCGCGTGCAGAACAACTCCTGGGAGCGCACGCACGCCCCGAGCGACAACCTCTACACCGACATCAGCCGCGACCTCGACCGGCTCCTGTTCACCCACCCCGACCTCCTGGTCGTCTTCTCCAGCGGCAACGAGGAGGTCGACTTCGTGCCCGCCCACGGCGACGGCGTGCTGGACGGCCGGTCGCTCAAGGACGAGCACGTCGCCAAGAACACCCTGTGCGTCGGGGCCACCGAGAACTTCCGGCGGCAAGGCGGCGAGTCTGACAACTACCGCCGGGCCGCGGCCCGGTTCCCACATCGCTGGGACCACCCGGCCTTCGACGCCACCGCCGGCTCGACCAAGCCGTACTCGATGTCCGACAACGTCAGCGAGGTCGCGCTGTTCAGCAACCGTGGGCAGGTCCGCGGCCCGGCCGGACCGGTCGGCCGGATGCGCCCGGACATCGTCGCGCCGGGCACCAACATCCTGTCCACCAAGTCCGGCTCGGCCCCTCGGTCGCACCCCTACGAGCTGCCGCCGCCCGGCATCTCCCAGACCCAGTACGTCGTGTTCTGGGGCACCAGCATGGCCGCCCCCCACGTCAGCGGCGCGGCGGCGCTGACCCGGCAGCACTACCGCACCCTCTACGGCCGGCTGGCCCGCCCGCAGCTCCTCGACACCCCGACCGGGTTCACCTCGCTGCCCACGGTCACCCAGCATCCGGACGGCATCGCCACGGCCTGGGTGAACAACGGCCGGATCCTGGCCGTCCGGGCCACCGCCGGCTCGCTTGTCTCGCTGGGGCTGGCCCCGACCGAGCTGGCGTCGGGCGTGGGCGACGATCCGGCGCCCCGCCTCATCGGCGAGTTCCTGGTGCACCGCAACGCCGATCACGGCGTGGTCGTCACCAAGCTCGGTCGGGACCTCAACCTCGACACCACCTTCGGCGCCGGCGGCCGCGTGACCGTCACCGCCAACGCCGCGACCACCCGTCCGCCGGCGCTTGTGGTGGCGGCCAACGGGATCGGCGTGCTGTGGGCCGAGGACGCCGACAATCAGCTCCGATTCACGGTGCTGGACAAGGGAACCGGGGCCGTCACCACCGCCGCCCGGGTACTCGGGCCCGCGGCCAAGATGTCCGCGCACGGCGGCCTCACCCACGACGGCGACGCGTTCGTCGCCACCTGGACGGAATCCGCCAACGGTCAGGACCGGCTCCGCTGCCAGCGGCTGGACGGCGGCAGCACCTCGGTCGTCCAGCTCGACGGGCCGGCGCTGAACGAGCCGTACCTGGCTTGGGACGTTGTGGCCCAACACTTCCTGCTCATCTGGTGCGACGGCGACGGCGTGCCGCACCTGCGGGTGCTGGCCAAGGACCTGTCGGCCATCGGGTCCGACGTCGTCCCGTTCACGCCGACGCCCGGCCGGACCGTGCGGCGGCCGTTGATCGCCCCGCATCCGGTTGCCGGCGCGGTGTTCTGCTGGGAGGACGACACCCAGGACCTCGGCCGGTTCGACGTCTACCACGCGCTGCTCGGCCCGCACGACCTGCTCGCCGGCACACCGCTGCGCATCTCCGACACCCCGTTCGCCACCAGCGGTTTCGCCGCCACCGTCGACCCGGCCGGCGCGGCCGTCGTGGTCTGGCAGAGCGACGACGAGGTCAACGGCGGCAAGAAGGGCGTGCACACGGTCGCCATCACCACCGGCGGCGCGTTCCGGGCGGCGGAGGACCCGGCCACGCCGATGATCGTGAGCGCCCAGTTCGTCCCCCATCTGCTGGCCACGCTGTCCCCGTCGGCATCGAGCACGTCCATCGCCTGGGCCGGCGGCTCCCGGTTCCTGCTGCGCACCGACAACGGCCGTGCCGACCTCGTGCGCACCAACGCCGACGGCAGCCCCGACCCGGCGACCCCGGCGCCCGGCAGCTACGGCGCGTACCGAACTGCCTTGCAGTGGAACGAAAACGGCCTGCTCGCCGCCGTGACCCCGGAACACGCCGGCGGCCCCACCGTGATCAGGCTCGACGCCCAGGGCGCCCCGGTCGGCAGCCCACGAACCCTGGCCGGTGGAAACGGCCACGGCGCGAGCCCCGGCCTGGGCCGAGCCGGGGCGTTTCACCTCGTCGCCTTCACCGCAGGTCTGGTGCTGCCCAAGGAAATCCACCTGGCCACGCTCACCGACACCCTGGCCGACGGCGGCGACGTGCACACCCTGGTGCCGGCCGTGCCCGACGGCCACACCGTCAGCACCGCCGCCCACAGCTGGTTCTCCTACGCCGAAGACCTGGCCCTGGCCGCGTGGACCGACCACAGCGGCGCCCACACCACGGTGAACATCGCCCGCAGCCGCCGTGGCCGCACCTTCACCAGCCTCGGCCAGATCCCGCTGACCACCGTCGCCGGCGACGCCGACAACGCCGTCCTCGCGCCCCGCCCGGTCGGCATCGTCGCCGCCACCGCCACCCAGCGCCAACACCTCGCCGCGTTCCAGTTCCGTTCCGCCGCAACTGATCCGTGGGAGATCCGGGCCACCCGCCTGGACCGCACCGGCACCCCGACGGCCGCCGCCCGTGACGTCCGCGTCGTGTTCCCGACCGCGCCCGGCTGGGCCGCCGGCCTCGACGCCACCGACCCGCAGCTGGCGTGCACGTACATCGACGAACCCCACGCCAACCCCGGCCTCGACGCCACCCCGGCCCAGGTGTGGGGCCTGTGGAGCCCCGCGTTCGGGCTGGCCTTCCTCGGCCGGCCGACCACGGGCGGCAACCGCACCCTGTACTTCACCGTGATCGACGAGAACGGCGCCCGGCTGTCGATCCCCAGCACCCGGCCGGGCAGAACCACCCCGACCACGGTGACCACCCCGGCCCCGCTGACCCCGGTCAGCGACACCGCCGCCGACGTCGTCGACTACCAGCTGACCTGGACCGGCCGTGCCTTCTGGCTGTCGTGGATCGAGGACGTCGCCGGCGTTCGGCAGCACCGGCAGACCATGCTCACCCGCTACGGCAGCCGCAACGCCTACGACACCCCCAGCGCCGCCCTGATCAAGGCCACCCTGCTCAACGGCGCCGCCAACCTCGCCGACGTCGCCCTGCCGGCGCTGGCCCAGGGTTACGGCTGGGGTCGCCTCGACGTGCAGCAGGCCCTGATCCCGCAGGAGCCCGTCACGTTCCACGCCCGCGAGGACTGCGTCGGCCCCGGCGGCACCCTCGAGTACCAGTTCGACGTGCCCGCCGGCACCGGCCGCCTCCGGGCCACCCTCGTCTGGGCCGACCCGCCCGGCGCCGCCGTCCGCCAGCCGATCACCCTCCACGTCGAGCCGCCCGGCAGTGGCCTGTACGAATACCGAGGCAACCACTTCTCCGGCCCCGTCAGCCAACTCGTCCGGCAGACCGACCCGCTCGCTCCCGTCCGCGACAACGTCGTCCAGGTCATCGTCGACGGCCCCCAACCCGGCCGCTACCGCGTCCGCGTCCGCGCCGGCGCCTTCGCCGCCGCCCCCGAACTGCAACTCCCGCTCCAGCCCGTCGCCCTGGTCGTCGTCGGCAGCGGCAAGTCGACTCCGCTGTCCACCCCCGACACCACCCCGGTCGGCCCCGAGGGACTCTGAGCTCTTCGGGATACTGGGCCCGGCGATCCCGGCAGCGATGGGGGAGTATGCGGGCCTCGGAGGTCGGGCGTGCGGTGGCGGCGGCCGTGGAGATCGCCTCCGCACTCGGCCTGGCCGTCGAGGACACGGTCGTGCTCCAGGCGTCCAACAAGATCACTGTGCGGCTGCTGCCCGGCGACGTGCTGGCCCGGGTCGCGCCGATGGCCGAGCAGGTCCTGGGGTTCGAGGTCGAGCTGGCCCAGAGACTGGCCGCGTCGTCGAGTCCCGTCGCCGCACTTGCGCGGCCGGGCGTCTACGAGCGTGACGGCTTCGCGGTCACGCTGTGGACCTACTACGAGCCGACGTCCGCCCCGAGCACGCCCGCCGACTACGCCTCGGCGCTTTTCCGGCTGCACCAAGGGCTTCGCGCCATCGACATGCCCACGCCGCACTTCACCGACCGGGTCGCCGAGGCCCAGCGGCTCGTGGCCAGTCGCGACGACACCCCCACCCTCGCCGACGCCGACCGTCAATTCCTCGGCGACACCTTGCGCGACCTGCGCCGGACGGTCAGCGCTGCGGGCGCCGACCAGCTCCTGCACGGCGAGCCCCACCCCGGCAACCTGCTCGCCACCGCCCACGGCCCCCTGTTCATCGACCTCGAAACCTGCTGCCGTGGCCCCGTCGAGTTCGACCTGGCCCACGCCCCGCCCGACGTCGCCGACCACTACCCGGGCATCGACCCGGACCTCCTGCGAGCCTGCCGCACCCTCGTGCTCGCCATGATCACCACCTGGCGCTGGGACCGCCGCGACCAATTCCCCGACGGCATTCGCCTGGGCCGCGAATGGCTGGAGCAGCTCCGCGCCCTCCACCGGGATTGACCGGCGGCCCTCGCAGTACCTGGATCGCCCGGAATCCCTGAGGCCGAAATTCTGAGGGGATCAGGTGTCTTGGCCGGGGCCGAGGGCTGTTCGGGCGGCGAGGCGCAGGGTGGGCTCGTCCGCGTCGAGGGCTTGGCGGAGGGTGGCGCGGAACATATCCAGCCGTTGGGTGGCGGCGAGGAGTTCGGACTGGGCACGGGCGAGGTCGGTGCGCAGAGAGGCGATCTGGTCGTGCAGGGGAGCGAGGGACTCGGCGTAGGTGCGGCTGGCGTCGGCAAGCTGGGTGGTGAGGGAGTCGGCGCGGTCGGCGGCGACGGACTGGACGGCGTGGAGGCGTTGGTCGAAGTCGGCGGCCTGGGCGCGGAGACGGGTGTCGGCGTCGAGGGTGAGGGCGGCGCGGAGCTGTTGAGTGGCCTCGGCATGGTCGAGACGCAGCTGCTCACGGTGCTGTAGGGCGGCGGCGCGTTCGGTGTCGAGGGTGGACTGGAGCTCGGCGACGAGGGCCTGAGTCTGGCTGACCTGGTCCAAGGCCTGCTGCCGGACGGTGTGGGCGTCGTCCCGGGCCCGCTCGGCGGCCCGCTGATCGGCCACGGCCTGGTCGCGTTCCCGCAGCGCCTCGGCGGCGCGGCGGTCGGCCGCCTCACGTTCGGAGCGGTCAGCGGCGGCCTGCTCACGAGCCTCGGCGGCTTCGGCCAGGGCCCGATCGCGCTCGGCCAGGGCCTGGTCCCGTTCGGCAGTCGCTCGGTCGGCGTCGGCCAGGGCCTGCTGGCAGCGCTCCTCGGCACTGGCCTTGGCCGCGAGGGCGTCGGCGGCCTCGCCGGTGACCCGCGCGCTGAGGTCGGCCACGGTCGCCTGCACTGGCTCCAGGGCATCGACCAGCGCGGCCAGCCCGGTGTCCAACGCCCCCAGGTCCACGGCAGTCATCGGCTGGTCGGGCCCGTACAGGTGCACCCAGATCTCACGGTGCTCGTCCAGCATCGCGCACGTGATCACCTTCGCCCCCCAGTTCCCGTACCGCTCGGGGTCGGCGGGGCAGTAGGGCGTCGGCCGCCCCCCACGCGGCGAGATCTCCGGCAACTCCCGCCCGCAGTACGCGCACCGGGCCCCACCGCCGGCCGTCAGCGCCCGCAGTGTCGCCTCGCGACGCTCCTCCCGATCCCCACGCCGCACCGGGGGCACCAACCGCCGTTCACCTGCGTCAACGCTCACCCAAGCGACCCTACAGCAATAGGTATCAAAACTCTAACTGGCATGTTCTAGATACATAACTCAAACTGCGGTCCCACTCGATCCAGTCAGAGTCATATGGATAAGTGAGATTATTGATATGAACAAGCGAGGGGTGGCTGCGGCCACCCAGAAGGGGATCACCAGGCCCGCGATCGTCACGGTGACGAAACGGAAAGGGCTAGTGGAGCAGGGAGATGACCAGGTCGGCCAAGGCGGGGGGACGGCCGTCGGAGGGGCGGAGGACGAGCTCGGGCGCGAGGGGCGGCTCGTAGGGGGCGTCGATGCCGGTGAAGCCGCGGAGGTGGCCGGCGCGGGCCTTGGCGTAGAGGCCCTTGGGGTCCCGGGACTCGCAGACGGTGATGGGGGTGTCGACGAAGACCTCGAAGAACGGCACGCCGGCGGCCAGGTGCGAGGCCCGGACCTCGTCCCGGCCCTTGGCGTACGGGCTGATCAGGGCGGCCACGGCGACCAGGCCGGCGTCGGCGAACAGCAGGGCCACCTCACCGGCGCGGCGGACGTTCTCGAGGCGGTCCTGCTCCCCGAACCCGAGGTCGGAGTTGAGCCCGTGCCGCAGGTTGTCGCCGTCGAGCAGGTACGCCGGGCGGCCGCCGGCCACCAGCCGCCGCTCGACCTCGACGGCGATGGTTGACTTCCCGGCCCCGGACAGCCCGGTGAACCACACCGTCGCGCCGCAGCGGCGAGCGGCCCGGCTGGCGTGACGGGTGATGTCGCCGGTCATGGACGCGCGGCCGCGGCGGCAGCGAACTCGGCGTGCAGGCCGGGGTCGAAGGCCTTCACGTAGGCGTGTTGCAGCACCTGCCGGCAGCCGCGCCGCCGCTTGGCGTCCTCGGTCCCGGTCGAGTAGTGGATGGTTCGAACCCCGTCGCGCTGGGCGCGCGAGACCAGGTCGTAGAACAGCAGTCCGAAGTAGACGGGCACGCCCTCGATCGCCGCGTAGTCGAAGCCGGTGGTGCGCACGTACAGCTCGTCCCGCCACCGGAACACGATCACCGAGCCGACCGCGCGCCCGTCTCGGTGCGCGAGGGACACCATGACCTGATCACCGAGGGCGGCCACGAGGGTGTCGCGCAGCCGACGCACAGCCTTGTCGTCGAAGGGACTGCCGTACTTGTGGTTGAGCTCGGCCTCCAGTTCGTCGACGCGGTCGGCGATGTCCGGGCCGAACGGCCGGTGCGTGAAGGAAACGCCGGCCCGCTCGATCTTGCGCATCTCCGGCCGGACCGCCTTGACCGCGTACTCGCCGAGCGACCGCACATAGTCCTCCAGCGAACCGGCCGGCACGTCCAGCACCGAGGCCCGGGCGTGCGGGAAGCTGGCGTAGCCCCGCTCGGCCAGCACCTGCCGGGCCACCTCGTTGTCGTCGTCGACGTAGAGCATGCCGACGCTGCGCAGCCCCCGGTCGAGGGCCGCCGCCTCGGCGGCCGAGGCCAGCGCCCGGGCCGCTGCGAGCGGATCGGCGGCGCGGGCCAGCCCGAAGCCCGTGTGCCCCGGGTTCCGGCCGCCGAGAACGAGCGCGGGCATCAGGCGGGCTCCGAGATCGCCGGCGTCCGGAAGGAAATTGCGGACCAGGAATTCGATCCGGCAGAACGGGAACGGGGAATCGACGGACAGCGGATAGCACGGCAGCGTCGCCGATTCCGTCAGCAGATAGAACGGGGGAATGTCGGCGGTGCGCTCGGCCACGTCCAACCACCCGGTCGAGCCGTAGAAGGCGTGCTGGGCCAGGGTGGAGTCCCACTGCTCCCGGTCCAGATCGGCCAGCGCGCCCACCTGCCGGACGTGCATGTTCGCCTCGCCCCCGTTTCCTTGACCGGACGGTCCGGCCGTTGATTTACTCGGTGTCATGTCGATGTCCGATGTAATTCTCCGCAAGGCGCTCGGGGCCTCTATTCCGCCGGCCACCCGCGCGCCGCTGGCCTCGATCGGGGTCAACTTCGCGGCGTTGTCGGTGTTCGCCACGTTTTTCGGCCCGTGGCTGGTGGGCACGCTGGGCGCGAGCGCCGCCGTGGCATCGACGGCGTACCTGGTGGCGGGCATCGCCGGTGTCGGCGGCGGATACCTCGGCGGCCGGCTCACCGACCGGCTCGGGCCGAGGCCGGTGCTGCTGGTCGGCGGCGGACTCCAGGTGGCGGCCATCGCGGTTCTGCTGATCCCGGGCATCGGCGTCGGCGTGGCGTGCGCGGTGCTGGTGATCATGACGTTCCTGCAGCCGGTGCGCGGCGTCGCGCAGCGGATCGCGCTCGCCTCGTCGGTGCCCGACGAGGAACGCGACGCCGTGTTCTCCGGGTATCGGCTGGTGGTCAACCTCGGCTCGATCCTCGGCCCGCTGCTGGGGGCGGGCCTGGTCGCCGTCGGCTGGGAGGCGCTGCACGCCGAAGTCGTGGCACTGTACCTGCTCTCCTTCCTGCTCGGCCGGCGCGTCGTGGCCGAGCGTCCGACCCCGCCGGCCGCACAACCCGCGAAAAGGCGGGGCCTGTTCGGCGACTGGCGGCTGTACGGCCTGATGCTGGCCAGCACCGCGGCATGGACCGTGGTCTACGGCTACGAGACGGTGCTGCCGATCGCGCTCACCGAGGACTACGGGATGTCCCCGTCGACCTGGGGCCTGCTGTACTCGCTGGGGCCGATCCTGGTGGTGTTCCTCCAGCTGCGGATCACCAGACTGCTGTCGACCCTGCCCCCGGGCCGCCCGCTGGTGGCCGGCGCGGTGCTGATGGGCGCGTCGTTCCTGGTCCTGCTGGCCGTCGGTTCGGCGCCGCTGGCCGTGCTGGTGGCCCTGGTGGTGCTGTTGATCGTCGTGTTCGTGTCCGGCGACATGATCTGGGGCCCGGCCAGCGAGGTCGTGGTGCTCCGGGTCGCGCCGCCAGACCGCCGCGGCGCCTACGTGGGTGTGCTGACGTCGTCGATCTGGCTCGGCAGCGCGCTCGCCCCCGGCATCGGCCTGCCGCTGCGGGCGGGCTTCGGCAACCCGGCGCTGTGGGGCGCGTTCGCCGGGGTCGGCGTGCTGTCGGCGGTGCTCTACGTCGTCACCGACCGGTACGCGAACCGCGAGATCTCCCGGTAGATCTCCACCGCCCGCTCGTACATCCCGGCCCGCTCGGCCGGGATCTCGACCTCGCCCTCGGGCGTGGGCGGCAGGATCGTGTGGCTACTTTCCAAGGTGTGGTGCCATTTGCTCTGCGACAACTCCTCGTCCGGCCGCCACGCCCGGATGCGTCCGTCCCGCCAGTGCAGCATCGCCTCGTCGAACTCCAGCCCGATCCGGCCGCAGTAGTCGCGCAGCACCTCGCCCGGCCGGACGCGGAACTCGTCCCCGTCGACCACCACCGGCTGCGCGTCCCGGACCCGGGTGAACAGCCGGTGCAGCGCGGTGAAGCCGAACTCGTCCTCGGTGAAGTCGGGCTTGAGCGGGGTCAGCGAGCGCAGCACGGTCCTCGGGTGGCGCACGATGAACGTGTTGGTGACGGCGGCCAGCATCTCGTCGGTCAGGTACGGCTCGGCCTGGAACGCCAGGTCCTTGGTGAACCGCACCGGCCGGTCGCCCGCGACCATCAGCCGGGCCGCGTCGGCGGCGGTGAAGGCCTCCTTGTCGGGCTGGCGGCCGTAGCGTGACGAGCGGCGGTCCCGGCTGAAGTAGTAGCAGTCGGTGAATGGCTCGTGGGCGACGGCGGCGTCCGCGCGGCAGGCGAAGGTCTTCTCGAACGCGGTCGACACCGAACGCGGCACCGCCCACAGGGCGACCGCGTGGAACTGTGGGCGGCTCATCTCACGTCCTCGAATCGGAAGATGTCCTCGTCACGCTCGGCCCGCCAGCACAGTTGGCCGCCGTCGGCGGAGATCGCCGCGACCGCCGCCCGGGGCCGGTTGAAGCTCGTCGCCCGGGTGACGCTGTATGCGCCGGCGTCGTGCACGGCGACCAGGTCGCCCGGCCGGATGTCCTCTGGCAGCAAGGCATCCAGCGAAAACACGTCGCCCTCGTAGCACAGTGGGCCGCCGAGGAAGAACGACTGCTGCGGGGCATCCTGGCGCAGCGCCTCGTACCGGTGGCGCTCGGCCACGCCGGCGGTCGGCAGCAGGTTCAGGCCGCCGTCGAGCAGCACCCACGTGCCCTCGCCGGTGCGCTTGACCGTGGCCACCGTGGTCAGCAGTGTCACCGTGTCGGACACGACCCGGCGGCCAGGTTCCCAACACACCTGGACCCCGGACAATCCGTTGTCCGCCAACGCCTTTCGCGCGCCGGCGACCAGCTCGGCCGGGTCGAACACCGGCTGCGGCGGCAGGCCGCCGGTGGCCGCGCGGACCTCGCTCAGCCCGGCCACCGCGCCTTTGATCCGTTGGATGCCCGGCACGCCGAACCCGCCGCCCAGGTTGAGCAGGTCGATCCCGCCCACCCCGGCAACCCAGGCGATCACCTCCTCCAGCGCGGCCAGCAACGCCGGCACGCTGGTGATCTGCGACCCGAGATGGCAGTGGATTCCCCGTAACCGCAACGAAGGGCGCTGCCGAATCGCCCGCACGAGACGATCGGCGTCGGCCAGCGGCCAGCCGAACTTGGACGGCGTGGCCCGCTTGGGCAGCGGCGGCGCGCCGGCGTAGACATCCTGCGGCGGGAAGACCCGCAGACCCACCTCGACCGGCCGGCCGAGACCTCCCAGGAAGTCGATCTCCTGCTCGCCGTCGATGTTGACGAACACGCCGGCGTCGGTGGCGGCCCGCAGCTCGTCCTCGGTCTTCACCGGCCCGTTGAACACGATGTCCTCGGGCCTGAACCCGGCGCGCAACGCGGCCCGCAGCTCGTAGCCGGACACCACGTCCACGCCGTAGCCGCGCTCCCGGACGATCTCGGTGACCGCCGGCAGGTAGTTCGTCTTCAGCGAGTAGAGCAGGCGGTCGGGGGCCACGGCGCGGGCCAGCCCATCCAGGTTCGCCCGCAGCCGATCGGTGTCCAGCACGTACAACGGGGTGCCCCAGCGGGCGCCCGCCTCGACGAGGTCCATGCCGGTCAGCCCATTCCGGCCGGCACGGTGGACGCGCCGTCGCCGGCCATCGCGGCCCGTTCGAACTCCTCGCCGTACTTGCGGTTCTCCCACGAGTTGATGGCGATGATCCACAGGTCCCGGTGCCCGCCGGTGTCGTCGAGCGCGGCGATGTCGGTGGCGTTGTGCCACATCGCGCTGTCGTCGTAGACCAGCGCCTGATTGGGTTGCAGCGTCACCTCGAAGAACGGCTCGCCGCCGCCGCTGGGCATCAGCTGGTTGGTGCCGCCGGTGATGTTGTGCCGGCCGAAGACCGCCAGCATGCCGTACTCGTGGCCGTCCCGGTGCGGGCCCTCGGGCACCGAGATGCCCTGGATCTCCGGGGTGCTGATCACCCGGCACTGGTGCACGTTGAGCTGCCACGCCTTGCCCCGGTCCAGCCCCAGCGCCGTCGCGCCCGCGTCCAGCTGCGGCGACGGGTCGATGCGCAGCGGCGGGAACGGCCGCTGCACGCCGCCGACGAAGCCGTTGACCATCTTGGGTTGCAGGAACGGGCGGTAGGGGAGCAGCTCCAGCGCCCACCTGTCGTGGTCGGCGTCGAAGGTCATGCGGAACTGGGAGAACCGGCGGTAGCGCTGCTTGGCGCCGGTGAACTCGTCCCACGGCAGCGTCTCGAACTCGGCCAGCACTTCCGGCGCCGGCGGCGGAATGTCGATCACCTTGTACTTGCCGTCCCAGGGCGCGGGCATGGTGGGGGCCTCCAGCTCTGTCGGGTTGCGTGCAGGGTTGATCCGCCCCCGGCCGGCGAGCGGCCACGGGCTGGTGGTGGGAAGAGGTCAGCCGACCTCGAGGTCGATCTGGCCCAGCGCGGCGTCGGCGCGGCGGCCGGCCTCGGCCGGTGTGCCGCCGACGGCGACGACGTGCCCGAGCAGCTCGTGGTTGCTGGTCGGCAACGCGATCTCGTCGCCCGGGCCGACCTTGACCTCGACCTCGGTGACTCCCGGGATCCGGGCCGCCAGGTCGAGGCCGTGCACGGCGGTCACAACGCCAGGGCGGCGGGCCGCCAGGTAGCGGGAGGCCGCGGCCCGGCGCCGGGTGGCGTCGAGATGCGGACGCTGGCCGAGGTGCATGCGCAGCACCTGTTCCAGGTAGGGGAAACCGAGCGCCTCCTCGACCAGCACGGCGATCTCGGCCCCGCCGATGCGGGCGTTGACCTCCACCAGCCTCGGCCCGTCGGCGGTCATCTTGATCTCGGTGTGCGCGGCCCCGAAGTCGAAACCGATGGCCGCCAACGCGTCCACGGCGGTCCGCGCGAGCGGCTCGGTCACCTCGGACGGCAGACCGGACGGGAAGCTGTCGCCGGTCTCGGCGAAGTACGGCGCGCCGCCCAGGTTCTTGTCGGTGACCCCGAGAACCTGGGTGCGGCCCTCGAACGTCACCGACTCCACGCTCACCTCGTAGCCGACGAGGTACTCCTCGATCAGCACGCCCGGGCGACGCCGCTGGCCACGGGCGTCGTGCGGCACGTCCGCGATGCCGTGGAACAGCTCCCGCACCCGGTCCTCGGTGAACGCCAGGGCGACCCCGGTGCTGGCCGACTCGGTCATCGGCTTGACCACACAGGGGAAACCGACCCGGCGCGCGGCCTCGACCGCCTCCCGCTCGGTGGCCGCGTGGGCGAACCCGGGCGCGGGCACGCCGGCCTCGGCGCAGACCTGCCGGGTCGCCAGCTTGTCCCGGGCCGTGGCCGCCGCGCGGGGCGACAGGCCGGGCAGTCCCAGCTTCGCGGCGGCCTCGGCGACCAGCGGCAGGTTGTAGTCGCAGTGGGTGTAGAGCGCGGCCAGCGGGCCGAGGCGGTCGACCGCGGCCAGGATTCCGTCCACCGAATTCGTGTCGCCGGTAATCACTTCCGACACGTGCTCGGAAAGCGTCTCGGCATACGTTTCGATGCCGCGATAGCGGTCCGGATCATTGGTGACGAACACCGTTTCGTGCCCGAGTCGGCGTGCGACCGCCAATGGTCGAATACCGCTCGTGGACAGCTGCGCCTCGACAACGACAAAGATTCCCGCAGGCACCCGGCACCGCCCCCATTGTCCCGCTCTCCCCGCCAGTGCCCCCGACACTAGCGGCCGGGCCGGCCGGACGCAATGTCCATCGGTGTCCGAGGTGATCGGTTACCGCGCCACCGTGGGGCGTACCTGTCCCTTTAGGGCAGAAACCGACGGCTCCGTTGCGCCGACCGGCCGGCGAAATCATCGACGGGAAACGCCGAACCAATCACGGAATCGATTGAGCAGGGATTGCTGGTCGTCGCCGACCCACACCACGTGTCCGTCCGGCCGCAGCAAGGCGGCCGGCACGTCCAGTTCCGCGCCGGTGTCGACGACGTGGTCGACCCGGTCGGCCCAGCCCTGGACCGACAGCCGCCCGGTCTGGTCGAGCAGCAGCCCGCGGCCGGCGTGCATGAGCCCGAACAGCCGGCCCCTGGTCAGGGCGATGTCCCGCAGCCGGCGGCCGACCAGGGGATGGGGGTCGCCGAAGTCGTAGCGGATGTCGATGGCCATGATCTTCGCGGCCAGGTGCCGGCGCACCTCCTCGAAGTCCATCAGCTCCGCCAGCAGCCGCCGCACCGCCTGCGGCCCCGGCTCGGTCGACACCAGCTCCATCTGCGCCCGGGTGTTGATCAGCACGTCGGCGGCGACCGGATGCCGCTCGGTCTCGTAGGTGTCCAGCAGCCCGGCCGGCGCCCAGCCCTCGACCGCGGCGGCCAGCTTCCAGCCGAGGTTGAACGCGTCCTGCACGCCCAGGTTGAGGCCCTGCCCGCCCATCGGCGGATGCACGTGCGCGGCGTCGCCGGCCAGCAGCACCCGGCCGTCCCGGTAGCGCTCGGCCTGCCGGATGGCGTCGCCGAACCGGGACAGCCAGCGCGGCGAGTGCGCGCCGAAGTCGGTGCCGGCGGTCGCGACCAGCTGCCGCCGGAACTCCTCGAAGGTCGGCGGCGTGGCGCGGTCCTCGGCCACCCCCTCGGCCGGCACCACCGCCCGGTACAGGCCGTCGCCGATCGGGCCGATCCCGAACCGCTTCTGCTTCTTGCGGATCTCGGTCGTCACGGCGAGCAGCGTCTCCGGCGACGCCGTCACCTCCATCTCGCCCAGCAGGGTGTCCGCGCTGCTGGGCTCGCCCGGAAAGCCGATGCCCAGCAGCTTCCGCACCGTGCTGCGGCCGCCGTCGCAGCCGACGACGTAGCGGGAGCGCAGCTGGTCTCCGTCGGCGAGATCGACCGTCACGCCGTCGTCGTCCTGGCTCAGGCCCACCACCTCGCACCCGCGCCGGATCTCCGTCCCGACCTCGACCGCGTGCTCGGCCAGCAGCCGGTCCGTGGTGGGCTGGACGATGCCCAGGAGGTAGCCGTGCGCGGTGTCCAGGTGCTCCGGCGCCGGCTTCTCGATGCCGGCGAACGCTCCCCGGGCCGGGTGCTTGCGGCCGACGGCCAGGAAGCGCTCCAACAGCCCGCGCTGGTCCAGCACCTCGATCGTCCGCGCGTGCAGGCCCAGCGCCCGAACCACCTTCGTCGGCTCCGGATCCCGTTCCAGCACCACCACGTCCACGCCGTGCAGCCGCAGCTCGGCGGCCAGCATCAGTCCCGTCGGCCCGCCGCCGACGATGATCACGTCTCGCATGGTTCCCCCCGTTGTCGCAGGCACTGTGGCAGACTGCCCGTGATCAAGATAGGGGAGTCGACGTGACGTTGGCGGTGCTCGGCGAGGACAAGACGGCCCGCGAGCGGCTCCAGGAGTTTCTCCGCGTCTACGCCTCGGTCAACACGCGCCTCGCCTACGCCACCGATCTGGGCGTCCCGCTGGAGTGGGTGCCCGGCTACACGCCGCCGGACCCGACCCGCCGCCGCGGTCGCCGGCGAGCCGAGCCCACCGGCCTGGAGTGGCTGAACTGGTGCGCCAGCAACGAAATCCGGTTCGCCGACGTCCGGGTGGAGCACGTGGAGCGCTGGCTGGCCGAGCTCGCCGACGCCGGCTACAGCGACGCCACCCGGGGGCGGATGCTGTCGGCGGTGTCGGCGTTCTACACCAAGTACCTGCTGCGGGAGGGGCTGGCGACGCGGAACCCGGTGTCCCTTGTGGACCGACGGGCCCAGCACCTGAACAAGCCGGCCGGCACGCCGTCGACGACCAAGCGGTGGTCGTTCCAGGCCTGCCGGGCGCTGCTGATGGCGGCCTACCTGCTGGCCGAGCGCAGCCGCGACGGCAGGCGCGACCGGGCGATGGTGGAAATCCTGGTGGGCACCGGGGTTCGGGCCGACGAGCTGGTCGGCGTCAACCTCGCCGACTACCGACGGGCCGGCCCGAACGACATCGGCGTCCTGCGTGTGCACGGCAAGGGCGGCAAGGACCGCGAGGTGGCGCTGGCCCCGCCGGTGGCCGATGCCCTGGAGGACTACCTGGCGGTCCGCGTCGAGCCGGCGGTGCCGGCGCTGCCGGGCCAGGTCGGCACCGCCACTCGCCCGATCTTCATCACCAGCACGGGAAAACGCGTCCACACCTCGCACCTGCAAGCCGTGCTGACCAGGCTCTGCCGGACCTTCACGGAGCCGCCCAAAGCCCCCTGGCTGCGGGATCTGCTGGCGACCCCCGACGGGGAGTTCGTCGCCACCCACCTGGCCCCGCTCCGCGACACGATCCACCCGCACTCGGCCCGCCACTCCTACGCCACCCACGCCGTGGAACGGGGCGTGCCGCCGAGGCAGGTGCAGCGCGACCTGGGCCACTCGGCGCTGGCCACCACCGAGGGCTACCTGCACGACGAGGACAACGTCCGCAACTCCGCCGCCCACGAGCTCGCCCCGGCCCTGCACCGGGGCTGGCTGGCTACTTCCGCCTGAGCAGCGCCGCGATCCCGGCCGCCACCAGCATTCCGGCCTGCACGTCCAGCAGAACGTCCAGGCCAACGACGCCGACCAGGAACCCCGCCAACAGCGTGCCGACGGTCTGCAACCCGGCAAAGCCGGCGTACACGGCGGCCAGCACCCGGCCGACCTGCTCGTCGGGCGCCCGCAGCTGCACGGCGGTCAGCGCCGCCGACTGGGCCACCACCGCCGGCGCGCCGACAGCGGCGAAAAGCACCACGTAGAGCCAAAAAGTCACGGTCAGGTGGGGCAGGTTCCAGACCAGCGCCGAGCACAGGCCCAGCGTCAGGATGCCCAGCCCCATCATCCGCACCGCGCTGACCCGGTTGGCCACGGCGGCGATCAGCAACCCGGCCCCGACGCCGCCGACGGCCTGGATTCCGCGCAGCAGGCCGACATCCGCGTCGCCACCGTGCAACGGACCGGTCACGAACACCACGAACAGGACCAGGAACATGCCCTGCCCCAACGCGATCAGCGCCAGCGACACCCCGGTGGCCCGCAGCGCCGGGTCCCGGAACGCGCGCACCCCGTCCAGCCAGCCGCCCACGTCGGCCCGCACGGCCTCCACGTGCACGCCGAACCGCGGCACCAACAGCAGCGCGGCGATCACCAGCGCCGCCAGGTAGCCGGCGATCACCCAGCCCAGGCCCCACACGCCGAGCACCAGCCCGCCCAGCGAGCTGCCGGCGAGCCGGGCGACGCTGCTGTTGAAGCCCATCAGCCCGTTGGCCGAGGCCAGCCGGTCGGCCCCGACCAGCGCCGGCACCAGGGCGTTGCGGGTCGGCTCGAACAGCGAGGCCAGCGCCGACTGGGCGGCCATCACCAGGTAGATCACGGCCTGCTGGCCGCCGAACAGCAGCGGCGCCGACACCGCGGCCTGGGCCAGGCACACCACCATCAGCACCCGCCGCCGGTCGAACCGGTCGGCGATCATCCCGGCCGCCGGGCTGACCAGCAGCATCGGCACGATGCCGGTCACCATCACCAGCGCCGTCGAGCCGGCCGACCCGGTGGCCTGGTAGACGTAGACCGGCAGCGCGACCTGGAGCATCCACTCCGCGGTCTCGGCAAACAGCCCGGACAGCCACAGCCGCAGGAACGCCGCGTGCCGCAACAAGCCCGGCACCACGCCGGGCGCCGTCGAGTCGACCACGATCCCCCAGATCCGAAAGAGTCCTTCAGACCTTGTCAGCGCCCCACGCCGCCGGCAATCCGCCGAAGGTCGGCCACCGTTTCCCCCACCCTAGGGCACCCGCGTTGCTACCGTGGCGACGTGGCGGAAACGATCAAGCTGCCGGGGCAGCTGCGCGAACTGATCTCCAGTGGGCCGCTGGCCCACCTGAGCACCATCAACCGGGACGGCAGCCCGCAGGTCTCGGCGATCTGGATCGGACTGGACGGCGACGACCTGGTCAGCGGGCACCTCGGGCACTACGCCAAGATCCGCAACATGGAGCGGGACCCGCGCGTGGTGCTGGCCTTCGACGCGCCCCGGGCGCCGGGCCAGTTCCTCCAGGAGCACGCCGTGCTGCACGCCCGGGCCGAGGTGGAGACGTCCGACGACACCTGGGACCTGCTGGACCGCCTCACCAAGGTCTACCTGGGCCCGGACGTCACGTTCCCGGACGAGCGCAGGCCCGGCTTCACCGTGCGGTACAAGGTCCAGCGCATCGGCGGCGTCGGCCCCTGGGTGGCCTGATGTTCTTCGACGTGGCGGCGGTCCTGTTCGACATCGACGGCACGCTGGTCGACTCGACGCCGGTGGTGGAGCGGACCTGGCGGACGTGGGCGGCCAAGCGCGGCATGGACGCCGAGGCGATCCTGCGGGTGTGCCACGGCCGGCGCAGCGAGGACACCATCGCCGACCTGCTGCCCGAGGCCGAACGGGAGGAGGCGGTCGCCGAGCTGGCGCACATGGAGCTGACCGACCTCGACGACGTCACGGCGCTGCCGGCGACCACGGAGTTGTTGCCGGCGCTGCCCTTGAACCGTTGGGCGGCAGTCACTTCCGGTTCGCAGCGGCTGATGCGGGCCCGGCTGACCGCGGCCGGTTTGCCGGTGCCGAAGGTGTTGGTCGCCGCCGACGACGTGACGCGGGGCAAACCCGACCCGGAGGGCTACCTCAAGGCGGCCGCCGCGCTTGGCGTCGACATCCGTGAATGCCTGGTGGTCGAGGACGCGCCCGCCGGGTTGGCCGCCGGCCGCGCCGCCGGGGCCCGCACGCTGGGCGTCGCCACCTCGCACGACGCCGCCGAGCTGACCGCGGACCGGGTCATCGCCGACCTGACCGCGTGTGCGATCGACGTCACCGAGAACGGCCTGGTCGTTCGGGCTTGACCATGCCGCTGCGGCATAGTTTCGACTGTTCCTCATGAGAAGCCAACTGGGGATCGCCGCCGTGGTCGCAGCCGTGCTGTGCGGCTTGGTGGCCACGGCGGCGCCGGCACAGGCCGGCGTTGCGACCCGCTACGCGACGCAGCAACTGAACTGGCGCCAGTGCGCCGCCGACGAGGTGAACCTGCCGGCGGGCGCGGATCCGACGAAGTTGCTCGCCGGGTTGCAGTGCGCCACCTTCACCACGCCCCGCGACTGGGATCACCCGGGCCAGGGCCCGGACCTGACCATCGCGGTCAGCCGCCTGGCCGCCACCGGCACGGCCACCGCGTCGCTGATCACCAACCCCGGCGGGCCGGGCGGGGCCGGGCGGTTCTTCCCGGTCGCCCTCACCGGGCAGGCGGCGCTGCGCGAGCATCAGGACGTCATCGGCATGGACGCTCGCGGCACCGGCAAGAGCACCACCGTGGACTGCGGCGAGGACGGCAGCTCGTTCGCGAAGCTGGACCCGCAGAACCGGGATCCCGGCAACCTCAACAAGATCCTGGACGGCATCGCCGGCTTCGCCCGCGCCTGCCAGCAGCACGCCGGCGCGCTGCTGCCCTACATCGACACCTACCAGACGGTCCGCGACATCGACCTGCTGCGCACGCTGCTGGGCCGGCCGACGATCAACTGGGTCGGCTACTCGGCCGGCACCTGGATGGGCGCGCACTACGCCCAGACGTTCCCGCAGCACACCGGCCGGTTCGTGCTGGACTCCAACACCGAGTTCACCGGCACTTGGCAGGACTCCTTCGGCTTGCAGCCGATCGGCATCGAACGCCGCTGGCGCGAGGACCTCGTGCCGTGGCTGGCCAAGTACGACGCCGACTATCATCTCGGCGCCACCGCCGACGCCGTGTACGCCACCTACCAGAGCATCCGGGCGGCGCTCGGCCGCACCCCGCTCGACCTGGGCGGCGGCGTGACCTACGGCCCGTTCGACCTGGACCTGGCCATCCTCGCCGCGACCGAGGCCACCGGCGAGTGGAAGGCGCTGGCCGCCACCGTCGGCAACGCCCGCACCGCGACCGACCCCGCCGCCTCAGAGCAGGCCAGGGCCGCCGCCCGGGCGGCGATCAAGGCCGTCATCCCGCCGGTCGACTCCAACGCCGGGCCCCAGGTGGCCACCGAATACGCCGTCCGCTGCAACGACACCCGCTACGTCGGCGGGGACCGCGCATCGCTGATCCGCTTGTCCCAGCGCTACATCGACGCGGGCCTGCCGTTGTGGGGCGCGGCCCAGCTGGAGCAGCCGTGCGCGTTTTGGCCCAGCCACCCGAAGCCGTTGCCGACCGTGAACGGCAAGGGTGTGCCGCCGGTGCTGATGGTGCAGGGCGAGCGTGACCCCGTCACCCCGATCGAGGGCGCCCGCGCCGCCCACGCCCGATTCCAGAACTCGCGGCTGATCACCGTCACCGGCGCCGGCAACCACGGCCAGTACTGCCTGGACCAGAACCCCGCCTTGGACGCCATCGTCGACAACTATCTGGTCAACGGCGTCGTGCCGGCGGACCAGAGCATCCCCGGCTCGCCGCTGCCGACCCCGTGACCCGCGTGGGGCCCCTCCCGTTCAAGGGGCCGCACCGCCGTCAGCCGCGGTCCTGGATCAGGCCGATCTCGTTGCCGTCCACGTCCAGCACGCTGGCCACCGTCCGGCCGTTGCCGACTTCCTTGGGCTCCTGCGCGATGCTCGCCCCCGCCTCCACCAGCGCCGCCAGGCCCGCGCTCAGGTCCTCCACGTGCCGGTAGCAGGCCGGGCCGTTGGTGCTGCCGTTGGGCACCAGGCCGACGTGCTGGCCCTCGGCGTCGTAGCCCACGTAGTACGGCGACTCGACGCTCGGGGCCACCCCCAGCAGCGCCGTGTACACCGGCTTCGCCTTCTCCACGTCCTGCACGGGGAACAGCACCGTCTGCAAGATCGCCATGGTTTTCTCCTCCGGTCACATCGGGCGTCCGCCGCCCGTCACTGCTATGACGGACCGCGGACGGAGGATGTGACCCGTGAACGAAGAATGGCTGGCCGGACAGTTCGAGACGCATCGGGACCACCTGCGCGGGGTGGCCTACCGGATGCTCGGCTCGGCCAACGACGCCGAGGACGCGGTGCAGGAGTCGTGGCTGCGGCTGAGCCGGGCCGACACCAGCGAGGTGGAGAACCTCGGCGGCTGGCTGACCACCGTGACCGCTCGGGTGTGCCTGGACATGCTGCGGTCCCGCAAGTCCCGGCGCGAGGACCCCATCGAGGAGGCGCCGGTCGAGGCCACCGTCGCCGGGCCCGAGCAGGAGGCGCTGCTGGCCGACTCGGTCGGGCCGGCGCTGCTGGTGGTGCTGGAGACGCTGGCCCCGGCCGAGCGGCTGGCCTTCGTGCTGCACGACCTGTTCGCGGTGCCGTTCGACGAGATCGCGCCCATCGTCGGGCGGTCGGTCGCCGCCACCCGGCAGCTGGCCAGCCGGGCGCGGCGGCGGGTGCAGGGCGCGGACCACCCCGAGGCCGACCTCAACCGGCAGCGCCGGGTCGTCGACGCCTTCCTCGCCGCCTCCCGTGACGGGAACTTCGACGCCCTGCTGGAGCTGCTGGACCCGGAGGTCGAGCTGCGGGCCGACGAGACCACCGTCGCCAGCTCCATCGCCAACCAGGACAAGGGCGCTCCGCTGCTGTCCGCTCGCATGACCGGCGCCCGCACCGTGGCGACCGCCTTCTCCGGCAAGGCCCGCGGCGCGCTGCCGGCCCTCATCGACGGCAAGGTCGGCGCGGTGTGGATGTACCGCGGCGAGGTCATGGGCCTGTTCGTCTTCACCGTCTCCGACGACCGGGTCGTGAGCCTGGAACTGGTCAACGACCGCGAGCGGGTCGCTGGCGCGGAGGTGGAGGTGCTGCCTTCGCGGTGAGGTAGCGCTGTTCCGGCAGGCTCAGGGTGCGGCGGGCCGCCTGCTCGTAGTGCGTGCGGGCGGCCTCGGGATTGCCGGACAGTTCGAGCAGGTGGGCGCGGACGGCGTCGACCCGGTAGTGGCCGCCCAAGGTCGGCTCGGCCCGGTCGAGCTCGGCCAGGGCGGTGGCCGGGCCGCGGACCATGGCCACGGCGACGATGCGGTTCAGGGTGACCATCGGCCCGGGCGCGGCGGCGGTGAGCAGCTCGTACAGGCCGAGGATCTGCTTCCAGTCGGTGTCGTCGGGGCCGGTCGCCTCGTCGTGCACGGCGGCGATCGCCGCCTGGAGCTGGTATGGGCCGATGGCGGCGGTGGCCAGGGCGTGGGTGATCAGGTCCGTGCCCTCGGCGATCGCCGCCCGGTCCCAGCGGGTGCGGTCCTGCTCGGCCAGCGGCACCAGCGTGCCGTCGGGGCGGGTCCTGGCCGGGCGGCGGGCGTCGGTGAGCAGCATCAGCGCCAGCAGGCCCGCCACCTCGCCGTCCTCAGGCATGCGCCGGTGCAGCTGCCGGGTCAGCCGGATCGCCTCGGCGGTCAGCTCCACCCGGTTGATGGCGGCGCCGGAGCTGGTCGTGTGGCCCTCGTTGAAGATCAGGTACAGCACGCTGAGCACGGCCGCGATCCGCTCGTCCCGCTCGTCATCCGGCGGCGGCGCGAAGTGCGCCCCGGCCGCCTTGATCTTCGCCTTGGCCCGGCTGATCCGCTGCCCCACCGTCGATTCCGGCACCAGCAGCGCGCGGGCGATCTCTCCCGTGGTCAGGCCGCCCACCGCGCGCAGCGTCAACGCCACCTGCGACACCCGGGTCAGCGACGGGTGGCAGCACAGGGTCAGCAGCGTCAGCGTGTCGTCCACTGTGGACACCTCGGCGTCGTCCACTTCGGACGCGAACACCGCCTCCTCCCGCCGGCGGCGGGCCGCCTCGCTGCGCCACACCTCCGTCAGCCGGCGCTGCGCCACCGTGATCAGCCAGCCCGTCGGGTTGCCCGGCACCCCTTCCTCCGGCCACTGCTGCGCCGCCGCCAGCAACGCCTCCTGCACCGCGTCCTCGCACGTGTCGAAGCCGCCGTTGCGGCGCACCAGCACGCCGAGGACCTTCGGCGCCAGCGTGCGCAGCAGGTCCTCCACCTCGGTCGTGACTCTCACAGGTCCAGCGTGCTCATGTCGAGGATCGGCCGCACCTCCACCGCCCCGCCCAACTGCGCGTCCGGCGTCCTCGCCGCCCACTCCAGCGCCCGCTCCTCGGTCTCGCAGTCCACCAGATAGAACCCCGCCAGGTACTCCTTCACCTCCGCGAACGGGCCGTCGCTGGTCACCGTCTCCCCGTCCCGCACCCACACCCGCTTGGCCAGCTCCGGCCCCGTCAGCCCGTTCGACACCACCAGCTCACCCGACGCCGCCAGCTCCTCGCCCAGCGCCATGTGCCCGCGCCCGAACTCCATCCGCTGCTCGTCCGTCAACGTCTCCCACAACGCCCGGGACCGCGGGTTGCTGTGGATCAGGATCAGGTACCTCACGTCCGAAACCTCCTCGCCGGAATCCTCTCACCGCCGGACTGTCGAAGCCGCCCGCTCGCCTTCGACATCCCCCCTCACGATCGGGTTGGCCGGATCGTCGACCCACACCCACTGCCGGTCACGCCGAACCGTGAGTCCGAGTCTGTCCCACGCCGGTCGATCGAACGCGGCCCACTGCGAGTACCCCGCCTCCACCGCATCCCAGAGCCGCAATGGCCCGGCCTGCCGCACAACATGCGCACCCTCCACGGCATCCAGAGCGACGGTGCACCAGGAACCGTCCGGCGCCGTGAGCCGCGCATGGCTCGGCGCGCCGCCGGTGGCATCGAGGACGTACCCGAAAGTCATCGGCTGGGCGCTCGCGAGTTGGGCGAGGAACCACGGGACTTTCTTCGTCCACGGCTGCGCGCCGAGCTCGGTCACCGACTCCGCAGCTGTCGTGTCGACGGATCCCGCCGGCAGGGGAGTCGGTCTCCCTTCGTGCCGCATGGGCATGAATGCCGCCCACTCAGGCAGAAAGCGACCTTCCAGTTTTTCGGCCATCCGCCTCAGGAGCACCAGGTTTCCGCTCTGGCTGCCGCGCTTGACGTCGACCAGAGCCAATCCTCCGGGCACGAGCTGATCGGCCCACGCCCACGGCACCTCGGGTACCGAACAGGTGGCGATGACCCTGTCGTACGGCGCGAACTCGGGCAGCCCCTCCTCGCCGTCGACCACCCGCAACGTCGGCTCCCGGCCTATCGATGCCAGCCTTTCTCGCGCCAGCGCGACCAAGTCTGCGTTCACATCGATCGAGTACACGTTCGCGTCCCCGAGACGAGCCGCCAACAACGCCGCGTTGTACCCGGTCCCGGTGCCGATCTCCAGCACACGATCGCCGGGGCGCACGTCCAACGCCTCCAGCATCCGGACCATCAGACTCGGCTGGCTACTCGACGAGATCGGCTCCATCGCAGCGTCGCCAAGCGCGGTGACCAGCGCCGTGTTCGAATACACGGCGTTCCACCACCGGTCCCCGTGGCTGCTGTCGACCCTCTCCCACCGGCCATTCCGATCCTGCTCATAGAAACAGGGCACGAGGTGATGCCTGGGCACGGTGCTCAGCGGCTCGGCCCAGTCCTCGGTCCGCAGCGCGCCCTTGGCCCGCAGTTCCTCAACGAGCGCCGCCGCCCGTGCCGGCCAGCCCTGAGTCACGAACCGACCCCCTCGGCGAGAAGTGCGGCCAGCGTAGCGGTCACCGGCGCGCCGGTCGCGGACTCGAGCCACCCGTACTGACCACCAGGATTGCACTCGAGGAAGGTCCATCGGCCGTCGAACGTGACCACGAAGTCGAACGCTCCGTAGACCAACCCGAAGTGCCGCATGAAGTGGCGTACGCCCTGCCGCACCTCGACGGGCACATCGATCCGGTCGTAGGTCAGCGCCTCGTAGTCGCGGCGGAAGTCGACGTACGACTCGACGCTGCCGGCCTCGATGGAGAAGGCGAACAGCCGATCACCGATCACGATCAGCCGAGCGTCGTACTTCTTCGGCACCCAGTGCTGGAACTGATGTGCCGTCACGTCCACGCCGCGAAGATCGGCCAGCTCGGTGTCGGTGATGATGCGGCTGAAGGCGACCTTCCGTCGACCCTCTTCGGAGATGCTGGCCGCGCCGAACATCTTGGTGAGAACCTCGGCTCCTGCGGCAAATCGCCGGACCGCGTGCTCCTCGTTGGTGACGAGCGTCGGCGCGACAGCCAGGCCGCACCGCGCTGCCACGGCGAGCTGCGCCGGCTTGTATCCGGCGTCCGCCAGCCGACCGGGGTGGTTGATCCAGAGCACCGGCAGCGAAGTCAGCACTCCGCCGAGCCCGAGCTTGGCCTCCGTGTGCGCATGACGGCGTTCGGTGGCACTGAGCCCGTCCGGAAACCGGAACGCCGTTGGACTGCGGAACCAGACCGACCGGATCGAGGATGCCGGCCACGGGCCGCTGTCCTGGTATGAGCGCATTTCGGCGCGGGCGGCGACCACGCGCGAGGTGGAACTGCTGCGGCTCCCGGCCGGCGTGCCGGTGCAGCGCATTCTGCGTACCAGCACGTCGCCGGCCGGCCGGGTCTGCGAGGTCAACGCCACCAGCATGTCCGCCGAGCTGTACGAGATCGGGTACCCGGTGGAGCGGGCGAGGCCCTCGGACTGAGCTCTCGACGGCGGGATGTCGAATCGCGGCGGGCGGTGTCGACACGGGGGTGACCGACGAGAGGGAGAGCAGTCATGAGCTTTCGGGAGACGGACGAGATCCGGGGCGTCATCACGGCGGCCGAGAGGGCGATGCGGGAGCGGGATGCGGCGGGGTTGATCGGGCGGTACAGCGAGGACGTGGTGAAGTTCGATCTGGCGCCGCCGCTGGGGCGTAGCGGCGACGACGCCCGGGACGTGGGGCGGCAGCAGGCGTGGTTCGACACGTTCGAGGGGCCGGTGGACTTCGAGGTGACGGAGCTGTCGATCCACGTGCACGGCGAGTTCGGGTGGGCGCACTCGCTGAACCGGATGTCGGCGTCGCCGAAGGGGGCGGGGTTCGCGTTCGAGATGTGGTTCCGGGCGACGTACGGGCTGCGCAAGGTCGACGGACGCTGGCTGATCGCCCACGAGCACAGCTCGACACCGTTCTATATGGACGGTTCGCTGCGCGCGGCGACGGACCTCAAGCCGTAGGGGAGCCGAACCAGCGTTCCAACGCCTCGGCCAGGCCGTCGGGGGAGGCGCCGGCCCAGGCGACGAAGCCGTCGGGGCGGATGAGCAGGGCGGGATGGTCGGCCGAAGATCCGGTGACGACGTCGACACGGTCGCGCCAGCCGGCGGCGACGGGGGCGACGCCGGCGAGGTCGAGCAGCAGAGGGCGGCCGGTGCGGCGGAGTTCGGCCAGGCGGACCACCCCGGCTGTGGTGGTGACGGACAGCTCGGGCACGAGGGCGCCGACGAGGGGATGGTCGCCGGCGAAGTAGCGGGTGTCGTGCCCGGACATGGTGTCGACGATGTGCCGACGGGCGGCGACGGGCTCGATGAGCTCGGCGAACAGGGTGCGCAGGGCGGTGACCTTGGAGCCGGGCGAGAGCAGCGCTGACTGGGCCTGGGTCTGCATGGCGACGCGTTCGGCGACGGGGTGGCGCTCGGAGTGGTACGTGTCGAGCAGCCCGTCGGGGGCCCAGCCCCGGATGGTGGCGGCGAGCTTCCAGCCCAGGTTGGCGGCGTCCTGGAGCCCCGCGTTGAGGCCGGGCCCGCCGATGCCGGAGTGGATGTGGGCGGCGTCGCCGGCCAGCAGGACGCGGCCGAGACGGAACCGGTCGGCGATGCGGGTGTTGCGGCCCCGGCTGCGCCGCATGAGCAGCGGCCGGTCCAGCACGGGCAGCTCCATCGGCACGTCGGCGCCGAGCACCCGCCGCACGCTGGCGGCCAGCTCGTCGAGGGTCAGGGGGACGTCGTCGCCGGGGGCGTCCGCCCATTCCATGGTCGTGACCGAGCAGGCGTCGTCGAACCGGGCCCAGATGAACGCCCCAGTTGTGGTGCGGTGGAAGAAAAACGGCGGGATGTCGCCATGTCCCGGCACGGGCAGGCCGCCGGCCGAGGCGGTGGGCAGCACGACGTTGACGGAGCGGCTGACGACGTCGTCGTCGGTGACGCCGGGGAAATCGATGCCGGCCAGCTTGCGGACGTCGCTGCGGCCACCGTCGCAGCCGACGAGGAAGTGGGCGGTGTAGTCCTGGTCGGCGGTCACGGTGATGTGGGACCCATGGTCGGTGAAGCCTGTTACAGGGACTCCACGTCTGATCTCCACGCCGAGTCCGACGGCGTGCTCCTCCAGGACGGCCTCCAGCCGGGTCTGCGGGACCAGGACGGTGTGCATGGGGTTGTCCGGCACGTCGCGCAGGTCCAGGCGCAGGCCGCCGAACATGTAGAACGGCGTCGCGGCCGGCGGGGCGGGCCAGCCGCTGAGCTTCTCGTACAGGCCACGGGCGTCCATCAGCCGGGCCACCACCCCGGCCAGGCCGTTGGCCTTGGGTTCGGTCGCCCGTTCGGGGAGCCGCTCCAGCACCAGCGGCCGCACTCCGGCCAGCCGTAACTCGGCGGCCAGCATCAGGCCGTTCGGCCCGGCCCCGGCGATCACCACGTCGTAGTCCACGTCGATGTCCATGGCGACCACGCTACAGAAATCTGCGTGCCACGCAAAGATGCGGGCCGCGCAAATTGGTGACCGTGGCGACCTGTGCCAGGGTTGCCGGCGTGACTGATCTGCGGGTGACGACCCGCAACGCCCGGTTCCAGCAGTGGGAGGCGTTGCTCGGCAACCGGACCAAGCGGCAGCGCACCGGCGAGTTCCTGGTGCACGGCGTCCGGCCCATCACGCTGGCCGTCGAACACGGCTGGCCGCTGGCGGCGCTGCTGTACCCGGGCGGTCGGCGGCTGTCCAAGTGGGCGGCCGAACTGCTGGACACGGTGCCGGCGACCCGGGTCGAGATGGCCCCCGAACTGCTGGCCGAGCTGGGGGAGAAGGACGCCGACAGCGCCCCGGAGCTGATCGCGGTGGCCGCGCTGCCGCCGGACGACCTGGACCGGATCCCGGTGCCCGAGGACTTCCTTGGCGTGGTCTTCGACCGGCCGACCAGCCCCGGCAACATCGGCTCGGTGATCCGCTCGGCCGACGCCTTCGGCGCGCACGGCGTGATCGTGGCCGGGCACGCCGCCGACGTCTACGACCCCCGCTCGGTGCGGGCCAGCACCGGCTCGCTGTTCGCGCTGCCGGTGGTCCGGGCCGACGCGGCGGCAAATGCACTCGAATGGATCCGCGCCCAACCCGTAACGGTTCACATCGTGGGCACCGATGAGCACGGCACAGCGGTCGTGGACCGACACGACCTGACCGGACCAACGCTGCTGGTGGTGGGCAACGAGACCGCCGGCATGAGCAATGCCTGGCGCGCGGCCTGCGACGACGTGCTGAGCATCCCCATCGGCGGGGCGGCCAGCTCGCTCAACGCGGCCAACGCGGCGTCCATTGTTCTCTACGAGGTAGCACGACAGCGCAGACTGTGATGTATCTGAGGCACCTCCTCATTCATCTTGGTTTACATTGGGTGTTCACCATGGGGAGGTCGAGAAGGTGGACGACGAGACGAGTGCGGCCGAGCGCAGCACGGGGGCTGCTCGGAACCAGGTGCTCCGGGGCCGGCTCAGCCGGGCCACGGAACTAGCGGCGCGCGCGGTGGCGACCGCCGTTCAGTCCGTTTCGCAAAGTCAGGGCCACGGGTCGGGTCCGCTGGGGCATGGGGAAGAGCTGACGGCCGCGCTGGCGGTGCAGGCCTGGGCGGCCGCCTGGCGCGGCGACTCGCAGCTGGCCGACCAGGCCTCGGCCCGGGCCATGCACCAGCTGGACGCCGGCTGGTCCCGTCGACTGCTGGTGGAGCTGCTGGGGGCGCGGCTGCACCTGGGCGACGTGGACGGCTGCCAGCGGCTGGCCGCGCTGGCCGGCGTGGAGACCGACCCGGGCCGGGTGGCGCCGGTGCTGCGGCCGTGGATCTGCGAGTCGATGGTCAACGTGGAGCTCACCCGCAGCCGGCCGGCCCGCGCCGCGTTATGGGCCGAGCACGCGGCCGAGACCGCGCAGCCGTCGATGTGGGGGCACACCGCGGTCATGCACCTGGCCAACGGCCAGGTCGCGCTGGCCCGCAACGACCTCCAGGTCGCTCAGCTGCGGGCCAGTCGGGCGGCCGAGGGCTTCACCGACGCCGGCATGCCCGGCTACGCCGCCCGGTCGCACGCCGTCGTGGGGGCGGCCCTGATCGGCATGGGGGAACGGGACGCGGCGCTGCGGGAGCTGAGCATGGCGCGCAGGCTGGCCGAGAGCTGTGGGGCCCGGGCGCTGGCCGCCGAGCTGGTGGACGCCCAGCTGAGCCTGTCGGTCCGTCGCGCGCCGCAGGTGCGCAGCATGGACAGCCTGACCGTGCGCGAGCACGAGGTCGCCGAGCTGGCCGTGCGCGGTCTGACCAACCGGCAGATCGCCGAGAAGCTGGTGGTCAGCGTGAAGACGGTGGAGGGACACCTGTCCCGCGTGTTCACGAAGCTGGGCGTGCCGTGCCGGACGGCGCTGGCCGCGCCGCTGCGCAAGATCGACGCCGAACTGGTGCACTGACCGCGCCCGCGGGTCGGGGCCGCGGGGGGCGGCCCCGACCCGGCGCGGGAATTACCTGGTGGTGCGGAAATAACGTGAACGTGCGGCAAAAGGGTTGATCTTCCCCTACGATCGCGCCGACCGGCCCGTACACGATTTCCTGGAGCACCCCCGATGCCCAACCGCGTCGTTATGGCGACAGCGGCCACCGCCATGGCGCTGACCGCCACCGCCACCCCCGCGGACGCCACCCCGCTGCCCGTGCCCTACCACGGCGACGCCAGCCAGCTGATCACCGTGGTGGCCGACAGCCCGACCGCGACCACCGCCACGTTCACCGCGTGGCAGCGCACCGGTCTGCTGTGGGACCAGTGGAAGGCGGTGCGCGGGCCGCTCACCGCCAACGTCGGCTCGGACGGCATCGGCCAGGCCAGCGAGAGCGTGTCCAAGACGCCGGCCGGCGTGTGGACGCTGACCGAGGCCTTCGGCCGGCAGGCCAACGACGGCACGCGGCTGCCCTACCGCCAGGTCGGCGACAGTGACTGGTGGGTGTCCGACGTGCACTCCCCGCTCTACAACACCTACTACCACTGCGATCCCGGCACGTGCCCGTTCAACGAGGCCGCCGGCGAGGACCTGGGCAAGGCCGGCCCGGTCTACGACCACGCGGTGGTCATCGACTACAACCGCAACCCGGCGGTGCCCGGCGCCGGCTCCGCGTTCTTCCTGCACATCTCGGCCGGCCGGCCGACCGCGGGCTGCGTGTCCATCCCGGCCGAGGACCTCAAGGCGGTGATGGCCTGGCTCGACCCGGCCCAGCGCCCCGTGATCGACATCGCCGTCAACTGACGTTGACACGTCATGAAGGGCCCCATACTGACGTTCAACGTCAGTATGGGGCCCTTCATGACGTTAAAGCGGGGCGGTCAGCAGCGGGACAGGAACCGGTCGAGGACCTTGGTCCCGAACCGCAGGCCCTCGACCGGGACCCGCTCGTTGACGCCGTGCGCCATCGCGCGGTAGTCGAAGCCCTCGGGAATCCAGAGTGGGGAGAAGCCATAGCCGGGGATGCCCAGCCGGGCGAAGGCCTTGGCGTCCGTGCCGCCGCCCAGGCAGTACGGCACCACCACGGCCGCCGGGTCGGCCCAGCGCAGCGCGTCGGCGATGGCGTCGAACCACGGCGAGTCCACCGGCGCCTGCACCCCCGGCTGCGGGTTGATCAGCTCCCGGCTCACGTGCGGCCCGATCAGCTCGTCCACTCCTGCCAGCAGCTCGGCCTCGCCGCCGGGCAGCACCCGGGTGTCGATGAGCGCCTCGGCCGTGCTGGGGATGACGTTGACCTTGTAGCCGGCGGTCAGCGCGGTCGGCGTGGTGCTGTTGCGGATCGTCGACTCCACCAGCGAGGCCGCGCCGCCAAGCCGCGCCACCGTGCCGTCCACATCGGACAGATCGACCTCGACGCCCAGCGCCTCGCCGACCCGCTCGATGTAGGCCTGCACGGACGGGATGAGCCGCACCGGCCAGCGGTGCTCGGCCAGCCGCTGCACGGCGGCGACCAGGCGGATCACCGCGTTCTCGTCGTTGCGCCGCGAGCCGTGGCCGGCCCGGCCGCGGGCGGTCAGCCGCAGGTGCGAGGAGCCGCGCTCGGCCGTGCCGACCGGATAGAAGTGGATGCCGTCGACCCGGTGCGTGTGCCCGCCGGACTCGCCGATCGCCGCCGCGCAGTCCCGGAACAGGTCGGGATGCTCGGCCACCAGCCAGTGCGCCCCGTAGTCGCCGGCGTCCTCCTCGTCGGCCACGAAGGCCAGCACCACGTCCCGTCGCGGCTGGCGGCCCTGGGCATGCCAGTCCGTGACCACGGTCAGCAGCTCGGCCACCATGTCCTTCATGTCGACCGCGCCCCGGCCCCACAGGTAGCCGTCGCGCAGCTCGCCGGAGAACGGGTGCACGTCCCAGTCCGCCGCCTGCGCCGGCACCACGTCCAGGTGGGCCTGCACCAGCACCGGCGGCAACGACGCATCGCTGCCCGCCACCCGGGCGATCACGTTGGTGCGACGGGGTTTGCGCTCCAGCAGCGTCGGCTCGACGCCGGCCGCCGACAGCTCGGCGGCGACGAACTCGGCCGCCTCGCGCTCACCCTCGCTGTCCCCGCCACCCCGGTTGGTGGTGTCGAACCTGATCAGCTCCGCGCACCGCTCGACGACGTCCACGCACCCTCACCCGTAGATCTTCTCGACCGCGCCGCCGGCGATGTTGGTCACGATCTTGAACGCCTTCATGGCCTCGGTCATGGTCGGGGCGTCGTAGCCGACCCGCAACAGGGAGATCCGCTCCACGGTCGGGATGACCGCGGCCGCCGCGGCCAGGTGCGCGGCGTCGAAGGCGACCTCCATGTGGTGGCTCGACGCCACCGGCTCGACCCGGCCGGCCCGGGCCATGGCCGACCGCGCCGCCTCCTCGATCAGCTTCCCGCTGCGCGCGGGCGGCAGGCAGATAGCCGAGTAGCGGCTGACGCACTCCTTCACCGCGGCCGTGCGGGCCTCGGGCGCGTACTCGGAGGCGTCCTCACACGTCTTGTCGTCGCCGGTGACCAGCAGGACCGGCACGCCGTGCTCGGCGGCGACGGCGGCGTTGAGCCGGCCCTCGCTGGCCCGCACGCCGTCCAGCCACACCCCGGTCACGGAGTTGCCGAGATAGGTGTGCGAGAGCACGCCTTCGGCGCCGGCGCCGGTGTGGTAGCCGAGGAACACGACACCGTCCACACCGGACTCGATGCCCTGCATCATCGACAGCGGCTTGTGCTTGCCGGTCAGCATGCGGGCCCGTTCGTCGAGCTCCTCCAGCAGCAGGTTGCGCTGGGTGTCGTGGGCCTCGTTCACCAGCACGTCGTCGGCGCCGCCGTCGACCAGCCCGCGCACGCAGGCGTTGACGTCGCCGTTGAACATCCGGCGGAACCGCTGCCACTGCTCGGTGCCGGGCTCGACGTCGGCCGGCCACGTGACTCCGGTCGCGCCTTCCATGTCGGCCGAGATGAGGATTCGCACGCTCGGTACGTTACGGGTTGGCGGCCATTGTCGACAATTGTTGACACATTGCCTTACCGAGTGGTTACTTCTTGGCCAAACATGGGGAAGGGGAGGTGCGCGTGATGCGCATCAGACGCATCGGAGTCGGCCTGATCGCCGCCGGGCTGGCGGTCCTCGGCACGCCGATCGTGGCACAGGCTCAGGACACCGCGCAGCCCAAGGTGCTGCGGGTCGCGGTCACGGGCACGATCGCGACGATGAATCCGTTCACGGCCTACCACCTCGGGGACACCGAGATCGGCCGGGTCATGTACGCGTTCCTGACCTCCTACTCGCGGCAGGACTTCAGCCCCCAGCCGGGCCTGGCCGACAAGTGGTCGACCTCGGCCGACAAGCTGACCTGGACCTTCCACATCCGGTCGGGCATGACGTGGTCGGACGGCCAGCCGATCACCGCCAAGGACGTCGCCTGGACGTTCAACAAGATCATGACCGACAAGACCGCGGCCACCGCCAACGGCAACTTCGTGACCAACTTCGACACGGTCACCGCCGGCGACGACAGCACCGTCGAGATCAAGACCAAGAAGCCCCAGGCCACCATGCTGGCCCTGGACGTGCCGATCGTGCCCGAGCACGTGTGGTCCAAGGTCACCGACATCGGCAAGTACGACAACCTCCAATACCCGGTGGTGGGCAGCGGGCCGTTCACGCTGACCAACTTCACCCAGGGCCAGTCCATCACGCTCAAGGCCAACCCGGACTACTACGGCGACAAGCCGGCCTACGACCAGCTCGAGTTCCGGCACTACGACAACGCCGACGCGGCCGTGCAGGGCCTGAAGAACGGCGACGTGGACGTGGTCAGCGGCCTGACCCCGGCGCAGTACAGCGCGTTGCAGGGCACGCCCAACGTCACCACGGTCAAGTCGAGGCAGGCCCGCGACAACGACCTGCTGATCAACTACCAGGCCCAGACCAACACCCGCCAGCCGGTCGGCGACGCCAACCCGGTGCTCAAGGACCCGAAGGTCCGGCAGGCCATCGCCCAGTCGGTGGACATCAAGACCCTGGTGGAGAAGGCCTACGGCGGCCTGGCCGAGCCGGGCGGCGGCTTCGTGCCCGCGGTGTTCGCCGACTACCACTGGAGCCCGGACGCCGGCCAGGAGCAGAAGTTCGACCTGACCGCGGCGGGCAAGCTGCTCGACGACGCCGGCTACCCCAAGGGCCCGGACGGCGTCCGCGTCGGCAAGGACGGCAAGCCGATCACCCTGCGGCTGCTGGTGGACAACGGCATCGCGCAGCAGATGTCGGCCGCCCAGTTCATCCAGGGCTGGCTCAAGCAGGTCGGCCTGGGCGTGACCCTCCAGGCGCTCAGCTCGGACGCGATCACCGACGCCGGCAGCGCCGGCAAGTACGACCTGCAGATCGGCGCCTGGACCGGCAACCCCGACCCGGACGCCCTGCTGTCCGTGCAGACCTGCGGCAACCTGCCCGACGCCGACGGCAACGGCAACACCGAGAACTTCATGTGCGACCCGCAGATCGACTCGTTCTACGACGCGCAGAAGTCCGAACTGGACCCGGCCAAGCGCCAGCAGGACGTCAAGGACCTCCAGGCCCGGCTGTACTCGCTGGACAGCTCCATCGTGCTGGCCTACCCGAACGCGCTGGAGGCCTACCGCTCCGACCGCTGGTCCAGCTTCGGCCTCCAGCCGGCCGACGGCGGCTCGATCACCCACCAGAACGGCTACTACGGCTACCTGCTGGCCCAGCCGGTCGGCTCGGCCTCGAGCGGCGGCGGCGTGAACACCGGCCTGATCATCGGCATCGCGGTGGTGGTCGTGGTGGTGCTGGGCGGCGGCGCGTTCCTGCTGACCCGGCGGCGTCGGGCCGGCGCCGACGAGCGGGAGTAGCCCGTGACCTCACCGGCGGCGGCGCCGGCCCTGGCCGAGCCGAGCCCGTCCGCGCGCCAGCAATCCGCGCGTCAACCGGGCGCGCGGTACGTGCTCGGCAAGGTCGGCGGCGCGGTGGTCAGCCTGTTCGTGATCGTGGTGCTGAGCTTCTTCCTGATCCGGGTGGTGCCCGGCGACCCGATCCGGCTGCTGACCCGCAACACCTCGCTCGGGGCGGCCCAGGTCGCCCAGCTGCGCCACGACTACGGGCTGGACAAGCCGCTGCCGGCGCAGTTCGTGGACTACGTGGTCAGCCTGCTGCACGGCAACCTCGGCCAGTCCACGAACTTCCAGCGGCCGGTGGCCGACCTGATCATGCAGCGGCTGGGGCCGACGGTGCTGCTGGTCGGCGTGGCCACGGCCATCTCCGTGCTGCTGGGCCTGTGGCAGGGCACCCGGGCCGGCTGGCGGCGGGGCAGCCGCTTCGACCGCTTCTCCACCGGCTTCGCGCTCACGCTGTGGTCGGCCCCGACCTTCTGGCTGGGCATGATCCTGCTGGCGGTGGCCGGCTCGTGGTTCCCGACCCAGGGCATGGTCAACCCGGACACCCCGCCGGAGTTCCTCCCGCAGGTGTTCGACGTGCTGCACCACCTGGTGCTGCCGTGCCTGACCCTGGTCGCCGTGCTGTACGCCCAGTACCTGCTGGTGATGCGCTCCTCGCTGCTGGAGGAGATGAACGCCGACTACCTGACCACGGCCCGGGCCAAGGGCCTGCGGGACGACCTGGTGCGCGGCCGGCACGCGGTGCCCAACGCGCTGCTGCCCACCGTGACCCTGATCTTCATCCAGCTCGGGTTCGTGGTCGGCGGCGCGGTCACCGTGGAGACGGTGTACTCGTGGCCGGGCCTGGGCCTGCTGCTCTACCAGGCGTTGTCCGACCACGACGGCGCGCTGTTGCAGGGGCTGCTGCTGGTGCTGGCCGGCGCGGTGCTGGTGATGAACCTGATCGGCGACCTGCTCCTGCACGTGATCGACCCGAGGGTGCGTGCCACATGACCGCTTCGATCGCCTGGCAGCGCCGGCGGGCCGCCGCCGGCCGGGTGTGGGCCCAGTTCCGCACCGACCGCGGCGGCCTGATCGGCCTGGTCGTGCTGACCGTGATCGTGCTGCTGGCCGTGCTCGCCCCACTGATCAGCGACCGGTCCGGTCTGGACGTCACGCACGCCACCGGCGGCATCCTCAAGCCGCCCGGCGACGGCTTCCTGCTCGGCACCGACGAGAGCGGCCGGTCGGTGTTGTTGCTGCTGCTGTGGGGTTCCCGCATCTCGCTGCTGGTGGGCCTGGCCGCCACGCTGCTGTCGGTCGGCGTCGGGACCATCGTCGGCGTGCTGATGGCGCACTTCGGCGGCTGGGTGCAGGCCGTGCTGATGCGCGTGACCGACTTCTTCCTGGTGCTGCCGTCGCTGGTGCTGGCGGCTGTGTTGTCCACGGTGCTGACGCCGGGCATCGGGTCGATCATCGTGGCCATCGGCGCGACCGCGTGGCCCACCACCGCCCGGCTGGTGCGGTCGCAGACCCTGGCGGTGGAGTCGCGGCCGTACATCGAGCGCTCGTGGGCGCTGGGGGCCGGGCACTGGCACGTGATCGGCCGGCACGTGCTGCCGGCGGTGGCGCCGCTGGTGTTCGCCAACACGACCCTGAACGTGGCCAACTCGATCATCACCGAGTCCACGCTGTCGTTCCTGGGCCTGGGCGACCCCAACTCGCCGTCGTGGGGATCGATGCTGCACAACGCCCTGGCCACCGGCGCGGTGACCGCGCGGGCGTGGTGGTACCTGCTGCCGCCGGGTGTGGCGATCGCCGTGGTGGTGCTGGCGTTCATGATGTGCGGCCGGGCGTTGGAGGCCGTGCTCAACCCGCGGCTGAGGGAGCGGTGATGGGCGAGCCGTTGCTGGAACTGCGGTCCGCGACCGTCGACTACCGGACGGCCGGCGGCCTGGTGCCGGCGGTGCGCGGGGTGGACCTGCGCATCGACGCCGGCCAGACCCTCGGCCTGGCCGGGGAATCGGGCTGCGGCAAGTCCACTGTGGCCATGGCGGTGCTGCGCCTGCTGCCGCGCAACGCGGTCATCGGGGGCGAGATCCTGCTGGGCGGCGAGAACGTCACCGACATGAGCTGGGGTCGGCTGCGGGCGGTGCGCTGGGCCGAGGCGTCGGTGGTGTTCCAGGGCGCGATGCACGCCCTGAACCCGGTGCAGCGGGTCGGCGACCAGATCGCCGAGCCGATTCGCTTGCACGGCAAGGGAACCGGCGTCGACAAGCGGGTCGGGGAGCTGCTGGAGCAGGTGGGCCTGCCGGCGCGTCGGGCCCGGGCCTATCCGCACGAGCTGTCCGGCGGGCAGCGGCAGCGGGTGATGATCGCGATGGCGCTGGCCTGCTCGCCGGGGCTGATCATCGCCGACGAGCCGACCACCGCGCTGGACGTGATGGTGCAGGCCCAGGTGCTGGCCCTGCTGTCGCGGCTGGTCGACGAGCTGGACATCGGGCTGCTGATGATCAGCCACGACCTGTCGGTGCTGGCCTCGACCTGCCAGCGGCTGGCCGTGATGTACGCGGGGCGGATCGTGGAGCAGGGCCGGGCCGTGGACGTGTTGCGGACGCCCCGTCACCCCTACACCAAGGCGTTGGCGGCGGCGTTCCCGACCATCGGCGACGCGTCGTCCCGGCTGGCCCCGCGCGGGCTGGCCGGCGACCCGCCCGACCCATCGGCCCTGCCCAGCGGGTGCCCGTTCCATCCGCGCTGCCCGTCCGTGATGCCCGAGTGCTCGACCACCGACGTGCGGCTGCGGCCGGTCGGCGAGGACCGGGTTTCCGCCTGTCTGCTGGAGGTTGAGCCGTGACCGCCCTGCTGCGGGCCGACGAGGTGAGCGTGCGCTTCGGCGCCGCGCGGGCCGTGGACGGGGTGGAGCTGGACATCCGGGCCGGCGAGATCATCGCGCTGGTCGGGGAGTCCGGCTGCGGCAAGACGACCCTGGCCCGGACCCTGCTGGGGCTCCAGCAGCCCACGTCCGGGCGGGTGCTGTACGAGGGCAAGCCGCTGCCCACCGGCACGAAGGGGCTGCGGGAGTACCGGCGGCACGCGCAGCTGGTGCTCCAGGACCCCACCGGCGCGTTGAATCCCCGGCACAGCGTGTACGAGGCCGTCGCCGAAGGACTGCGGATCCACCGCGTGCCCGGCGACGAACGGGAACTGGTCGCCGATGCCCTGTCGAAGGCCGGTCTGCGGCCGCCGGAGCGGTTCTTCGGCTTGGTGCCGCACGAGCTGTCCGGTGGGCAGCGGCAGCGCGTGGTCATCGCCGGGGCGCTGGCGCTGGATCCCAGTGTGCTGATCGCCGACGAGCCCGTGGCCTCCCTCGACGCCTCCGTGCGGGGCGAGATCTTGGCTCTGCTGCTGCGGTTGCGGGACGAGCTGGGGCTGGCGGCGCTGGTCGTGACCCACGACCTGGGGCTGGCGTGGAACATCGCCGACCGGGTGGCCGTGATGTATCTCGGGCGGATCGTCGAGAGTGGACCGGTGGAGCAGGTGCTGACCGCGCCTTCTCATCCGTACACCAAGGCCCTGCTGTCGGTGCTGCCCGAGTCCGATGGGCCCGCCACCGTGCTGGCCGGCGAGACTCCCGACCCCAGCCGGGTTCCGTCGGGCTGCCGCTTCCACCCCCGCTGCCCGCTGCTGGCCGCCGGCCTGCCCGACGAGGTGGCCCACCGCTGCCGGACCGTGGACCTGCCCATTGTGGACGGTTCCGCCGCCGGGGTCGCATGTCACGCCGTGGAAGTCCCCGTCCGGTAGCGGCCGAACCGGGAGGGGTCCCGGTCCCCGGCGGCTAGCGTGCCGGCCAGTCGTCGGGGACGGGAGCGGACCGTGGTCTCAAGGCAGCTCAGGATCGCGCAAGTGATCATGTACGTGCAGGCCGTGGCCTCGCTCGGGATCTGGGTCGTGCAACTGCTGACCATCAGCGAACGCCTCAAGCACAACCAGGACGTCGACGGCTCGGTGTGGTTCGTGATCGTCGCCAACCCCGTGATCACGGCCCTCGTCGCGCTGGCCGCTGTCTTCCTGACCCGGCGGTCCTGGGCCCGCGGCCTCGGCGGCTGCCTCCAGGTGGTGGGCGTCATCGGCGCGCTGGCCAGCGTGATCACCGGCTACTACCAGGCAGGCGTGGCGATCGTGCTGGCCATCGCCGCGATGGTGTTGCTGGCGTCCGGCTCGCCCCGCTCCGCCCACACCGCGCGCGGGATCTCAACCCAGTGAAAGGCCTTGCCGTGTCCCGATTCCGCCTGGCCGCCCTCGCCGCCGCTGTGGTGCTCGTCGCCGGCTGCGCCGGGCCGCCGCCCGAGGTCTGCGACCAATACCTGTGCGAGGGGCCGGCGTACTGGCCGAGCACCGCGACGCAGATCGAGAACGGCTTCGCGGCGGTGTTGACCGCGTTCGCCGTCGTGCCGATCGTGCCCCGCAGCGCCAACGGCCCGGCTCGCCGGACGACGCCGATCGTCAATTGGCGACGGTGAGCACCTGCGGGCCGTCCGCGGTGATGGCGATGGTGTGTTCGGAGTGGGCGGTTCGGGAGCCGTCGGCGGAGCGGATGGTCCAGCCGTCGGGGTCGAAGACGATGCGGTCGGTGGTGCGGGCGAACCAGGGCTCCAGGGCCAGGGTCATGCCGGCGCGCAGCTTCAGGCCCCGGCCGGCGCGGCCGCGGTTGGGGACATGCGGGTCCTCGTGCATGGTGCGGCCGAGGCCGTGGCCGCCGAACTGGGTGTTGACCGGGTAGCCGTAGCCGTCGGCGACGGCCTGGATCGCGGCCGAGATGTCACCCAGCCGGTTGCCTTCCCGGGCGGCGGCGATGCCGGCGTCGAGGGCCTCCTCGGTGGCGCGGACCAGCCGCACGTCTTCCTCCGCGGGCGTGCCGACGATGACCGTGCGGGCCGAGTCGGCGACCCAGCCGTCGATGCCGACGGCCATGTCCATGGTCAGCACGTCGCCGTCCTGGAGCACGTAGTCGTGGGGGAGGCCGTGCAGCACAGCGTCGTTGACCGACAGGCAGATCACGTTGCGGAACGGGCCGTTGCCGAAGTCCGGGGCGTAGTCCCAGTAGCACGACTGCGCGCCGCGGGCCCGGATCAGCTCCCGGGTGCGGTGCTCCAGGTCGAGCAGGTTCACACCGGGCGCCGCCACCTTGGCCAGCTCGGCCAGCACCTGGCCGACGAAGGCCCCGGTGACCCGCATCCGCTCGATCTCGGCGGGCGACTTCAGCTCGATCATGGGAACCTCTCGTGTTCGGTATTTATATACCGACTCTAACCGGTGGCGGTATACAAATACCAGCCCTATCCTGGTGACGTGGTCCGCAACCCGCTCACCCCCGAACAGCTCGAGGCCGGCCGCCGTCTCGGCGCCCAGCTGCGCGCCGCCCGCGGCGACCGGGCGCTGGGCGAGGTGGCGCTGGCCGCCGGCATCTCCCCGGAGACCCTGCGCAAGATCGAGACCGGCCGGCTGCCCACGCCCGCCTTCGGCACCGTCGCCTGCCTCGGCGAGGCCCTCGGCCTGTCCGTCCAGGACCTCGCCGACGCCTGGACCGCCGCCCTACGGCTGCGCAACGCCTCCTGAGCTGGCCGCCCATAACCGGATGGGTTCGTGACCGACTTCTCCAGCTCAACCGGTGCAGCAGGAGTGGCGGCTGTGGGCGACGTAGTGCGGGTCGTGCCACCAGAACTCGGCGTTGGCGGGGTGGTCGGGGACGGGGGCGAGCATGGGGTTGGCGGCGAGGCCGGTTGGGGCGGTGGCGTAGGGCTTGAGCAGGTCGTCGACGGTGAACAGGCGGCCGTTGCTGACGACGCTGCGGACGTTGGCGGCCTGGGTGATGTCGGCGAGCGGGTCGCCGCCGAGGATGGCGAGGTCGGCGTAGGCGCCGGGGACGATGCGGCCGAGGGGCTCGCCGAGCAGCTGGCCGGAGTTGCGGGTGGACGTCAGCAGCGCCTCGTACGGGGTGAGGCCGTAGCGGACCATGGCCCGAAGGTTCATGTGGGTGCTGACGGCGGTGTGGTCGATGGGCGAGTCGGTGCCGTTGACGATCAGGCCCCCACCCCGAACGGTGGCCACGATCTGCGCCACCTGCTTGGCCAGGTTGGCGAGGTTGGCGGTCTGGTCGGTGGTGGCGGCGCTCTGCACGCTGGCCCGGAGGGTGGCGTACTCCCATGACGGGTAGAGGGTGGTGACCCGCTTGTCGGTGAACAGGCTGGTGTCGTCGCGGAACAGGGCCTGCGACCCGAACAGCGTCGGCGTGCGGCCGGCCCCGGCCCGGTTGAACACGTCGATGACATCCTGGAAGCCACTTCCCAGGGCGGTGACGGTCCGCGAGTAGCCGAACCGGTTGGTGGCCCCGATGTGCTCCATGCCGTCGCCGCCGAAGGCCAGGGCCGGATAGTGGTAGTGGGACGTGGCCAGCACGCCGCGGTCGTGCGACCACTGGATGATCTGCTTCTGCCACTCCGGACGCAGCCGGACGTAGCACTTCATCAGGTCGTAGTCGAGGGCGGCGGCGCGGTCGAGCTCACGGGCCAGCTGCGCGGTGTCGTAGGTGGGGCGCATGAAGTTGTAGAAGATGCGGGACCCGTCGATGGCCTCGCCGGTGGCGAAGTAGCGCGGCCCGATCCGCTTGCCGGACTGGAACGACTCCCGCTGCTCGACCATGTGGTACGCGGGGCTGCCGGGCGAGCGGGTGGTGGTGATGCCCAGCGACAGCCACAGCCGGCCCTGCCGGTCGCCGTAGCTGTAGCCCTGCATCTCCCGGTGGTTGTGGATGTCGACCAGGCCGGGCGTGACCACGCTGTCGCGGGCGTCGACCAGCTGGCCGTCCACGCCGGGCGCGCTGGGACGGATCTCCCTGATCCGGTGGCCTTCGACGATGACGTCCACAGTGGACACAAGCGTGGGGCTCTCGCCGTCCCATAGCTTGCCGGCGCGGATGACGATCCGCCCCCGGGGCTGGGTGTTGGTCCAGCTCAGGCCGACCGGGATGGTGCGCGCCGAGCCGTCGAGGCCGATCAGCCGCAGGCGGCCGTTGTTGAGGTAGAGCAGGTGCTTGGAGTCGCCGTGCCAGCTGACGGCGTCGGTGACCTCGCTGTTGACCGGCTTGGGCGTGCCGGCGAAGGCGCCGTCCGGATTGACGTCGACGACGTGCAGCAGACTGCCGAGCACGAAGGCCATCTTGCTGCCGTCGGGCGACCACACCGGACCGTCGTCACCGCGGGTCTGCAGCGAGCGCTGCGGCAGCGGGTCGACGTAGCGGGCGGCGCCGGTGACCCGGTTGACCAGCAGGATCTTGCTCAGGCCCTCGCGGTAGCGGGCCGAGTACGGCACGATCGCGGCCAGCGCGATCACGGCGCCGTCCGGGGACCAGGTGGGACGGCCGGGCTCGAAGGTCGCGTTGAAGACCTTCTGCACCGCGCCGGTGGCGACCTCGACCGTGTAGAGGGCCCCGGTGTGATCGAGGAACGCCAGGAACTTGCCGTCGTTGGACCACGAGCCGGACACGGCGGCGGCGTTGGGCAGGTTGGTCAGCTGCCGGTCCTGGCCGGTGGCCAGGTCACGCAACCAGATGTCCAGCTTGCCGCCGCGGTCGCTGGAGTACGACAGGAACTTGCCGTCGGGCGACCACGCCGGGTCCGACTTCCACCGGTCGTCGTTGGTCAGCGGCTTGGGCGGCTGGCCGACGGTCATGGTGTAGATGTCGTTGAGCGCACGGAAGGCGACCTTGGTCCCGTCCGGCGAGAGCACCGGGCTGCCGATGCCGACCACCGGCTTGGGCCGGGCCGAGTCGAAGTCCCGGCGGCGCTTGGTGTACCTGGCCGGACGGACGTCCACCGGCGCGGTGAAGGCGATCTCGGTGGCCGGCCCGCCGGACAGCGGGCGGCGGCGCAGCGCACCGTCCGCGGTGTAGAGGAAGTCGTTGCCCCGCAAGGAAGCCCGGAACGGGAACACCTCCTCGCCGGTGACCAGCGGCTGTCCGGAGCGGTACAGCTCGGAGGCGGCGGCCGAGGCCGGCGGCGGGGGACTGGTGACGACGTTGTAGACGAGGTCCGCGCCGTCCGGGGTCCAGGCCGGGGCGTGGAAGGCCTGCCCGGCGGCGGCGGTGAACGCGGTGGCGCGGCTGCCGTCGGCCACGGTGACCACGTCGATACGGGTGTTCGCCGCCACGAAGGCGACCTTCGTGCCATCCGGCGACCAGGCCGGCTCGAACTCCTCGACCGGCGTGTCGGTCAGCTGGGTGATCTTGCCGGTGGCCACGTCCAGCAGGTGGATGCCGTAGCTGCCGGTCAGGTCCGAGGAGAACACGATGGTCCTGCCGTCCGGCGAGAACCGCGGCTCGCGGTGGTCGAACGGGCCCTGGGTGAGCTGGGTGAGCCCGCTGCCGTCGGCCCGGATCGTCCAAACGTTGAAATTGCCGTCCCGATAGGACTGGAAGGTGAGCGTCGAGCCGTCCGGCGACCAGTCCGGCTGCGCGATGTCCATCAAGTCGTCGGTGATCCGCTTGGCCGCCCCGCCGGTCGCCGGCACCAGCCACAACACGCCCAGCAGGTCCATCGCGACGGTCCGGCCGTCGGGTGACAACTGACCGGCGATAGTGGTGCCCTGTCGGATCGACAGCGGCTTTCCGGCCCGATCCGGCTCCGCCGCCGCATTCGGGCCACTGGCCAACTCGACGCCGGACAACGCGACCGCGCCGGCCACTCCGGCCAGGAATTCCCGCCTGTTCACCGCGGACATGCCGATCCACCCCCCATGTGGTCCGTTTCGGCCAGACTAGATCCACACGGGCGCGCCGTCCGGGGCTTCTGACTCTTCGTCAGGCCCGGCAGGCCTGCTCGAACCGCCTTCCCAAGCCGACAGCCGTGCGCCATGATCGACAGCAACTCGATCACAGGGGGAGAAAATGGTGAACGTCGGTGTCGTGCTGCCGACCATGACCGCCCGCGGCGAATTGCCGGGGGACGTGCCCGCCGCCGCGCGGCGCGCGGAGGACCTCGGGTTCGAATCGGTGTGGGTGGTCGACCAACTCGTCGCCGGGAGCGGCGTGCCGGTGTTGGACAGCCTGATGTCGCTGGCCGCCGCGGCCGCGGTGACCGAGCGGGTCCGGCTGGGCCTTGGCGTGCTGGTGGTGCCGCTGCGACCGGTGGTCTGGGTGGCCAAGCAGGTGGCGTCGCTCCAGCACCTGTCCGGGGACCGGGTGCTGCTCGGCATCGGGGCCGGCGGCGACCGCCACGAGCAGTCCTGGCTGGCCACGGACGTGCCGCGGCGTGAGCGCGGCCGCCGCACCGACGAGGCGCTGCGGCTGCTGCCCGATCTCATCGCCGGCAAGTCCACCCGCCTGCGGCAGACCGAGATCCAGCTCAGCCCGCCGGCCACCGTGCCGCCGATCATCATCGGCGGCGTGTCCGACGCCGCCCTGCGCCGGGCCGCGACCTACGGGGACGGGTGGTACCTGCTCGGCACGCCGGAGCAGATCCCCGCGCAGATCGCCCGGGTGCGGGAGCTGGCCGAGGCCCAGGGCCGCCCGCGGCCGGAGATCACCACCAACGTCATGGTGGCCATCGCCGGCGACCCGTCGCTGCCCGACCGCGCCACGATGCTGCGCACGCTCACCGACCCCGACGGCCTGTTCGGCCTGCCGGCCGAATTCGCCGAGAACGCCGTGGTCGCCGGCGAGCCGGCCGTCATCGCCGAGCATCTGTCGCGTCTGGCCGCCGGCGGGGTCGACCGAGTGGTGGTCAGCTTTGTCGGCGGTGACTGGCGCCGGCAGGCCGAGCTGCTGGCTCAGGCCGTCTGATTCACTCCGGGTCGTGCCTGGCCACGGCCCGGTGCAGGCGGCCGATGTGGTCGCGCAGGTAGCCGACCAGCTCGGTCGGCTCCAGCACCTCGAACTCGAAGCCGTACATGCTGATGAACACGGCCATGCCCAGCAGCGAGTCGGCCCCGGCGTGCAGGACGCAGCTGGTGTCGTCGACCGGCTCCAGGCGGGCGGAAGTGGGCGTGACCTTCTCGGCGACGCGGTCGATCGGGGCGTGGATGAGGAACTTGCCCTCGAACTTGTAGGCCCGCCCGGTCACGCCCCTGGACACGAAGGTCGCGGCGTCGGCCGGCGGGGTGCGGGGCGGGAACCGAGGGCCCGTCGGGGTCTTGAGCTCCAGCCGGTCCAACCGGAACGTCCGCCAGTCGGCGCGGTCGAGGTCCCAGGCCAACACGTACCAGCGGCGGCCGATGTTGACCAGGCTGTGCGGCTCGACCTGGCGGCGGCTGGCCGAGCCGTCGTGCGAGCGGTACTCGAACCGCAGCCGCATGTGCTCCCGGCAGGCCCCGGCCACCGTCGCCAGGACCTCGGCGTCCACGCTCGGCCCGTACGACGGCGTGTGCACGACCACCGACTGGAGGGCCGAGACCCGGTGTCGCAGCCGGGACGGCAGCATGTGCTCCAGCTTGGTCAGGGCCCGGATCGAGGTCTCCTCGATGCCGGCCACGCTGCCCGCCGCCGCGGTCCGCAGGCTGATCGCCACCGCGACCGCCTCCTCGTCGTCCAGCAGCAGCGGCGGCAGCGAGGCCCCGACGCCGAGCCGGTAGCCGCCGGCCACGCCGGGCGTGGCGTCCACCGGGTAGCCGAGGTTGCGCAGCCGGTCCACGTCCCGGCGGACGGTCCGGACGTCCACCTCGAGCCGGGTCGCCAGCTCGGCGCCGGTCCAGTCCTGACGGGCTTGCAGCAGGGACAGCAGGCGCAGCAGCCGGGCGGAGGTCTCCAACACGGGCCCCAGTCTGCCACCCAATGCGGACAGCTTCTGTCCGCGACGACGCCTAGCCTGGTCGGCATGACCGTGCTGACCCGCCGAGCCCTCAACCGGGCGCTGCTGCACCGGCAACTGCTGCTGCGGCGCTGGAACCTCACGCCGGCCAAGGCGATCGAGCGGCTCGTCGGCCTCCAGGCCCAGGCCACCACGCCGCCGTACTTCGCGCTGTGGACCCGGCTCGACGGCTTTCACCGGGACCAGCTGACCCGGCTGCTCACCGGCCGCCGCGTCGTCCGGCTGGCGATGATGCGGTCGACCCTGCACCTCGTCACCGCCGACGACTGCCTGGCCGTGCGCCCGGTGCTGCAACCCATGCTGGAGCAGGCCTTCGCCCGCACCGTGCACGGCCACGCGACGCAGGGCCTCGACCTGGACAAGATCGCCAGAGTCGCCCGGGAGCTGATCGAGGCCGAGCCGCTGACCAACACCGACCTCACCCGTGCCCTGTCCGAGCGCTGGCCGGACCGGGACGCCACCGCGCTGCTCCAGGTCGTCCGCGCGCGGCTGGCCATCGTGCAACTCCCGCCGCGGGGCGTCTGGGGCGTCGGCGGCCAGCCCACCGGCACCACCGCCGAGTCCTGGCTCGGCCGACCCTTCGCCCCGATCACCGTCGACGATCTCGTGCTGCGCTACCTCGCCGCCTTCGGCCCCGCTTCCGTCCAGGACGCGCAGACCTGGTCCGGTCTGACCCGCCTGCGCGAGGTCTTCGAGCGCCTCCCGCTCAAGGCCTTCACCGACGAGGACGGCGTCGAGCTGTTCGACATTCCCGCCGGTCGGCGTCCCGACCCCGACACCCCGGCCCCCGTCCGCTTCCTGCCCGAGTTCGACAACTCCCTGCTCTCCCACGCCGACCGCCGCCGCATCATCGCCGCCGAGCACCGCCGGCACGTCTTCACCAACAACGGCATCATCCGCGGCACCGTCCTGGTCGACGGCTTCGTCGCCGCCACCTGGAAACTCGCGCCGTCGGCCCTGACCGTGACACCGCTGGTCCCCATCGCCGACCGGGACGAGATCGAAGCCGAGGCACAGCGCCTGACCGCATTCGCCGGTGAGCCGGCGGCGATCAGGATGCTGCCTTCTCCCTGATATCCGTGAGAACAGCGGCAGGCAAAGGCGCTTCCGGATCGGCGATTCCCCACAAACGCGCGGCCGAATTGGCGCTTCGAAGATCGACTCGCTAGCGTGGCTGACTTCCTGAGCCAAGCGGAGAGCAGCAGTGTCCAAGCCCGCAGCGCACGTGAAGGTCACTGCCGACGAGATCAACAATTCGGTCATCGTCGGCGATTTCGCCGGCTCGATCCACATCGATGGGGCGCGCGACAAGTCCGTGACGCCGCAACAACTGCCCATCCGTCCACCGGCGTGCGTGGGCCGGGCCGGCGAGCTGGCGGCGCTGGACTGCCCGGCCCGGATAACCCTGCTGGTCGGCCCTGGTGGCATCGGGAAGACCTGCCTGGCCGTGTGGTGGGCGTACGAGCGGCGCGAGGCGTTTCCGGACGGCCAGCTGTTTGTCGACCTGCACGGCTTCTCGCCGAATCAGCCGCCCCGGGATCCCGTGGACGTGCTGGGCGAGTTTCTCGGCGCGCTCGGCGTCCGCGCCGAGGACCGGCCGGAAGGATGCGACGCGAGGGCCGCGCAATTTCGGTCCCTCGTCGCGACACGCAGACTACTTGTGGTGCTGGACAACGCGGCGGACGCCGCGCAGGTCGAGCCTCTGTTGCCCGGCGGCCCTGACTGCCGGGTCGTCATCACCAGTCGGAACCGATTACGGCGAATCACGACCAAGCACGACGGCGCTTTGTCGGTGCTGGACGTCCTTTCCGTCGACAGCGCGCGAAAGCTGCTGGCCGCACGCGTGGGCGCGGAGCGGGTGGAAGCCGAGCCGGACACGACGGACGAGTTGATCGCGCACTGTGGCGGTTATCCGCTCGCATTGACGATCGTCGCCGGCCAGGCGCGGTGCGCCCCGGCACTGGCTGCGGTGTCCGCCGGTCTACGCGACACGGCGTCCCGGCTGCGTGCACTCGACGACGAGGACGATGCCGAGATCAGCTTCCGAGCCGTGCTGTCGTGGTCGTTGCGGGCGCTGCCACCACGCAGGGCAGTCGTGTTCGCGCAGCTCGGCGTCGCCGCCGGCCCGGACATCGGCCTCGCGGCCGCCGCGAGCCTCACCGGCCTGTCCACCGAGGACACCAGCGCGGAACTGGCCAGACTGGTCGGCGTCTCGCTGATCCAGGAGCACACCGCCGGGCGGTGGCGGATGCACGACCTGGTCCGGCTCATCGCGACCGAGCAGGTCGTCGACGAACTCGCGGCAGCGCGGCGCCGCCTGATCGATTTCTACCTGCACACGGCCATGGGTGGAGACCGGGCCCTGTGCGAGCGTGTGACCAGGGACGATCTCGCGCCACCGGCGGAGGGATGCCAGCCGTCCAAGTTCACCGTGCCGGACGGGGCCCGGGAATGGTTCAAGGCCGAGCACCTGTGCCTGCTGGCGGCGCAACAGGAGGCCGCACGGCAGCGGTGGTGGCTGGAGGTCTGCCAGTTCGCGCGCGCGTTGGACACATTCCACCGGTGGAACGGTCGACTTCACGACAACCTGGAGACCTGGCGGGCCGCGCTCAAGGCGTCGGACAACGTGGACGATCCGATCTTGCGTTCCCGATGCAACCGGATGCTCGGCGACGCCTACACATTGCTGGGTCTGCCGGGCATGGCGCTGCCGCGCCTGCACCACGCGCTCGCGGTGGCCACACAGGCAGGCGATCCGCAGAGCGAGGCGAGTTGCCACAACGCACTCGCACGGGCGTTCGACGTCCAGGGCGACCATGTCTCCGGGCGGCACCACGCTCAGGAGATGCTGCGAAAGCAGCGATGTCTCGACAACGAGCTCGGGATCGCGGTGGCGCTGAGCACGGTCGGCGTGTTCGACTTCCGACTGCACGACATGACCGCTGCCCACGACAACTGTCTGGACGCCCTCGCCCGCTTCCAGGCCCTCGGCTTCCGCCCCGGCATCGCCACCATGTTCGGCAGCCTTGGTGACATCAACCTCGAGCTGGGGCAGTACTTCCGGGCGCTCGAGTACTACCGCAAGGGCGTCGACCTGGCCGTCGAGCTCGAAGACGTCTGCACTGAGGCCGACTGTCGCACCGACATGGGACGCGCCTACCTCCGGGCCGACGACGTCGACGGAGCGGTGCGCGAGTGGCAGCGGGCCCTGGAACTGAGGCGTGTCCAGAATCGCGGGGACGAGGTGGAGCGACTCACCAAGGAGCTGGCGGCACTTGGTGTTGCCGAATCGGCAACATAGTTTGCCGCTCGTCTCGCCTGTGGCGCAGGGTGTACGACAGAGGACACCAAGGAGGGACGCCATGGGACACGGTCATGGGCACGGCCACGGACATGGGCACAGCGACGAGGACTACGACTGGTCGGCGCTGGGGGAGCACCTGGAGCGCAACGCCGAGGTGCACCGGGACTTCCTGGACCAGGTCATGGACTGGCTGCGGGGGCAGGCCGACGAGCCGGCGCGGATCATCGACGTGGGCAGCGGCCCCGGCGTGGCGGCGTGCGCGCTGGCCGAGACGTTCGGCGAGGCCGAGGTGGTGGCGGCCGACCGGTCGCCGGAGCTGCTGGAGCTGGCCCGCAAGCGGGCGGCGCGGCTGGGCGTGCAGATCACCACGCAGGAGGCCGACCTGCCCGAGGCGTTCGGCGAACTGGGCGCGGCCGACCTGATCTGGACCAGCGGCGTGCTGCACCACATCGGCGACCAGCAGGCGGCGCTCAACCGGCTCGGCGCGTTGCTGCGGCCGGGCGGCGTGCTGGCCGTGGTCGAGGGCGGACTGCCGATGCGGTTCCTGCCCCGCGACATCGGCCTCGGTCGGCCCGGATTGCAGGCCCGGCTGGACACCGCCCAGGAGGACTGGTTCACGGCCATGCGCGCCGGCCTGCCGGGCTCGGTGCCGACGGTGGAGGACTGGCCGGCGATGCTGGCCCGCGCCGGCCTGATGCCCAGCGCCAGCCGCACCTTCCTGGTCGACCTGCCGGCCCCGCTGGACACCGAGCCGCGGCTGCTGCTGCGGGACATGCTGGTCCGGCAGCGGGAGATGCTGGGCGACCGGATCGACGCCGAGGACCACGCGGTGATCGACCGGCTGGTGCACGACGACGACCGGGAGAGTCTGCTGTGGCGGCCGGACGTGTATATGCTCAACGCCCGCACCGTCCACTCGGCCCGCAGGCTCGGCGATCGCTGAGGTTTGCACAGTGCAATATGCCGCGCCTGGATCGTTCATGTTGTGCGCCGGGTCACTGTTTTCCGACTCGAAGCAATTGTTTTCTGACACCGTTGTCAGCGCTTCCGGTCAATTCCGGCCCGAGCCGATTCACCATCCACTGTGGACGGCCACGCCCGGTTGCGCCCCGTCGACCGGGCGGCGGGGATCCGCTGGTGGGACGGGTACTTTCCGGTAACTACGAGCGTCACGCCGCCATCAAACGGGTGATGTTGCCGCCCGGTCGACGGCCGGCCGGGCGGCCTGCGGCAACCGGGCGGCCGGGGTCGAATCCCGTGGCCGGGCCGAGCGTCCCGGTCCGTCCACTGTGGACGAATGTGGTCAACGGCACGCGAGAGTTAAATGTTCCGTAACGTCTGGCCACTGGAATTGGTCATGAGAAGCGGCCAAGGTAGAGGCATCTCCCGAGAGATCTCAGTCACCGGCGCCAGGAGGATGGTCATGGCGCAAGCGCACGCCGCCGCCACGCTCAACGCACCAGTCACCACGCGAACCACACTCGTCACCGCGGTCCCCGCTCCCGCGGTCACAAAGCGCATCGCCGTCGGCACGGACGGGTCCTACTGGGGCGACGCCGCGCTGGGCTGGGCCGCCCGGCACGCCTGCGTCGTCGGCGCGGAACTCGACGTGCACCAGGCCGACCCGCGGTTCGTGGACATCCCCGACGACATCCCGCCGGACGCCGGCATCGGCGCCACCCTCCGCTCGATGCCGATGCTGCCGGTGCGCATCCGCCGCAGCGGCCCCGACCCGGTCGGCACCCTGGTCGCCGCCAGCAAGCGGGCCGACCTGGTGGTGCTCGGCTGCCGCGGCTACCACCACGGCACGCTCGGCGTCGGCCGCAGCGTGGTGCCGGTGGTGGCGCGCGCCCAGTGCGACACGGTCGTCGTGCGCGGCCTGCCGTCCTCGCTGCACGGCCGCACCCGCTGGATCACGGCCCTGGTCCGCGGCACTGTCGAAGACGTCTCGGTGCTGGCCCGCGCCGGGAAACTGGCCACCTCGCTGCAGTCCAAGCTGCGCATCGTGCACGTCACCCCGCCGCCCGGCCCGCGCTGGCTGCCCGAGCAGCTCAGCTCGGTCACCGTGCTGGACCGGGCCGGGGCCCAACTGTCCACACTGGCCCCCAAGCTGATCCCGGAGCTGCGGTCGTTCGCCTGCCAGCCGCCGGAGGCCGCGGTCGCGTGCGCCGACTCCGACCTTCTTGTGCTCGGCGACGCCTCGCGCGGGGACCGGACCCACATCGACCCGATGACCAAGGCGGCTGTATATCATTCCCGATCGCCCGTGCTGGTCGTTCGTCACTGAACCAATCCCGCTCGGCCCCTGGCGATCAAGGCCATCGGGGGGCAGAGTGTCACACGACAACCAGTCAGCGCGAGAATCCCTGTGCCGCCAGGAGGGTTCGCATGGCGAGAGTGCTGCCGAGCGCGACGTCGACTCGTCCCCATCACCTTTCCCCCGAGGGGTTCGACCCGACCGTCGTGGTCGGCGCGGACGGCTCGCCGTGGGGCTCGGCCGCGCTCGGCTGGGCCGCGCGGTACGCCTGGCTGCGCGGCGAGGCGCTCACCGTGTACGCCGACGCACCCCGTCCGGGTGAACCTTCGGCGGCAGACCAATTGGCCACGATGCAGCCGCTGCCGGTCAGCATCGTGGAAAGCTCCGACGACCCGCTGCGCACGCTGGTGCCGGCCAGCGAGCACGCCGAGCTGGTGGTGCTGGGCTGCCGCGGCCGCCAGCACGTGACCATCGGGCTGGGCCGTTGGGTCCTGCCGGTGGTGGCCGCCGCGCACTGCGACACGCTCGTGGTGCGCGGCCTGGACGCCGCCGTGCACGGCATGCACTCGGTGATCACCGCGCTGGTCAGCGGCGGCCACGAGGACCGCCCGGTGCTGCGCCGCGCCGCCGCGCTGGCCGAGACCTTCCACGCCAAGCTGCACGTCGCCCACGCCTGGCCCACCCCGTCCGGCCGCACCGCCGGGCCGTCCGGCGACGCCCACGGCCAGGTCCTCGACCACGCCAAGGACTACCTGGCCACGGTGAACCGGCAGCTGTCGGCCAACTTCGAGGCGGTGCGGGCGCAGCCGTACGAGCTGGTGGCCACCCGCACCCACACCGACCTCATCGTCGTCGGCTCCGGCGGCCCCGGCCGCCTCGGCGGCGTCACCCGCGACGCCCTCCACCACGCCCTCTGCCCAGTCCTGGTCGTCCGCTAACCCCTCTTTTTTGTGTCATGAAGGGCCCCATACTGACGTTGAACGTCAGTATGGGGCCCTTCATGACGTTAAAGCGGGGGCGCGTCACATGGGCGGGGGCTCATCCGTCAGGTAGACAGTGGGCAGTTGCCCGCGCCCACCGGACCTGACGGAGACACCGATGAGCAAGAAGGCGCACGCCGCCGACAGCCACGACCTGATCCAGGTGGTGGGCGCGCGGGAGAACAACCTCAAGGACATCAGCGTCGAGATCCCCAAGCGGCGGCTGACCGTGTTCACCGGGGTGTCCGGCTCGGGCAAGAGCTCGCTGGTGTTCGGCACCATCGCCGCCGAGTCGCAGCGGATGATCAACGAGACCTACAGCGCCTTCGTCCAGGGCTTCATGCCCAGCCAGTCCCGGCCGGACGTGGACGTGCTGGAGGGCCTGACCACCGCGATCATCGTGGACCAGCAGCGGCTGGGCGCGGACCCGCGCTCCACCGTGGGCACGGCCACCGACGCCAACGCCATGCTGCGCATCCTGTTCAGCCGGCTGGGCAAGCCGCACATCGGCTCCCCGCAGGCCTTCTCCTTCAACGTCGCCTCGATCAGCGGGGCCGGCGCGGTCACCGTGGAGAAGGCCGGCCGGCAGGTCAAGGAGAGACGCAGCTTCAGCATCACCGGCGGCATGTGCCCGCGGTGCGAGGGCCGCGGCTCGGTCACCGACATCGACCTGACCCAGCTCTACGACGACAGCAAGTCGCTCAACGAGGGCGCGCTGACCATTCCCGGCTACACCCCGGGCGGCTGGAACTACCGCCTGTACGCCTCCTCGGGCTTCATCGATCCGGACAAGGCCATCCGCAGGTACACCAAGCGTGAACTCAACGACTTCCTGCACAGGGAACCGACCCGGATGAAGATCGAGGGCATCAACATGACCTACGAGGGCCTGGTCCCTCGGATCCAGAAGTCCATGCTGTCCAAGGACAAGGAGGGCATGCAGCCGCACATCCGGGCGTTCGTGGACCGGGCCGTCACGTTCACGGTCTGCCCCGACTGCGGCGGCTCCCGCCTCAACGAGGGCGCGCGCTCGTCGAAGATCGCCAAGATCAGCATCGCCGACGCCTGCGCCATGCAGATCAGCGACCTGGCCCAGTGGGTGCGGGGGCTGAAGGAGCCGTCGGTGGCCCCGCTGCTGGAGAAGCTGGTCCACACCCTGGACTCGTTCGTCGAGATCGGCCTGGGCTACCTCGCCCTGGACCGGCCGGCCGCCACGCTGTCCGGCGGCGAGGCGCAGCGGGTGAAGATGATCCGGCACCTGGGCTCGTCGCTCACCGACGTCACCTACGTCTTCGACGAGCCGACGATCGGCCTGCACCCGCACGACATCCAGCGCATGAACGAACTGCTGCTCCGCTTGCGCGACAAGGGCAACACCGTGCTTGTCGTGGAGCACAAGCCGAACACCATCGCCATCGCCGACCACGTCGTCGACCTCGGCCCCGGCGCCGGCGCGGCCGGCGGCACCGTGTGCTTCGAGGGCACCGTCGCCGGGCTGCGCCGCAGCGACACCGTCACCGGCCGTCACTTCGACGACCGAGCCTCCCTCAAGGACAGTGTCCGCACGCCCACCGGCGCGCTGGAGATCCGCGGCGCCACCACCCACAACCTGCGCAAGGTCGACGTCGACATCCCGCTCGGCGTGCTCACCGTGATCACCGGCGTCGCCGGCTCCGGCAAGAGCTCCCTCGTGCACGGCTCCATTCCCGCCGACCTCGGCGTGGTGTCCGTGGACCAGACCCCGATCCGCGGGTCCCGGCGCAGCAACCCCGCCACCTACACCGGCCTGCTGGAACCGATCCGCAAGGCCTTCGCCAAGGCCAACAACGTCAAGCCGGCGCTGTTCAGCGCCAACTCCGAGGGCGCGTGCCCGGTGTGCAACGGCGTCGGGCTGGTGTTCACCGACCTCGGTCCGATGGCCACCGTCTCCACCGTGTGCGAGGAGTGCGAGGGCCGCCGCTTCCAGGCCTCCGTGCTCGAATACACCCTGGGCGGCCGCAACATCAGCGAGGTGCTGGGCATGTCCGTCGCCGAGGCCGAGCAGTTCTTCGCCGCCGGCGAGGCCGCCACTCCCGCCGCCCATGCCGTCCTCGACCGCCTGACCGACGTCGGTCTGGGCTACCTCAGCCTCGGCCAGCCGCTCACCACCCTGTCCGGCGGCGAGATGCAGCGCCTCAAGCTGGCCACGCACATGGGCGAGAAGGGCGGCGTCTACGTCCTCGACGAGCCCACCACCGGCCTCCACCTCGCCGACGTCGAACAGCTGTTGGGCCTGCTGGACCGCCTCGTCGACGCCGGCAAGTCCGTCATCGTCGTCGAGCACCACCAGGCCGTCATGGCCCACGCCGACTGGATCATCGACCTCGGCCCCGGCGCCGGCCACGACGGCGGCCAGATCGTCTTCGAAGGCACTCCCGCCGACCTCGTCGCCAAGCGGTCGACGCTGACCGGCGAGCACCTCGCCGCGTACGTGGGGGCTTAGGCGGAGGCGAAACTGGCCAGGAAGTTCAGGGCTTCCTCGGCCGGGCTTCCCGGGGCGGCGGTGTAGACGACGAGCAGGTGGTGGGCGGCGCCGGGGGCCTGGAAGGTCTCGTAGTCCAGGGCGACCTCGCCGATGGCCGGGTGGTGGAAGTGCTTGCGGCCGTGGGTTTTCTCGTGCACGTGGTGGCTGGCCCAGAGGGCGCGGAACTCGGGGCTGCCCAGGGAGAGCTCGCCGATCAGCCGCACGAGTTCGGGATCGTGGGGCTGCCGGCCGGCGGCCATGCGCAGGATGCCGACGGTGGTGCGGGCGGCCTCGTCCCAGTCGAGGTGGACGCTGCGGGCGTCGGGATCGAGGAAGATCCGGCGGGCCATGGTGCGTTCCCGGGGCGGCAGGTTGGGGAAGTCGGCCAGCAGCGCGGCGGCCAGGCGGTTCCAGGCCAGGACGTCGGTGCGGTCGTTCATGATCACGGCCGGTGTGGTCGGCATGGCCTGGACGACGTGCCACAGGGCCGGGCGGAGGCGGTCGTCGCGGCGGGGGACGGCCACGCGGGGACGAGCCAGGTCGCGCAGATGGGCGCGTTCGGCCTGGCCGAGCCGCAAGGCCCGGCTGAGGGCGTCGAGCACCTCGTCGGACGGCCGGTCGGCGCGGCCCTGCTCCAGGCGCATGTAGTAGTCGGTGCTCAGCGCGGCGAGCTCGGCGACCTCCTCGCGGCGTAGGCCGGGCACCCGTCGACGCCCGGTCGGCGGCAGGCCGACATCGGCGGGGGACACCAGCGCCCGCCGAGCCCGCAGGTAGTCGCCGAGGGTGATCGAATCGGCCATGACCCCAGTATGGGTGGGAAGTCCCGGTCCGAAGGTGGCCCTGTCAGTCTCAGGGAACGGCGGTCTCTTCATCCGACGCCGCCTGGGCCCAACGATCGGCGGCATGACAGTTCTCGCCCCCACTCCCGTGAAGTCGGGTTACTGGGCCACGGTCGTCGCGGTCGGCGGCGCGAGCATGACGCTGCCGTTCTCGGTGACCGGGGCCGCGGTGGCCATGCCGAGCATGGCCGCGCAGCTCGGCTCCTCGGTCGGCGCGGCCCAGTGGATGCTCAACGCCTTCAACATCACCTTCGCGGCGCTGCCGCTGGCCGCCGGCGGCCTGGCCGACCGGATCGGTAGGCGGCGGGTGCTGCTGACCGGCATCGGGCTGGTCGGCCTGCTCTCGCTGCTGATCGCCCTCGCGCCGTCGATGGTCCTGGTCGACGTGGCTCGCGCGGTTCAGGGCTGTGGGGCCGCGGCGGTGCTGGCCTCGGGCGCGGCGATCCTCGCCCATTCCACCTCGGGACGGCGTCGGCAACTGGCCTTCGGGATTCTGGGCACGTGTTTCGGCACGGGCCTGGCGATCGGGCCGCTTGCCGCCGGGGCGCTGGTGGAGGTGGGCGGCTGGCGATCGGTGTTCCTGCTGGTCGCGGCCATGGCCGCGCCGGCATGGCTGTGTGCGACGCGGGCCCCGGAATCCCGGGACACCAACCATCCCGGGATCGACGTGGCCGGGCTGGTCTGCTTCACCGCCGGGCTCGCCGTCCTGTCGTTCGCGCTGGTCGAGGCCACCACCGCCGGCTGGACCGCGCCCGCAACGCTGGTGCCGCTGGGCATCGCGGTGCTGCTGGTCGCCCTGTTCGCCGTGGTCGAGGTCCGCCGGGCTGAGCGGGCGATGTTCGACGTGCGGCTGTACCGGCGGCCCGAGTTCCTCGCCGTGGTGTGCCAGCCGTTCACCGTCACCCTCGGCTTCGTCGTGCTGCTGGTGTATCTGCCCGCTTATCTGCAAGGCGTGGGCTCACGGACCGTGCTGGACAGCGGCCTGCTGTTGTTGCCGATGACCACGCCGGTCCTGCTGCTGCCGCTGATCGCCAGCCGCCTGGCCGCGCGCACGTCGGTACGGGCAGTGCTGACCGGGGCCTCGGTGCTGATCGTCGTCGGGGGCCTGCTGCTGACGACCGTGCACAGCGACAGCTCGTGGCTGGAGTTGGCGCTGCCGCTGCTGCCGTTCGGCGCGGGCGTCGGGCTGGCGTTCGGGGTGATGGACAACGCCGCCGTCAGCACCGTTCCCGTGGAGAAGGCCGGGGCCGCCGCCGGGATCTTCAACACCATGCGCATCACCGGCGAGTCGGTCGCCGTCTCCGGCGCGGCCGCCCTGCTCAGCACGCTGATCGCTGCCGGGCCGCCGTCGCTCGAAGCCGCTCAGGCCGTCCAGGGTCACGTCGCCGAGGCCCACCGCGCCGTCCTGGCCGCCGGCTTCACCGGCGCGATCCACACCCTCGGCGTCATCCTCGCCGTGCTGTCCACGCTCGGCGCGGTGCTGACCTACCTGGCACTCAAGCCTTGAGGGCGAAGACGCGGCGCGCGTTGCCGGTCAGGAACAGCTCGCGCGCCTCGTCGTCCAGCCCGAGGTCGTCGAGGTGCTCCAGCGCCCGGGCCGGCGTGATCATCGGGTAGTTGGAGCCGAACAGGACCTTGCGGCGGCCGCGGCCGCGCAGGTAGTCGACGAGCTCAGGCGGGTAGCGGCGGGCGGTGTAGGCGCTGGTGTCGACAAAGACATTGGCGTGCTTGTCGGCCACCGCGATCATCTCCGTGGTCCACGGGTAGCCGATGTGGCCGCAGACGATGGTCAGCTCCGGGAAGTCCAGCGCCACCTGGTCGATGTACGGGATAGGCCGGCCGGTCTCCGACGGCCGCATCGGGCCGGTGTGCCCGACCTGGGTGCAGAACGGGATGCCCAGGTCCACGCACGCGGCGTACAGCGGGTAGTACAGGCGGTCGGTCGGCGGCAGCTGCCACAGCCACGGCACGATCCGCAGCGCCACGAACCCCAGCTCGGTCACCGCCCGCCGCAACTCCCGCACGGCCCCCATCGGCCGGCTCAGGTCCGCGCCCGCCACTCCGCGCAGCCGTCCGTCCGACTGCGCGACGAACTCCGCCAGCTCGTCGTTGCTGATCAGCGGCCCCTGCGGCCCGTACCAGGCCGACGCCAGCCCGATCTCCACGTCCGCCTCGGCCAGCGCGGCCACGGTCGTGGCCACCGGCAGCGGCTCGGTGCGGGTCTCCATCCCCGTCCACCGCCGCAGCGACTCGAACATCTCGTGATTGGTCTGACGCAGCGTCGGATGCTGCATCCAGGCATCGACAACCGGCATGTCCGGCACTCTATCGGTCCGTCGTGTTGTCGACATACCGACTGGTCGGTACTATCGCGGCGTGCCGCAAACCCGTGCCGTGGACGCCGTCGTGTTCGACTACGGCGGCGTGCTGACCACGCCCCTGAGCTCCGCCACCGGCAGCTGGCTGCGCGCCGACGGCATCGATCCCGACGGCTTCGCCGCGCTGATGCGGAGCTGGCTGGGGCGCGAGGCCGAGCCGGGCAACCCGATCCACCTGCTGGAGACCGGCGACCTCGAGGTGCCGGAGTTCGAGCGGCGGTTCGCGGCCCGGCTGGTCGCCACCGACGGCCGGCCGGTGCCGGCCGAAGGCGTGCTGGGCCGGCTGTTCGCCGCCATGGCGCCCAGCGACGACATGCTGACCCTGGTCCGCGACCTGCGGAAACTGGACCTGCGCACCGGGCTGCTGTCCAACAGCTGGGGCAACGACTACCCGCACGACCTGTTGGCGCAGCTGTGCGACGTGGTCGTGATCAGCGGCGAGGTCGGCCTGCGCAAGCCGGACGAGCCGATCTACCGGCTGCTGCTGGAGCGGCTGGACCTGCCGGCCGAGCGGGTCGTGTTCGTGGACGACTTCACCGCCAACGTGCGGACCGCGCAGCGGCTGGGCATGCACGGCATCAAACACGTCGATCCCGCCAGCACCCGTGCGGCGCTGGCCGAGCTGCTGGGGGAGTCGCTGTGAACCAAGCGCTGCCGGGCCTGGACGTCGAGGCCCTGGCCAAGTACCTGGACGCGGCCGGCGTGCTGGCCGGGCCGCTGGCCGCCGAGCTGATCACCGGCGGCCGGTCCAACCTGACCTACAAGGTTGACGACGGCACGCACGACTGGGTGCTGCGCCGGCCGCCGCTGGGCCACGTGCTGGCCACCGCGCACGACATGGGCCGCGAGTTCCGGGTGATCTCCGCGCTGGCCCCGACCAAGGTGCCGGTGCCCAGAACCGAGCTGTACTGCGAGGACGCCTCGGTCATCGGCGCGCCGTTCTATCTGATGGACCGGGTCGACGGCACGCCCATGCGGTCCCGCGCCGACACCGCCGGGCTGTCCGAGCAGCAGGCCGCCCGGGTCGCCGACGAGCTGATCGACGTGCTGGCCGAGCTGCACGAGGTGGATCCGCAGCAGGTCGGCCTGGGCGACTTCGGCCGTCCCGAGGGCTTCATGACCCGCCAGGTCGCCCGCTGGCGCAAGCAGCTGGACGCCTCCCGCAGCCGGGACCTGCCCGGCATCGAGGAGTTGCACGCCAAGCTGGCCGCCACCGTGCCGACCGCGCAGCGGGCGACCATCGTGCACGGCGACTACCGGCTGGACAACGCCCTGGTCACCACCGACCCGCTGGCCATCAGCGCGGTGCTGGACTGGGAGATGTCCACCCTCGGCGACCCCCTGTCCGACCTGGGACTGTTCGTCGTCTATTGGGCCGGCGTCGGCCGCGCCGAGGACGACCCGATCACCAACGGCGTCAACGCCACCCCTGGCTTTCCCGCCATCGACACGCTGGTCGAGCGCTACGCGCGGCGCACCGGCCTCGACGTCTCCGGCCTCGGCTGGTACGTCGCCTTCGCCTACTTCAAGCTCGCGGTGATCTTGGAGGGCATTCACTACCGGTTCGTGCAGGGCGGCACCGTCGGCGCCGGATTCGAGCGGATCGGCGCCCTCGTCGGCCCGCTCGTCGAGCACGGCGCCGCCGCGGCCGCCGCAGTCAAGGAGGACTGACCTGATGGAGTTCGAGTACGACCAGCGCACCCAGGAGCTGATCGGTCAGCTGACCGAGTTCATGGAGTCGCACGTGTACCCGGCCGAGGCCGCGCACCGGGACTGGGTGCTCGACAACCCGACCTCGTGGGACGCGCCGCCGGTCATCGAGGAGCTCAAGGCCGAGGCCCAGCAGCGGGGCCTGTGGAACCTGTTCCTGCCGGACAAGGAGCACGGCGCCGGCCTGACCAACCTCCAGTACGCGCCGCTGGCCGAGATCACCGGGCGCAGCCCGGCGCTGGCCCCGGAGGCGACCAACTGCGCGGCGCCGGACACCGGCAACATGGAGGTGCTGGCCGGGTTCGGCACCGCCCAGCAGCAGGAGCAGTGGCTCAAGCCGCTGCTGGCCGGGGAGATCCGCTCGGCGTTCTGCATGACCGAGCCGGACGTGGCCTCCTCGGACGCCACCAACATCGCCACCCGCATCGAGCGGGACGGCGACGAGTACGTGATCAACGGGCGGAAGTGGTTCGCCTCCGGCGCGATGAGCCCGCGCGCCAAGATCTTCATCGTGATGGGGCAGACCTCCCCGGACAACCCCGACCGGCACCGCCGGCAGAGCCAGGTGCTGGTGCCCCGCGACACCCCGGGCGTGAACGTCAAGCGCGGCATGCACGTCTTCGGCTTCACCGACGGCGCGCACGGCGGCCACGCCGAGATCGAGTTCAAGGACGTGCGCGTCCCCGTCTCCAACGTGATCGCCGGTGAGGGCGAGGGCTTCGCCATCGCCCAGGCCCGGCTCGGCCCCGGCCGCATCCACCACTGCATGCGGCTGATCGGCATGGCCGAGCGGGCCGTCGAGGCCATGTGCCAGCGGACGGTGAACCGGGTGGCGTTCGGCAAGCCGATCGCCGACCAGGGCGTCGTGCAGGAGTGGATCGCCGAGGCGCGGGTGGCCATCGAGCAGGCCCGGCTGCTGGTGCTCAAGACCGCGTGGCTGATGGACACCGTCGGCAACAAGGGCGCGCACACCGAGATCCAGTCCATCAAGATCGCCACCCCCGCGGCGGTGGAGAAGATCATCGACCGGGCCATTCAGGCCCACGGCGGCGGCGGCGTGAGCCAGGACTTCATCCTGACCACGCTGTGGGCGTCGGCCCGCATGCTGCGCCTGGCCGACGGCCCCGACGAGGTGCACAAGATGTCGCTGGCCCGGCGGGAACTGCGGCCCTACCGGCCGGCCCGCTGAGTCGACGGGTGCTCACCCCGGTGCCGGGGTGAGCACCCGTCTCGCAATTGTCAGAGCTTTCCCAATACGGCGTCGCTCAGGCGGTAGGCCGTGGTCCTGCCGTTGGTGGCGGTCGCGCAGCCGGTGGGCCTGATCGTCACGTACTCCGGATCTCCCTTGTCGTACGCGAAAATCACGACGTCGGTGGTGTTGTCGTCCATCGGGCACATGGTGCCGCGCGGCGGCGGGGTCGTGTCGGCCGCGTTCAGCGCCGCGACGAGGCCGTCGACATCGGTGACGGCCCGCGACCTGGTGAGCGGGATGTGCCCGGCCGGGACCGGCGCCGAGTAGAAGCAGACCGCCGCGGCCGCGGGATTGCCGGCCACCAACGGTTTCGCCGGCCCAGACCCGGGAACCGTCGGCAGGTCCTCCGGACACACCGGCGTGCTCACCGGCTTCGCCGCCGTCTGGACCGCCTGCGGGGCGCAGGCGGCGGCCGACAGCAGCACTCCCGCGATGACTATCGAACGCGTGATGGCGACCATGCCCCGAGGACGGGGCCGGTCACGGTTCGGGTTGCACGAGGTCACGCGACACACAACTCGTTGCCCTCGGGATGGTGCAGCACGACAAGGATCCGTGGCTGGCCGTGGTGGTAGACAAGCACAGTCGATCACCGAACAGGGGAGGACACGATGAGCAGGGTTTGGTTGGTCACCGGCGCCAACAGCGGCTTCGGCCGGGCCGTCACCACGGCCGCGGTGGCCGCCGGGGACCTGGTGGTCGCGGCGGCCCGGCGCACCGGGACGCTGGACGACCTGGTGGCGGCCCACCCCGACCAGGTCGAGGCGATCCAGCTGGACGTCACCGACATCGCCGCCGCCGAGGCGGCCGTGGCCGGGGTGGTGGCCCGGCACGGCCGGATCGACGTCCTGGTCAACAACGCCGGCCGCACCCACGTCGGCGCGGTCGAGGAGACCACCGACGCGGAGCTGCGGGCGCTGTTCGACGTGCACTTCTTCGGGCCGGCGGCGCTGACCCGGGCCGCCCTGCCGCACATGCGGGCCCGTCGCAGCGGCGCGATCGTGCAGCTGAGCAGCATGGGCGGCCAGATGTCGTTCGCCGGCTTCGGGGCCTACAGCGCGACCAAGTTCGCCCTGGAGGGCCTGTCCGAGGCGCTGGCCGACGAGGTCAACCGGCTCGGGATCAAGGTGCTGATCGTGGAGCCGGGGGCGTTCCGGACGAGCCTGATGAGCAACAAGGCGTTCAGCGAGGCGATCGCCGACTACGAGGAGTCGGTGGGCGCGACCCGCCGGATGACCTCGGAGGCCGGCGGCTCGGAGCCCGGCGACCCGGACAAGGCGGCCGCCGCGATCCTGGCCGCGCTGGACGCCTCGACGACGCCGCTACGGCTGGTGCTGGGCGGTGACGCGGTGGACGCGGTCGCCGGCCACCTCGAGAGCGTACGAGCGGACATCGACGCGTGGGAGAAGGTCTCCCGGGCCACCGCCTTCGACCAGGCGTAGCCACTGGCGCACGTCCGTCCCGACGGCCCCGATGTGGCCGTCGGGACGGACCAGCACCTCGACGCCGGGGGCGAGGTCGTAGCCCTCGATCGGTCCGCCGAAGGTCAACACCGTCGCGTGCGTGCCCCGGAACAGGTCGAACAGCCTGGTGCCGTCGGGCAGCATGCCGTCCGGGGCCCGGTCGCCCGCCTGCAACTGCCCCTTCTCGGCGCGGTCGTCCTGGGCCAGCGGGCCGCCGCGGTAGGTGATGTCGAGCTGGTGGATCGCCGGGGCCGCGCCGGTCGTGGGCCGGAAGTTGCGGCGGTGCATCTCGGTGGACAGGCCCAACACCTGCGCCGCGACCGGCATCCGCTCGGCCTCGTAGCTGTCCAGCAGCTCGTCCGGGGCGCCGCCCATGACCGCGGCCAGCTTCCAGCCCAGGTTGTAGGCGTCCTGCACGCTGGTGTTGAGGCCCTGGCCGCTGGCCGAGGAGTGCACGTGGGCGGCGTCGCCGGCCAGCAGCACCCGGCCGACCCGGAACCGGTCCACCATGCGCACGTTGATCCGGTACACCGAGATCCACCGCAGGTCGTGCAGCTCGATGTCGGTGCGACCGGTCCGGTCCAGCATGATCCGCCGCAGGGTGTCCAGGTCCGGCTCGTCCGCGTCCTGCGGCGACACGGCCGCGACGAACTGGTAGTAGTCGGTGTTGGGCAGGTTCCACAGCGAGAACCGCTTCGTCACGTCGCCGGCGTGCGTGATCAGGTGGCACGCCACGCCGTGCAGGCCCCTGGCCTTCACGTCGCCGACCAGAGTCCGCTCGGTGTCGTGGGTCTCCCCGGCGAAGCCGACCCCCAGCAGCTTGCGCACCGTGCTGCGGCCGCCGTCGGTGCCGACCAGGTAGTCGGCCTCGATCCGCTCCGGAATCCCCTTGCGCAGCACGGAAACCGTGACGCCGTCGGCCCGCTGCTCGACGCCCGTGACCTCGGTGTCGAACTCCACCTTGCCGCCCAGCGCGAGGAACCGGTCGTGCAGGATCCGGTCGGTCCGCCACTGCGGGATCAGCCAGGGCTTCGGGTACGGGACGCTGGGGGAGACCTGCGGATCCTCGATGCCCAGCATCTCGTGCAACGGCCGTTCCCAGACGATCTCCGTGCCCGAGTAGAGGCGGAAGTTCGGGAACGGCATGCCTTCGGCGCGCACGGCGTCGAGCACGCCGAGGTCGTCGAACACCTCCAGGGTTCTGGGTTGCAGGCCCTTGCCCCGGGATCCGGGGAACAGCCCCGACTCCCGGTCCAGCAGCCGGCACGGCACGCCTCGCCGGGCCAGCTCGACGCCCAGCGTCAGGCCGGTCGGGCCGGCCCCCGCGATCACCACTGTCATCTCTGTTCCCCCTTCGTCAACAGCACCAGCAGGACGTCGTCCACGACCCGCCTGATGAAGGCCTCGTCGATCTCGCCGACCGCGAGCTGGCGCATGACCATCGCCTCGGCCACGTCGTGCACCAGCTCGCTGTCCGCGTCCGCCGGCAGTTCGCCGCGGTCCACCGCCCGTTGCAGGCTGACCAGGAAGGGCGACAGCTCCTCGTCGCTGACGTGCTCCTTGAGCGCCGCCGCCAGCTCCTGGTCGTGCTTCGCCGCCGCGATCAGGCCGCCGATCAGGGTCATGTGCCGTTCGTCGGCGCGGTCCTTGAGCGTGCGCATCACCGCGTACAGGTCCGAGCGCAGGCCGCCGGTGTCCGGGATCGCCTTGTTCTGCTCCGCGTCGGAGGCGTCCAGCGCCGCCTTCACCAGCTGGGCCTTGTTCCGCCACCGCCGGTAGATCGTCGCCTTGCTGGCCTGCGCCCGCGCCGCCACCCCGTCCATCGTCAGGTTGCCGTATCCCCCCTCGACCAGCAGGTCGATCACCGCCGCCAGGATGGCGTCCTCCCGCTCCTTGCCCCGCACCATGTCCCGAAGTGTACGAAACGGTCTCGTACACTTCAACCCTCTATGGCCGTTCGGCGCGGCCATCCCCGCCACCTGCGCATACGCTGAGATCCGCCAGCCGGACCTGCCTGTGGAGGACCACGCCATGCCCTATGCCGTTGACTTCGAGACCGTGTCGACCGTCGGCCTGGAGACCTCGCCGGTCGCGGACGCGCTCGCCGGGCTGAGAGCCAACGAGGCCCGCTACTTCAAGAACAAGTACGGCCACGTCTTCACCGTCGAGCCCGCCGCCGATGCGGGCTCCACCGTCGACTGGGTGCACGAGATCCTCAAGGACGAGCGCGACATCGTCATCGCCGCCCGTGCACTCGAAGCCACCGAGTTCCAGGTCGACAACATCCGCATGGCCTACGTCTTCTACGAGGACGGCCTGTCGGTCAACGTCATGTACACCCTCGACGACCTCGGCAAGCGAGCCGTCGGCTTCAAGCTCTCCGACGGCATGGACATCCCCGCCGAGCTCGCCGCCTTCAAGTTCGCCCGCCAGAAGTCCAAGCTCGCCGGCACCATCCGCGGCTCCTACTTCGTCATCAAGAAGGAGCACTGACCCGATGCCCGGACCCGAGCAGATCCGCGACAGCCAGCGCCAGGCCTGGGCCGGCCTGGCCGCGGGCTGGGCGAAGTGGGACTCGGTGATCATGGATCAGCTGGGTCCGGTCGGCGCGGCGATCATGGACGGTCTCGGTGTCGTGGACGGCCGGCGCCATCTCGACATCGCCTCGGGCACCGGCGAGCCGGGCCTGAGCATCGCCAGGCGGTGGCCGGCCGGGCACGTCGTGCTGACCGACCTCGTCCCGGAGATGCTCGACGTCGCCGCGCGGCGTGCCCGGGCGCAGGGCATCGCCAACATCGACACGACGGTGTGCGGTGCCGACGAGCTGCCCTTCGACGGCGACAGCTTCGACAGCGTCTCGGTGCGCTTCGGCTACATGTTCTTCCCCGACCTGGCCCGGGCGACGGCCGAGTTCGCCCGCGTGCTCAAGCCGGGCGGACGACTGTGCTCGTCGGTGTGGATCGAGCCCGAACGGAATCCGTGGACGGCGACCGCCATGCGGGCGATCGCGACCGAGGTCGTGCTGCCGACGCCCGCCCCGGACGCGCCGGGCATGTTCCGCTGCGCCGCCCCCGGCCGCGTCAGCGCGCTCTACGCGGACGTCGGCCTGAGCGACATCGCCGAGTGGGACGTTCCCGTCCACCTCGTGACGGAGTCGCCCGACCAGTACTGGCAGGTGGTCAGCGAACACGTCGCGCCGGTCGTCGCCGCACTGCGGCAGGTCGACCAGCCGGCGCGGGAGCGAATACGGGCCCGCGCTGTCGCGGACGTCCGCGCCTTCAAGGCGAACGGCGTGGTCCGGGTCCCCGGCCTGGCCCGGTGCATCGTGGGGACGGCCCCCTAGAGTGACGAGCGTGATCCGCACCGTCCTGGGGGACGTCGATCGGCTCGGCGTCACCGACTCGCATGACCATCTGTTCCTGGCCAGCCGGGTGCTGCCGGGGCAGGAGCTCGACGACGTGGAGGCGGCGTCCGTTGAGCTGCAACGGTTTCACGACGCCGGCGGGCGGGCGGTGGTGCAGTGGACGCCGCACGGGATGAACCAGCGGCTCGACGCGCTGGCCGAGCTGTCCCGGCGGACCGGTGTGGACATCGTGGCGGCGACGGGGCTGCACCAGGCCCAGCACTACGAGCCGGAGTTTCTCGAGAAGTCGTTGCCACGGCTGGAAGAGCTGTTCGTGGCCGACGTCGTCGAGCGCCGCTGCGGGCTGATCAAAGTGGCCGGCGGGTACCACGGCCTCGACCCGCACGCCGTGCGCACGATGACGGCGGCGGCGGTGGCCCATGGCGAGACCGGGGTGCCGGTGAGTGTCCATCTGGAACTCGGCACGGCGGCCCTCGATGTGCTGGACCTGTTGTGCGGCAAGCTCGAAGTGCCGCCGGGGCGGGTGATCCTCGGCCACCTCAACCGCTTCCCGGACCGCTGGGTCCACCGCCGGGCAGCCGAGGCCGGAGCTTTCCTCGCGTTCGACGGCCCGTCGCGAGCCCACCACGCCACCGACTGGATGATGCCCGGTCTCCTCTCCGAACTCGCCGACGCCGGCTTCGCCTCCCGACTGCTGCTGGGCGGCGACACGACAACGGCGGCGGCAAGGGGCGTGCCGGGCATGCCGTACCTGCTGACCCACCTGCGCCCGCGTCTGGAGCCGACCCTGGCCGAACGAATCTTCGTCACCAATCCGACCAGGGCGTTCGGCTGAGCTCAGGCTTCACCGTTCCGCATACCATTCCGTTTGGGCAATGGTATGCGGAACGGTATTCGTCAGCATTCGATGTAGAAGCTTTCGATGCTGTCGTAGATATTGACCGTGCCGCCGATCGGCACATAGTACTCGGCCCCGTCGTACGCGTAGAGATAGATGTCGCCGTGCCCCCTGTTACGGACCGACTTCAATCCAGGAAAGGGGCCGTAGCCGCCGCAGTGCGGCGCCAGCCACCGTGAGCCGGTGCCGTTGTAGCCCGAGTAGTAACACGAGTAGCCGGCGACGCACGCATCCCAGTCCTGCGGACTGACCGACTGCCCGGCGGTCGCTGCCGGCGTGGACGACGTGGTCGGCTCGGCCGTTGCCGGCGCGCCCAACAGTCCGACGGCGGCCAGCGAGAGCCCCCCGATCGCCAGTATTCGTCGTAACATGATCCCACCCCTTTGTGATGTCACATTCCGCCCGTGGACGCTGAGCTGCGAATTGACTGGTCACATATCCCCGTGCGGTCGGCCGTGTCGGCCTGACACAAGTATGAGTGGATCCCCGGCGGGAAAACATCCTTTCGATCTGACGCTAAAGGCTTGACACGACGCGACCTGTGGAACTTGATCAGAGCCGGGCGGTGGTGCGCACACTATTCCGGAATCGTGTCGAGGGACCTCGGGCGGCCAGGGCGGCGGAGTCGGCGGCGGAGCGGGTGATCACCTGGGCGCTGTGCCAGCCGGTGGGAACCTGGTCGGCCAGCAGGGCCTCGCGCATCCGGGCGGCGCGGCGGACGTGGCGCTGGAAGGTCCGTGGATGCAGGACCCGGCCCCGGCTGCGTTGACCGCGGATGGCCTGCTCGACGGTGACGTCCAGCCACAGCATGCGGACGGGCCGCCGGCTGGCCAGGCCGAGCGACACGAGCCAGGCGCGAGTGGTGGCCCGGGTCGACGGGTCGTGCACGACGACCGGCCCCTGCCCCAGCGCCGCCCGCATCACGCGCAGCCGGTGCCACACGTGGACGACCGGCCGGTAGTAGCGGTACGCCAGGCCGGCCGGCAGCAGCGCCGACAGCCGGGCCCGCACCTGGTCGGAGTCCAGCACGGTCAGTCCATCCGCCGCGTGGGCGAGCATCGTGCTCTTGCCCGCCCCGGGCAGCCCGGCCACGACCAGGAGATCGCGCCGGCCCAGTTCGATGGTGATGCGCTCCCTCATGCCCGGACAACGCCCCGGCGATGGTAATGGTTCCTTTACTAGCTCCAGCGGTACCAGCCGTCCTGGTAGCGACGGGCGTCGGCCTCGGTCACCTCGATGCACTCGAACGTCGACGAGCAGCGACGGATGTCCTCCATCCGGAACGACGGCTCCCACCGGCCGTCGCGGAAGCTTTCCTCGTCCATGAGGCCGCCGGACCGGGGTAGCCGGAACAACCCGTGCGGATGCGTCTTGCGGGTCGGGTCCATGACCAGGAAGTAGTACCTGACGCGGTGGTGGATCCAGCGAGACAGGTCGGCCCACTCGATCGCCGCGCGCATCGCCGAGTGGGCGGCGTCGGACTGTGCCTCGTCGACTTCCCGGGCGGTCCAGTCGTACCGGCCGGCGGCGATCTGGCCGAGCAGGTCGGACGGCCGCCAGGCGTCATCAGGTCCGCAGCTGGTGAACACCAGCTCCGCGTTCCCGTTCCAGCCGGGGCTCAGAATCCTGGCCACCGGCTGGTCCCGTCCGTTCTCGGTGACGACGTACGCACGCCGCACGGCCGTCGGGTCAGCCTTGCGTCGAGCCACCTCAGGGTGAAGCGGCTCCGGCTCCTCCACGCCACGGGTTGCCTTGAACTCCTCAGCGGCCTGGGGCTCCACCTCGGTCAGGTCGCCGGCCGGCCGATCGGCGGAAACCCAGCCCTGGTCGGTGAATCGCTCGTAGACGACGGTCTTGTCCGCCACGTGGGCCCGTACGACCTCCCCGTCGACGGCGTAATAGCGGTGGACGCGGTTGATCCAGCGGGCCTGGTCGGCAGCACGGACATCCCCGGTGATCTGAGCTATGGCCGCCATCGCCACCGAGCGACGGGTCGTCGTGCGCGCCTGGCAGTAGTTGCGGGCGTGGGCGAGCCATTCCAGCCGATCCCGCCCGCTCCACGGGCGCCATCGCAGGTCGTAGGTGAAGACCTGCCCCGACGCCATCACCGCGAACGGCGTGCCGGTCCGGTCGAATCGGGACGAGATCAGCTCGTACTTCACGACGCGCCCCTGGTCCGGCGGTACCAGCCGGCCTGGTAGCGCCGGGCGTCGGCCTCGGTGACCTCGAGGTAGTAGTCCCAGCCGCCGTGGTCGGCGTCCATCAGGTACGTCGAGTGCAGCCACTGGCCGTCCCGGCTCAGGTACTCCTCCCGCTCGCCCTGCCGGTGGACCCGGACCAGGGCGGTCACGGTGTCCTTGCCCCGGGGGGTGTCCACGACGAAGTAATACCTGAGCTCCTGGTCGATCCAGCGGGACTCGTCGGCCCGGTGCCGGGCCCGGCCGATCGCGAAGAGGGCGGCGTCGGACTGCTTGCCGTCGACCTCGCGGACCGTCCAGTCGAAACGGCCGGCGGCGATCTGGCCGAGCAGGTCGGAGCTGTCCCAGGTCGGCGTGTCGAAGGTGGTCAGCCGCTCACGGGAGACGTTGTTGGTCAGCACGACGGCGAGCGGCTGGTCGTCGCCGGCCATGGAGACGACGTAGCGGCCCTCCTCGGCGCCCTTCTCGGCGCCGGGATCGACCGGGAACGGCCGGGGCGGCTCCGGGGCCACGTCGCCGGGATTCCACCGGGCCTTGTACTCCTCGGCGTCGTCGACGTCGACCTCGGTCAGCTGGTTGGTCGGCGGCGGCGCCGGCCACCACTGCTCGCCGGCGAACCGCTCGTAGGCGACGGTGTCCCGCGCCGCCAGGGTCGCCCGCAGCACCTCGCGCTCGTGGCGGTAGTAGCGGTGGGTCCGGTTGATCCAGGCCGCCTGGTCGGCCCGCCGGACGTCGCCGATGATCTGCTCCACCGCCGCCTCGGCCTCGTCGACCCCGACCGGTCTGGCCTCCCAGTGCCGCAGCCGGCGTCTCAGGTCGGACCGGCGCCACCGCAGGTCGTAGGTGAAGATCTCGTCCCCGCGCACCACGGCGTACGCGGTGGGGACCCGGTCCCGGGGATTGACGATCACGTGGAACCGGACCATCGGCCACCGCCCTTCTGTTCGGGCGATTCACCCTAACGACAACGAACCGGAAAAACAGTCTCTTTGGGACAGTTCCCACAGGCCGTAACACCGGTCAAAGAAAGTCACGCCAGAACGGGACGGTGGCGACGGGGTCCCAGGCGGGATCGGCGCGGTCCAGGCCGGGGCCGCCGAACTCCTGGTGGATGTAGTCGGCCAGGTCGACGCCGTAGTAGATGATGTCGGTCTGGTACACCGAGAGCACGGGGTGGCCGGAGGCGCCGCGGCCGGCGGGCAGGTAGCGGTGGCCGCACACGGGGACGAGCTGGGGCACGTCGGCGAGGTGGCGGCGGGCGATGGCCAGGCGTTGGTCCACGGTGTGCGGGCGAGGCCCCCAGGCGGCGTCCCACATGACGTTGTGCTCGACGTCGAACAGGACCCCTTCCACCGGCCAGTCCAACATCCGCCGCAGCTCGGCGGGATCGCCGTCCCGCCAGTCGGGCCAGCCGAGCCCGCGGTGGTCGTCGACCGGCAGCCCGGCGGCGAGGAAGGCTCGGTGGTCGTCGGCGAACGTGAACCCGAAGGCGGCCTCGACCTGGGCGAACTCGGCGTCGGTGAGGCCGGGCGTGATGAGGCAGCAGTGCAGCGCGGCCAGGCGGGCCGCGGCGTCCGGCTCGTGGGGCATCGGTCGCACCCTCGCCATCTTTATCGATACGTGACCGCTGTGCCCGACACCTTATGCCACGGTATGAAAGCGCTTCCAGCCGCCACTGCGCGCCTGTCCCGTGTGTGCTCAGTGAGGAGACCACCGTGTCCGCACGTCGCTGGCTGGGCGTAGCCGCAGCCGTTGGCCTGGCCGTCATCGCCCCGGCCCTGCCGCCCGCGTCGGCCGCACCCCAGGCCACCTGTGCCTGGGTCGGCTCGACCGCCCCCATCCCCCAGAGAGTCGCCCAGGTCCTGGCCCAGATGACCCAGGCGCAGAAGATCAGCCTGGTGCACGGCGCCGGCGGCGGCTACGTCGGCAACACGCCGGCGATCCCCGCGCTGTGCATCCCGGCCCTGGGCCTGGAGGACGGCCCGGCCGGTGTCGGCGAGAACCTCAACGGCGTCACGCAGCTGCCGGCCCCGGTGGCCGCCGCGGCGACGTGGGACGTCGACGCCGAGAACCAGTACGGTCAGTTGGTCGGCAGCGAGGAAGCCGGCAAGGGGGCCAACGTCAACCTCGGCCCGACCGTCAACATCGTCCGCGATCCCCGCTGGGGCCGGGCGTTCGAGTCGATGTCGGAGGACCCGTACCTGGCCGGGCAGCTGGGCGCGGCGGAGATCCGCGGCGTGCAGGGCGCCGGGGTGCTGGCCCAGATCAAGCACATCGGCGTCTACAACCAGGAGACCAACCGGAACACCCCGTCCGACAACGCCATCATCGACAGCCGCACCATGCAGGAGATCTACCTGCCCCAGTTCGGCATGGGCGTGCAGCAGGGCGCGGCGTCCTCGGCGATGTGCTCCTACAGCACCGTCAATGGCACCTACGCGTGCCAGAACCCGGCGCTGATGAACGGCCCGCTGCGGACCCAGTTCGGCTTCCCGGGCTTCGTGACCTCCGACTGGGGAGCGACCCACTCGACGGCCGCCTCGGCCAACGCCGGCATGGACCAGGAGATGCCCGGCGGCGACTTCTTCGGCAGCGCACTGCAAACCGCCGTGCAGAACGGCCAGGTGTCGCCGGCGACGCTGGACGCCATGGTCAGCCGGATCCTCACCGAGATGTTCGCCTTCGGCCTGTTCGACAACCCGCGCACCGGCAACACCGGCGCGACCGTCACCTCCACCGCGCACAAGACGGCGGCAAGGCAGATCGCCGCCGAGGGCACGGTTCTGTTGCGTAACAACAATGTCCTGCCGTTGACCACCTCGACCACGCACTCGATCGCGGTGCTCGGCGCGTCCGGCAGCAACTCCCCGCAGACCGCGGGCGGCGGCAGCGCGAAGGTCAACTCCTCCGGGACGGTCACGCCGTTGCAGGGCATCACCAGCCGCGCCGGCGCCGGTGTCACCGTGCAGTACGCGCCCGGCGACACCTCCGGCAACATCGCCCAAGCCGTGACGCTGGCCCGGAGTTCGAACGTGGCCGTCGTGTTCGCCAGCTACACCGAGTCCGAGGGCAGCGACCTCGGGAGCATCGACCTGCCGGGCGTGCAGAACCAGCTGATCACCCAGGTCGCCGCGGCCAACCCGAACACCATCGTGGTGCTCAACACCGGTTCGGCGGTGACGATGCCGTGGATCGACAGCGTGGCCGGCGTCCTGGAGGCCTGGTACCCGGGTCAGGAGGACGGCAACGCCATCGCCTCGGTGCTGTTCGGCGACACCAACCCGTCGGGCAAGCTGCCGGTCAGCTTCCCCAAGAGCCTGGCCGACGTGCCGGCGCACACCCAGGCGCAGTGGCCCGGCACCGGCGGCCAGGTCCAGTACTCGGAGGGCGTGAAGGTCGGCTACCGCTGGTACCAGGCGCAGAACATCGCGCCGCTGTTCCCGTTCGGATTCGGCTTGTCCTACACCAGCTTCGCGTTCAGCAACCTGCAAGTCGGGGCCCTCGACGCCCACGGCAAGACCACGGTGACCGCCACCGTCACCAACACCGGCAGCCGCGCCGGCTCCGACGTCGCCCAGCTGTACGTGGGCGATCCGGCCACTACCGGCGAACCTCCCTTGCAGCTCAAGGGATTCACCCGCGTCACGCTGCAACCCGGGGCGTCCACCACGGTCAGCTTCCCGGTGACGCTGCACGATCTGGCGTACTGGAACAACACCGCGTGGACCACCGCGCTCGGCTCGTACCGGATCGCGGTCGGCGACACCTCCGCCAGCCCCCAGCTGTCCGGCACGCTGACCGTCGCCAGCGCCAACGCCGGCAACACCGTCACCGTGACGAATCCGCAGGGCATGAGCAGTCCGGTCGGCACCGCAGTCAGTTTGCCCGTCCAGGCCTCGGATTCCGCCGCCGGCCAGACCCTCACGTTCACCGCCGCCGGCCTCCCGGCCGGACTGACGATCGCCGCCAACGGCACGATCTCCGGCACCGCGACCACCGGCGGCACCAGCACCGTGACCGTCACCGCGACCGACGGCACCGGGGCCGCCGGCTCCACCACCTTCGTCTGGACCGCCACCACCGGCAGCGGCGGCGGCACCGGCCACATCGGCGCGATCACCGCCGGCGTCGGCGCCAACCTCTGCCTCGACGTCCGCTCCGCCAGCAGCGCCAACGGCACCCCGGTGCAGATCTACACCTGCAACGGCACCACCGCGCAGACCTGGACCGTGAGCTCCGACGGGACCGTGCAGGCCCTGGGCAAGTGCATGGACATCACCAGCGCCGGCACCGCCAACGGCACCAAGATCCAGCTCTACGACTGCAACGGCACCGGGGCCCAGCAGTGGCAGCCGCAGACCAACGGCACCCTGCTCAACCCCAACTCCGGCCGCTGCCTCGACGACCCCGGCGCCACCACCACCCTCAGCACCCAGCTCCAGATCTGGGATTGCAACGCCCAGGCCCAGCAGCGGTGGACCCTGCCGTAATTCCAAGATCAAGGGACCAAAACTCTCGTCCAGTGTCAGGAAGGGGCCCTTCATGACACTGGACGAGAGAGCCGGGGCTGGGGGAGGGTCAGCGCTTGGCCAGGATGTCGACGCCCAGGGCGGTGCGGACGGCGGCGTTGCGCAGGTAGAGGCCGGCCCAGACCAGAACGCCGATGTAGACCGGGAAAAGCATGGACGAGAACAGCGGGGCGTCGATGCGCAGGTTGGCGCAGAAGGCGCCGCCCAGGTACGCGGTCTGGAACAGCGCGCCCAGCACGGCGGTGCGCGGGATGAGGTACAGCACCAGGCAGCCGACCTCCAGCAGGCCGGTGACCAACGCCGCGTAGGCCGGGAAGCCCTGCTGCTGGAAGGACTGCGCGACGAAGTCGGGGTTGGCCAGGTGCATCGCGGCGTCGAACAGCAGGAACAGCACGACAAAGCCGGTGATGCCGCGGCCGATCTTGGTGGCCAGCGGGGTCTTGGCGGCGGGGACGGTGGCGGTGGTGGCGATCGCGGTCATCTCGGGGCTCCGATCCTGGTGGTCTCTCGCGCTCTCACCACTGCGTCGGATGAGGCCTGCCCCGGATCGACATGCCGCCCGAAATTTGTCAGAAGATTTTTCCGAACGCCGCGAGCAGGCCGGCCTTGATCTCCGGCCGACCGGCGGCGACCAGCAGGAACGTGGCCTCGCGGACGAGGCGCTGGGCGTGGTCGCCGGCGAGGATGCCCCGGCTGCCGGTGGCGGCGACCAGCGCGCCGGCCGAGCGGAAGGCGAGCTCGGCGGCCGCGACCCGGGCCGCCGGCATCGAGGCCTGGTCGATCAGGCCGCCGTCCAGCCGATCGCGGGCGTCGGCGACCTCCTTGCGCAGCCGGTCGGCGACCTGACCCTGACCGGCCTCCTCGATCAGCCGGGCCGCGCGCTCGGCCACGCCCAGCGGGGCGCAGCCGTTGAGCCGGGACGCGAAGGCCGCGCTGCCGCCGACGAAGTCCTCGTACGGCATCGTGGCGTAGATCCGCTCGTCCGGCACGAAAAACCCGTCCAGTCCCAGGTGGACCGTGGCGGTGCCCTGGGCCGCGACCAGGCTCAGAGGTTGATGGGTCAGGCCCGGGGCGTCCACGGCGTCGATCACCGCGCTGACGATGGTGTCGCCATCGCGGCCGGCCAGCTGGAGCAGGTCGATCACGCCCCAGCCGCTGACGAACGGCGCCTCGCCGTCGAACACGTAGCCGCCGTCGACCCGTCTGGCCCGGACCTTCGGCGTCGGCGGAATCACCGCCGCGTAGGCCACGCCCCCACGCAGCCGGCCGGCCGCCAGCTCGTCCAGGTACCGCTCGCGCAGCGGCTCGTTGGTCGAGGCGTAGATGCCGCGGGTCAGGCCGTGATGCTGGATCCAGGTGAACATCGTGGCCAGGCAGCCGCCGGCGAGGGCCTCCAGGATCGCCACCGTCTCCGGCAGGCCGAGCGCCTCGTCCACGACGATGCCGTAGAAGCCCTCGGCCGCCAGCAGGTCGAAGTGGCTACGGGGCACCTCACCCGTCCGGTCGACCTCGGCCGCCGCCGGGAACAGCACCTCATCCGCGATGGCCCGGGCCCGGGCGACCAGCTCGTTCACACCTGTCAACCTATGTCGGTCAGGTTCTCCGCGCACCGGAACAGCAACATTGTGAGCCGGCCCCGGTCGTCCGGGCTCAGTCCGGCCAGCATCCGGTCCTCGACCGTGGACACCACCTTCTCGGCCTGCTCCAGCCGCTGCCGCCCCTGGTCGGTCAGCCGCGCCGGCCGGGCCCGGCCGACCGGCGGCTTGTCCGCGACCACCACCAGGCCGTTGGCCCGCAGCCCCGACAGCACGTCCTGCAGCGACTGCCGCGTCACGAAGCAGCGCCGGGCCAGCTCCGCCGAGGACGCCCCCGGCCGCTCGAACAGCGCGCTCAGCACCGCGTGCTGGGACATCGACAGGCCGATGTTGCGCAGCTCCACGTCGGAGGCCTGCCGGATGAGCTGCTGCACCCGCTTGACCAGGTAGCCGGGGCGCAGCTCGGTGTTTCGGGCTTGACTCACGTCAGGATCCTGACACAACGCGGGTGGCCGACTCACTAGTGTTGGCCCATGGGGCTTTCGGCAGCGGAACTGTTCGACGAACTGGGCAAGGACTACGAGACGGCCTTCGCCGGGCTGACCGCCCAACGCGACGAGCTCGACTGGTTGCTGGGGGAGTTGCCGGAGCGGGCCCGGGTGCTCGACCTGGGCTGCGGCACGGGCCGTCCGACGGCCGAGGTGCTGGCCGCCGCCGGCCACGACGTCACCGGGGTCGACGTCTCGCCGCGCATGGTCGAGATCGCCCGCGCGCAGGTGCCGGCGGCCCGCTTCGAGGTCGGCGACCTGCGCACGCTGACCTACGCCAGCGGCAGCTGGCACGCCGTCATCGCGTTCTTCCCGCTGTTGCAGATGACCCGCGCCGACATCGACGCCACCCTGGCTCGCATCGCCGACTGGCTGGCGCCGGGCGGGATCTTCCTGCTGGCCACGGTGCCGGTGGACGTCGAGGGCATCGAGGTCGAGTTCATGGGCAAGGCCGCCGCCGACGTGAGCAGCTACCCGGCCGAGGTGTACCGCGAACGGCTGACCGATCTCGGGCTGGCGGTCGTGCGGGAGCGGATCGTCGAGTTCCGGCCCAACCACATCACCGTCACCGACCCCGAGCGCGACCTGTTCATGGCCGCCCGCAAGCCCTGATTTTCCGCTACGTGAGTGGCTCAGGTGGCTCCTGGAGCGAACTGAGCCACTCACGCGCGCCCGGCTGTCACGTGGAGGCGATAGGGGTAAATCGGTCGACGGGGTCGACAGAATCGACGCCATGGAGTCGGTTCTGGTCAATTTCGTCTACGCGCAGCCGGTGGGCCACGCCGTGGAGGCCCTGCACTACAGCCTCGGCTACCACGCGGCCGACCCGAGCCGCCGGATCGGGGTGGTGCTCAACGCGGACACGCCGGCGGAGATGGCGACGTGGTGCCCGTTCATCGACGAGGTGCACACGATCGAGCTCGACCTGTTCGACCCGAGCACCGATGCCCGGGAACAGCTGGCGAAGATCGGCAACGACTGGGATCACGTCGTGGGTGACGTGCGGCTGACGCAGCCGGCGCAGCGGGAGTTCTTCCCGGGCCTGGCCGCCTACTACGACCAGGCCGAGGCCTACTTCACCGGCGAGAAGGGCTGGGCCGGCACCAAGAAGGGCCCGTCCTACGCACCCCGGCAGCCGCTGCGGCTGGATCTGCCCGCGCCGGCCGAGAGGTCAGGCTTCACGGTGCTGCTCGGCGGCAGCGCGAAACGCAGCATGTACCCGTCGGTCACATCGTGGGAGCTGATCCTCACCGCCCTGGCCGAACGCCTGCCCGGCGCCGAATTCCACCTGCTGGGCAAGCTGTCCGAGGACGGCGGCCGGACCCGCACGACCTACGACCGCGCCGAGTACGAGCGGCTGGCGGCGGCCGTACCCGGTGCGCGGCTGGCATTGGACCTCCCGCTGCGGGACCAGCTCACACTGGTCCGCGCGTCGAAGGTCTTCCTGTCGCCGCACACCGGGTTCGGCATGGCCGCCCTGGCCACCGGCACCCCGTGGCTGTGCCTGTCGGGCAACCGCTGGCCGGAGTTCTACTTCAACGACGGCGTGCCCTTCTACTCCGTGCTGCCGGACCGCGTCCGCTTCCCCAGTTACACCCAGTTCGGTCCCGACCCGGCGGACGTCGAGGACGAGGGGCCACGCGCACCGAGCATGTCGGCCGACCGGATCCGGGCGGACCTGCCGGAACTGCTCGACGCCGCGGCGCTCCTGGCCGACGGCCGGCTGGACCACGCCACCGCGCTGGCCGGTCACCGCGAGCGGCTGGCCCGGTGCTGGGGCGGTGATCTCTCGATGATGTGGTCGATTGACAGTGTCCTGTTCGATCGGGGTGCCGAGCCGATCAGCTGACCGCGGCCAGCAGGGCGCTGCGCTGCGCCGAGCCGACCCCGCCCACCCGACGCGACTCGGCGATCTCGCAGCCGCGCATCAGTTCAGCGGCCCGCACCGGACCGACCCCCGGTAACGCCTTGATGACCGCGATGATCCGCGTTTTGCGCACCACCTCGTCGGTCTCGGCGCGTTCGAACACTTCCGGCAGCTGCACGGTCCCGGCCTTGAGGCCGGCCAGCAGATCAGCACGGGCCTTGCGGGCTCGCTGAGCCTTGGCCAGCGCGTCGGCACGCTGCTGGGCCGTGAGTGCGGGCAGAGCCATGGTGATCCCTTCGACGTCGATGCTGTGACGTTGCGGCGAGTTCCGATAATGGCCTCGACCGGCCCGCCAGCACGGACATTCGACGATCTGCGAAAGAAACCACCCGGTCAGCGCAACGCGGATGACCTCATCGTGAGAGTTCCGGCCATCGCGTCCAGGTCGCCGACCAGACCGAGCGGCACCGTCAGCGCCGCCGGGCGGTGCCCGAAGCCCAGCTCCCACGCGATCGGCACGCCCAGGCCGCCCAGCCGGTCCAGCAGCGTGGCCCGCACGTCGGCGAGGTCCCCGCAACCGGTCCACGAGCCCAGCGCGATGCCGGCGACCCCGTCGAACCAGCCGGCACGCAACAGTTTCGTGACGAGCACGTCCAGCCGGTACGGGTCCTCGTTGACGTCCTCCAGCACGACGATCGAGCCCTCCGGCGGCCGGGCCGCCGACGGCGCGGCCAGCCCGGCCCCCAGCAGGCTGAGGTTGCCGCCGACAACCACACCCGAGGCCCGGCCCGCAACCAGCGGACCGGCGCCCGGCCGGGTCAACACCCGAACGGAGTCAGGTTCGAACACCGTTGAGCGAAAGTGCCCCTGGGCCGCCTCGTCCTCGACGAACGCCAGGGTGGCCAGCATCGGCGCGAACAGCGTCACCAGGCCCAGCCGGGCGCCGACCTGCTCGTGCAGCACGGTCACGTCGCTGGAGCCGGCGAACAGCTTCGGCCCGGCGGCCGCCATCGCGTCCCAGTCCAGCAGGTCGACCATCCGCAGGCAGCCGTAGCCGCCGCGGACGCAGAACACCGCCGCCACCTCCGGGTCGCACCAGGCTTGCTGGAGGTCGGCGGCGCGGTCCTCGTCCGTGCCGGCCAGGTAGTTCAGCGTGGGATGGCGGTCCAGCACGTGCTTGCCGACCCGCACCCGCAATCCCCACGACCGCACGATCTCGACGCCGGCCTCGAGCAGCTCGGGCGGCATCGGCCCGGCCGGCGCGACCACGGCGACCAGGTCGCCGGGCCGCAGCCGGTGCGGGCGATCGCGCTCGGAGCTCACGCTTCCAGCGCCAGCACCGGCACGTCGACCGGCTCGAACTCCAGCACCTGCCCGTAGAACGACAGCTCGGCCTCCAGCGCCGCGATGATCGTCTCGGCCCGGCGGAAGCCGTGCTGCTCGCCGGCGAACGGGATGTAGGCGTGCCGGATGCCGCTGCCGGCGATGGCCCGCGCGAAGGCCTCGGTGTGCGCGGGCGGGCACACCTTGTCCTCCAGGCCCTGCAACAGCAGGATCGGCCCGGCCAGCCGGTCGGGCCGGGCGCTGGGGGACCTCTCCACATACACCTCGCGGTTGCTCTCCAGCGGGCCGAGCAGGCCGTCCAGGTACCGGGACTCGAAGTCGTGGGTCTCGCCGCTGGCGAAGGACACCAGGTCCAGGGCCGGGAACATGGCGTTGCCGCAGGCGAACGGCGAGTCCATGGTCAGCACCGCCGCGACGGTGAAGCCGCCGGCGCTGCCGCCGCGGATGGCCAGCCGGGCCGGGTCGGCGCTGCCCTCGTCGGCCAGCGCCTGCGCCACGGCCGCGCAGTCCTGCACGTCGACCACGCCCCACTGGCCGCGCAGCCGCTCCCGGAATGCCCGGCCGTAGCCGGTGGAGCCGCCGTAGTTGACCGCGACCACGCCGATGCCGCGGCTGGTGAAGTAGGCGAAGTCCAGGCTCAGCGTGCCGGAGACGTCGCCGGTCGGGCCGCCGTGCACGTGGACCACGTACGGCGGCAGCTCGCCTTCGGGGGTGGCGAAGTCGGGATTGGTCGGCGGGTACACGAACGCCGGCACGCGCTCCCCGTCCGGGCTGGTGAAGATCCGCTCCTGCGGCAGCGGCAGGTACGCCTCGTCCAGCGGCAGCGGCTCGCCGACGGTCAGCTCCGTGGTCTCGCCGGTGGACAGGTCCAGCCGCACCGCCGCGGCCTCCCGGCGCGGGCCGGCGGCGACGCCGACGACCACGCCGTTGTCGGCGGAGATCTGCCCGAGCCAGACCGGCAGGTCGGTCTCGACGTCGGTGACGGTGCCGCTGCGCTCGTCCAGCACGGCCAGGGTGCGGCCGCCGCGCAGCACCACGTGCCGGCCGCCGCCCAGCGGCGCGAACCAGCTGCTGCCCAGCCGCCACAGCGGGCCGCCGAGCTCCTCCTCGCGCGGCGCGAGGTTCACGGCCGTGCCGTCCAGGGTGATGCGGTGCAGGTTCCACCAGCCCTGCGGATCGGTCAGCGCCAGCAACGAGTCCGGGCTCTCCCAGCGGAACTGGCACACCGATTCGGTCGGGCCGCCGGCGATCACCCGGTGCTCGCCGACCTTGCCGTCCTCGGTCAGCTCGGCCACGCACAGTTCGGTGCCGTCCCACGGCATCGCCGGGTGGTCCCAGCCCAGCCAGGCCACGTGCCGGCCGTCGGGCGACGGCTTGGGCGCGGACATGAAGTGGTGGCTGGCGGCCAGCACCCGCGCCTCGCCGGAGCCGTCCAGCGGCAGCGCGATCAGGTCCCGCCGCACGTCCAGCGGGGCGTCGCCGAACTGCGTCTCCCGCACGCACCACACCTCGGCGCCGCCCGGGGCGGCGGTCAGGTCGGCGTAACGGAAGCCGTGCTCGCGCTCGGGCTCCGGACTGATCGGCTCGGGTGTGGCGGCCTCGTCGTCCGGGTCCACCAGGTACACCCGCTGGTCGACCCAATGGGTGAAAGCGATCTTGCCGCCGACGAAGGCGAACGGCTTGCCGCCGTACTCGTGCACCCGGTTGCGGGTGTTCCACGGGGCGGCCAGCACCGGCCGGGGTCGGCCGTCGCCGGCGCGCATCAGCACCACCCGGCCGCCCTCATCGGGCCGGCTCTCGGCCCACCAGGCCTCCCCGTCGTGCAGGTCGACCCACTGCACCGACCCGCCCGCCCTGGCCACGTCCCGCGCGGCCAACGGGGAGGTCCACGCTCCGTACGACGCGATCTTCACCACGCCACGACCTTAACGGGTCGGCCCGGGGCGTCCGCTCACAGCGATCATGGCTGTGAACAGGAGGGGACGTGCGGCCGTGTCGCGCCGTGTGCCTTAGGGTCATCAGTGCCATGGCTCGTGTCATTCATGTATTCCGCCAGCCCGACCGGTTCGTAGCGGGAACCGTCGGGGAACCTGGCGACCGCACCTTCTACCTCCAGGCGGCCGAGGACGGCCGCCTGGTGAGTGTGGTGCTGGAGAAAACGCAGCTGTCCGTGCTCGCCGACCGGATCGGGTCGTTGCTGGAGGAGGTGCAGCGGCGGTTCGGCGCCGAGGTGCCCGACAGCGCGCCCGAGGCCCTCGTCGACACCGAGCCCCTCGCGGTGCCGGTGGAGGAGGAGTTCCGGGTCGGCACGATGGGGCTGGGCTGGGACGCCGAGTCCACCGCGGTGGTGGTCGAGCTGCTCGCCGTCACCGAGGACGAGGTGGACGAGGCGGTCGTGCTCGACGACACCGAGGAGGGCCCGGACGCGGTCCGGGTGTTCCTCACGCCGCCGGCCGCCCGCGCCTTCGCCGTGCGTGCCGACCGGGTGGTCAACGCCGGGCGCAAACCCTGTCCGCTGTGCGAGGAGCCGCTCGACCCCAGTGGTCACGTCTGCCCGAGGCAGAACGGCTACCGTCGCACCGAGGACAGCTGAGCCCGCGGTGCTGCCCACCGACCCCGGGGCGCTGGAGCTGATCGAGCGCGGCCGGATCGAGGTGACCGGACGGCTGGTGGACGCCTCCAACGCGACGCTGTTCGGCACCATCAGCCGGCACGGCGTGCAGGCCGAGTGCGTGTACAAGCCGATCAACGGCGAGCGGCCGCTGTGGGACTTCCCCGACGGCACGCTGGCCGGCCGCGAGGTCGCCACCTACCTGGTGTCCCAGGCCGCCGGCTTCGGCCTGGTGCCGCCCACGGTGTTACGGCCGGGCCCGTTCGGGCCGGGCATGGTGCAGCTGTGGGTGGACACCGACGAGGACGCCGACCTGGTCGACATCGTGTCGGCCGACGAGGTGCCCGAGGGCTGGAAGGCCGTGCTGCACGCGACCGACCGGTACGGCGACCCGGCCGTGCTGGCCCATGCCGACCACCCGCGGCTGCGGTTGATGGCGGCGATGGACGTCGTCGTCAACAACGCCGACCGCAAGGGCGGGCACGTGCTGCACACCGCGACCGACGCGGTGTACGGCGTCGACCACGGCATCTGCATGCACGCCGAGACCAAGCTGCGGTCGGTGCTGTGGGGCTGGCTCGGCGAGCCCCTGCCGGCCGAAGCCGTGGAGGCGCTGCGCAAGCTGCGGGCCGGCCTGGACGGCGACGTCGCCGAGCAGCTGGCCGAGCACCTCACCCGGCGCGAGGTGTCGGCCCTGATCGCCCGCACCGACCGCCTGCTGGCCGCCGGCGTCTACCCCGAGCCTTCCGGCGAATGGCCCGCCATCCCCTGGCCCGCCTTCTAACCCCTACCGCTCGCCCCCCCATTTGACGCTTGGAAGGGGGCTTTCCTTCACTCGGAGTGGAGGAAAGCCCCCTTCCAAGCGTCAGGGGGTGCGGATCGTGGCGCGGAATTGGCCGGGGGCTTGAGCGCGGGCGCGGCGGAAGGCACGGCTGAAGGCGTACACCGAGGTGTAGCCGACGGAGCGGGCGATGGAGTCGAGGGTGTCGTCGGTGTCGCGCAGGCGGGTCGCCGCGAGGTCCATGCGCCAGCGGGTCAAGTAGTCGGCCGGGGCGGAGCCGATCACGGCGCGGAAGCGGCGGGTCAGGGTGCTGCGGGAGATGGTCAGCTCGGCCGCCAGTGAGTCGGTGGTCCAGGGCCGGGCCGGCTCCTGGTGCAGCTGGGCCAGCGCGGCGCTGACCACCGGGTCGGTCAGGGCGCTGAGGCAGGTTCCGCGCACCTCGTTCGGCTTGCCGGCCAGCCAGGCCCGCAAGGCCTGGACCAGCAGGATGTCGACCACGCGGTTGAGCACGTACGAGGACGCGGCCTGCGGGCTGGCCAGCTCACGGGCCAGCAGCCGCACGGTGTCGTCCAGACCGGTGCCGGCATTGTCGGCCCGGATGTGCAGCACCGGCGGCAGCGCGTTCATGACCTGCGTGGTCACGCTCGGGTCGTACTCGTAGCAGGCGCCGACGACGTGGGTCCGCACCTCGCCGTCACCCAGCCGCAGCAGGCTGCCGTCGGTGAGCTGGCTGGTGTCGCAGCCTTGGTGCGGGACCAGCACCTGCTCTGGGCTGCTGACCAAGGCGTGGGGCGTCCCGCTGGGCAGCAACACCACGTCGCCCGGCATCAGCTGCACCGGCTCTTCGTCGCGCCGGCACAGCCAGGCGGTGCCCGAGGTGACCGCGTAGAACGCCGCGCCGCGCATCTTGTGCCAGGCCAGGCGCCAGTTGCCGCCCGCCTCGATACGCGCCCCCAGCGCCCCGCGCACCCCGCCGACCGCCAGCAGATCACCCAGTAGGTCCATGCGCGCCATCGTAGTGACTCAATCGGATATGGATTTGGGTGATTTGGCTATCGATCGGACCACACCGTGACCCATAGGGTTGATCACATGACCGACTCGATCGACTTCAACGAGATGAACCGGCAGGTCATCGCCAACTTCCGGGTCAACGGCGGCAAGGGCAGCGGCATGGCCGAGGGCTACCCGATCGTCCTCGTGCACCACATCGGCGCCAAGTCCGGCACCGCCCGCGTGACGCCCCTGGTGCCCTACGTCGAGGGCGACCGGATCTTCATCTTCGCCAGCAAGGGCGGCAGCCCCGAGCACCCGGCCTGGTTCCACAACCTGGTGGCCAACCCCAAGACCGAGGTCGAGTACGGCACCGACCGCTTCCCGGTGGTGGCCCGTGTCCTGACCGGCGCCGAGCGCGACGCCATCTACGAGAAGCAGATGGAGCTCCAGCCCCAGTTCCGGGAGTACGCCGACAACACCACCCGGGTCATCCCCGTGGTCGAGCTGGAGCGCGTCAAGTAGCACCGGAGTAACGCACCGCGACGGCAACACGACTGAGGAGACACGTCCTCGAGAAGGTGTTGCCGATGCCGAGGTTCATGTCCGCACGGTTGGCGTCGGCGATGGTCGAGAACGCCGTCGCCGACGACGACACCTACCGCGCGGTTCTCGACGAGATCAGCAGCGTGCTCCGCACCCGCGCGGCGGTGAAACCGGGCCGGAACGTCGAGGAACGACTGGCCTCGGTGCTGGACCTGCTCTCCGCGCGCTCTCCGGCCACGGTGCGGCGGGGTGGGGCCGAGTTGCAGGCCCTGCTCGACGAGAGAGTCGCCGCCGACCGGAGGCTGGAAGAGGCACTGGCCCGCCGCTCACGCGGATGGCATGAACGGCTCACGGCGTTCGGCAGTGGCCGACCCATGCCGGCCGGGGAGGCCCCCGGCGCCCCACGCAATCCGCCTGGCTCACCCATCGCCGGTGATTGGGGTGGGCCGCCGGACATCGCCTACGGCAAGCCACCCGGGCCGTCGCCCGACGAGGACGACGACTGGTGACCGAGCTCGTCAAGGGCATCCTCGGTGGCGGCTGGTCCCTGGTCGCCGGGTGGCTGCTGCCCACCGCCATCAACGGCTTCGTCGTGGTGTTCCTGGTGCTGCCGGGCCTGCTGGCCGGCGCGGGCGCGGTGGAGAACTCGATCGTGTTCGTGCTGGCGGTAGCGGCGATCGGTGTGGCGCTCAGCGCGGTGCAGATCCCGCTGTACCGCGTGTTGGAGGGCTACCTCGGCTGGCCCCAGTGGCTGCACCGGCGGTCCCGCGACCGCCAGCTGCGTCGCCGGCGGTTGTTGCTGGAACGGCGCGCCGAGGACGACCAGCCGACTACGACCCAGCGGGCACTGCTCGGCGAGCAGCTCGCCCGGTACCCCGCTGAGGAGCAGGTCGTCGCCACCCGGCTGGGCAACGCCATCCGACGGTTGGAGGTCTTCGGCTTCGACCGGTACCAGCTCGACTCCCAGACCCTGTGGTACGAGCTCAACGCCGCGGTCAACGAGACCGTCCGGCGCAACGTGGACACGGCTCGGACCGGTGTCGACTTCTTCGTCGCGTTGCTGTGGGGGCACCTCGTCGTCTGCGCGCTGGTGATCGGGCTGGTCTCGGCGGGGGCGCTGGCTGTATGGCCGGCCCTTGGCCTCGTGGTCGTGCTGCTGGTCCTGACCAGAGTCTGGTATCGGATGGCCGTGATCGGCACCGATGAGTGGGCCTCCGCTGTGCAGGCGCTGGTCAACGTCGGCCGCAAGCCGCTGGCCGAGTCGCTGGGCTACCGCCTGCCGGACACCCTGGCCGAGGAGCGGCAGTTGTGGAGGATGGTCGGGCGGCTGTCCCGTCGGCCTTACCACGAGCGCGCCGCTGCCCTCGACGAGTTCCGCGAGCACGGAGACGGTTAGGCGCCGCCGTCGCGGACCGGGCGGTCGCCGAGCGGGGCCTTGAGGGTGACGATGGTCTGGAAGGTGGCCGCGATCATGGGCTGCGGCCCGGAGCAGTCGACTCCCGGGGCCTGGCCCAGCCGCACGGTCACGGTGACGGCGTCATCGGCCTCGACGACGTCGACCCGACCGAGCTTGGCGCACTCGGGGCGGCCGCTCGCGGTGTACTGGACGACGAGCTTGTTGTCCGGGTTGGCGACCGTCTGGTCGAAGCGGACGGCCCGCAGGTTGACCACGCTGGGGTCGGGGACGGCTTGGTTGAGCGGCGGCGGCGCGTTCAGGGTCGGCGGTCCGACCTTCGTCGACATGACCGGGCCGCCGCTCGCGGACTGGGCGGGGCCGCTCGAACCCGGGTGGGCGGCGCCGCAGGCAGTGAGCAGCAGCAGGCCCATCAGGGCGGGAATTCTTCGCATCATGGCTCCGTGACGGCGTCGGCCGGCTTCGCGGTTGCACCCGAAGCCGGCCGACGCCCGGTCGGGCTAAATCACGTGGAAATGTAGCGAACGGTGTTGTAGAGGCTCAGGACCTGGTTCCCGTAATACGGGGAGTACATGTACTGCGGCAACGACGTGTACTTGAAGTCGTTGTGGCCGTTGATGTAACCCCAGTTGCCGTCGAAGGCCATCAGCCAGGCGCCGCCGGAGGAGCCGCCGGTCATGTAGTTGACCATGAATATGGTTCCGCCGCCGCCGTTGTAGGTGTAGCCGTTCTCGGCGTACAGGCAGCAGCCGTTGAACGGCGATGCCTGCGGGTAGCCGAAGGCGTACACGTACTGGCCGATCGGGTAGTTCCAGGCGATGCCCTGCCCGCCCAGGTAGTCGGTGATCCGCCAGCCGTTGTTGCGGTAGATGACCGCGGAGCCGACGTCGTTGGCGAAGTCGCTGTTGTTGTTGAACCACGCGGTGGTGGTCCACAGCTGGTAGGCGTACCAGTAGCCGTAGGGCGCGTAGCCGCTGGCGTAGTTGGGCACGAACGTCCAGTTGGTGTTCCAGGCCCCGCCGTCGGACACGCAGTGGCCGGCCGTCCAGACCTCGGACTTGCCCTCGGAGTTGACCACAGTGGCCGAGCAGACGTAGTTGAGGCCGAAGCTGGTGAAGAACACCTTGCCGGAGGTGCGGGCGACCGGGTGGCCGACCGGGTAGCCCGGCAGGTACGCCGCCGGCGCCACCTCGGAGGAGCCGCCGGTGGCCGACGCCTTGGGCTCGGCCTTGGGCGCGGCCGCCGAGACCGAGCCGGCCGGGCCGGCGGGCACGCTCTGCGCCGCCGAGGTGGAGCCGGTGGAGTTCTTCAGCGCCGGGATCTCGCTCTCGGGTCTGGCCGACTTCATGCGTTCCGGCGTCCAGTAGGCGGCCAGGGCCTGCTCGTGGGCGTCGGCGCCGGAGCCGTGCAGGGTGGCGGCCACGTCCGCGCTCAGGCCGGCCGGCCCGGACACCACGTCGGAGGTGGGGCCGGCGGTGGCGGTGGCGGTGGTCAGGGCCGCGGCGAGCAGGGCGGCCGCCGCGACCGCACCGAATGCGGTGAATTGTTTGCCGAGTTTCATGAATCCCTTCCTGTTTTCATCGAAGGAATTGTGCGCCACCAAGGTAGTCAGGATCTCACCGACCGAAACCCCCTGTTCGGGGGTAGGGGGCGATAACGAGAGTTACCCGCGCCGATCGCGGCAAGGGTCTTTGTCGGGTGGCAAACAATGGGCTCGGCCGTCCGGCGCAGGCGTCACAATTCCCTCGATCGGCCGCCGGGTGCGGAAAACACCGAGGTGCCCCACCACCTACGAACGGCGCGGACCGCCCGGCCGACGGCGGCCCTGGCCATCAGGGTCAAGGGTATGGGCCGGCCGTCTCACGACGAATGGCTGCGGACACGGCGCGGCCGCAGCCGACATCCGCAGCAAGGTGCGGCATCCTTCAGCGAGAATTCAGCGCGAAAAGGCGGTCGACCAACACGACCGGATCGGCCGGCGGCCGCCCCCACAAGGCGCGCAGATACGGCGGGACCAACACGATGTCGACGGGATCGGGCACGAACTCGCCGCAGGCGGCGGCGCGGTCGAACATCCGTTCCTGCATGGTCAGGATTCGGCGCAGCTGCTTCTACCGGGTCGACGACTCCGGCGCGGCCCGGCCGCCGCCGCGTCGACCGGGGTGCGCGATGGGGCGAGGTTCCCGGCGCGAAAGTGTCCGACGGGGGTGGTTCCATTCGACGTGTCGGTGCGAACACCGATCCGAGGAGGGACCCATGCAGTACGCGTTGCTGATCGCCGGTGACCACGAGCCCACGCCCGAGGAGCTGGCGATGGGCTGCGGCGGGTGGTCGGAGGAGATGGCCGCCCGGGGCGTGGTGCGGGGCGGGGCCGGGCTGCGACCGCCGGCCGAGTCGACCACGGTGCGGGTGCGAGACGGGCAGGTGCTGCTGACCGACGGCCCGTTCGCCGACACCAAGGAGCAGATCGGCGGCCTGGTGCTGATCGAGTGCGCCGACCTGGACGAGGCCGTGGAGATCGCGGCCCGGCACCCGGCGGCCGGCTACGGGATGATCGAGATCCGGCCGCTGTTCACGCCGTGACCTCGGTGTCCGTCGACGCGGCCGTTGCCGATGCCTTCCGCGAGGAGTGGGGCAAGGTCGTGGCCACGCTGATCCGGGTCACCGGCGACTGGGACCTGGCCGAGGAGTGCGCCCAGGAGGCGTTCGCGGCCGCGGTCCGGCAGTGGCCGGTCGAGGGCGTGCCGCGCCGGCCGGGGGCGTGGCTGACCACGATCGCCCGGCACCGCGCCACCGACCGGATGCGCCGGGCGGCGGTCGGCGCGGCCAAGCTGCGGGAGGTCGCGGTGATGTCGTTCGACCCGGAACCCGTTGCCGACACCGAGATCGAGGACGACCGGCTGCGGCTGATCTTCACCTGCTGCCATCCGGCGCTGGCCTTCGAGTCGCAGGTGACGCTGGCGCTGCGCACGCTGGCCGGGCTGAGCATGGCCGAGATCGCCCGCGCGTTCCTGGTGCCGGAGACGACCATGGCGCGGCGGTTGGGCCGGGCCAAGGCCAAGATCCGCAACGCCGGCATCCCCTACCGGGTGCCGCCCGCGCATCTGCTGCCGGAGCGCACCACCGCCGTGCTGGGCGTGCTGTACCTGATGTTCAACGAGGGCTACAGCACGCCCGAGCGCCGGCCGCTGTGCGACGAGGCGATCCGGCTGGCCCGGCTGGTGACCCGGCTGATGCCGGACGAGCCCGAGGCCGGCGGGCTGCTGGCGTTGATGCTGCTGCACGACGCCCGCCGGGCCACCCGTCTCGACGAGCACGGCGATGTCGTGCTGCTGGCCGACCAGGACCGGACCCGCTGGGATCGGGTGGCGATCGCCGAGGGCCGCGAGGCCCTGGCCCGGGCGTCGCGGCTGGGCCGGCTCGGGCCGTACCAACTCCAGGCCGCCATCGCCGACAGCCACGCTGCCGGTTCGGACTGGCCGCTGATCGCCGGCCTGTACTCGCGGCTGGCCGAGCTCGTGCCGTCGGCGGTGGTGCGGCTCAACCACGCGGCCGCGGTCGCCATGGCCTCCAGGCCCGAGGCCGGCCTTCGGCTGCTGGACGGCTTGGAGATCCCCGGCTACCACCTGCTGCCCGCGACCCGCGCCGACTTCCTGCGCCGGCTGGGCCGACACGCCGAGGCGGCGGTGGCGTACGAGCAGGCGCTCGGGTTGGCTACCGCCGAGGCCGACCGGCGGTTCCTGACCAAGCGAATCGATGAGACGAGAGGACGGGCCATGCAGCCCACCGTGATCGACCGGGCCGCGCAGCCCTACGTCGGCATCAGGCGCACCGTGACCATGCAGACCTTCCCCGAGATCGCCGACCGGATGGCCGGCATCGCCGGCTGGCTGGCCGCGCGCGGCCTGGAGCCGGCCGGCGCGCCGTTCTTCCGCTACCTGGTGATCGACATGGAGCGGGAGCTGGTGGTCGAGGCCGGCTTCCCGATCGCCGCCCCGGTCCAGGGCGACGGCGAGGTCTTCTCCGACGTGCTGCCGGCCGGCCGCTACGCGTCGGTCAGCCACGTCGGCCACCCGAGCGAGCTGATGGGCGTGACCGCGGAGCTGTTGGCCTGGCTCGATGGCCAGGGCCTGCGTGTGGACGCGGAGTCCACCCCGGCCGGCGACCGCTTCGCCAGCCGCCTGGAGATCTACAGGACCGACCCCCGCGTCCAGCCCGACATGTCCAAGTGGGAGACCGAGCTCGCCTTCAAACTCGCCTGACTTTCGCCACATGTGGCGTAGCCGCCGCAGTTGTGGCATATGCGGTCCGCACGTGCTGCTGGGAGGCCCGCGCGGACCGCATGTGACATCTGCCGTCGTCAGGCGCGGCCGGCGGTTCGCCGGAGGCGGGCCAGGTGTCCGCCGATCACCTGGGCCGCGTGCCGGACCGCCGGGATCATGCCCGGCACCCGCCGCTCGTCGAACACCAGGGCGGACACCACCCCGACGGCTTCTCCCGGGCGCGCCTGCACGGCGACCCCCACCCCGGCCACGCCGTTGTGGCAAGGGGATTGGGGGACAAGGACAACGCCGTCCCCCTCGCGGGCAGCCCGTTGCACCAGCTGCCACGCCTCCCAGACCGCGAACTTGCTCCCGGCCCGCACCGGCATGACCTCGTTGACCTCGCCACGACAGGCCCCGACCACCATGAGGTGCCCGTTGTCGGGCACGCTCACGCTCAATGTGGCGCTCGGCAGCGCGGAGGCCAGCTGCCGCAACGGGTGCAGCGCCGTCGAGCGCAGATCGACGCCCAGCGGCCAGCCTGATCCGAACCGGAACATCGTGACCCCCATCCGGTACCGGCCGTCCCGGCGCTCCACCGCGCCCAGCTGAACAAGCTGGTCCAGCAGTCGGTGCGCGGTCGCTTTCGGCAGTCCGGTCCGGGCCGCCAGTTCGCTGAGTCCGCTCTCCTCGGTGTCGAGAATCTCCTCCAACAACAGGAACGCGCCTTCCAGAACGCCCCGCCCCACGCCGCCTCCCCAGAGTCGATCATGACCGTAACAGCGGTCCGTTGAGTGGAACAAAGTCTTCTCGATCACCGCCCCGGCGCGGCATTCTCCTTTTCGCACGGTTTGAATTGAATTCACTGGAGGGATTTCTCGTGCGATTGACACAATGGGCTTCATTGGTGACGGCGGTGGTCGCGGCGGCGACACTGGCCACCGGCGCGACGGTGGGATCGGCCGCCGCGGCCACGGCGCACCCGGCCGCCACGGCGAGCGTCGCGTCCGCCTCCGACGGGTTCGAGGGCGACCCGTGGGCCCACTGGGAGAAGGGTTCCAGCGGCGAGGCCAACGCCGACGGCAACTACAACCAGGGCACGGCCCACACCGGCCTGAACAACGGCTGGTTGTACGCGGCGCACGGCTGGGCGGCCGAGCGGTACGGCATCGCCATCGACTCCTGGCCGAAGTCGAACTGCCGGGCCAGCATCTGGGCGTACCCGGTCGACTACGATGCGCAGGTCGAGCTCCAGATCTGGGACCCCAACGGCTGGCGCCTGGTGGGCACGACCGCGCCCTATCTCAAGAAAAACAGCTGGCAGCAGATCGTCACGTCGAGTATCAATCTCGCTGGCGTGAACAAGGTGTACGTCCAGGCCATCTACGGAAACGACACGGGCGTCGGACAATTCGTCAGGATTGACGACTTGGCGTTCACCTGCTCCTGATTCCACGCGTAGAAACTGCCCTTTCGGGTCGGGTCACCGACTCGAAAGGGCAGTTCCCTTTTCAGGCCAGCGCCTGGTCGAGGTCGGACCAGAGGTCGTCGACGTGCTCGATGCCGATGGACAGGCGGATGGTGCCCTCGCCGATGCCGGCGGCGCGCAGGGCGTCGGCATCGAGCTGGCGGTGGGTGGTGCTGGCCGGGTGCAGGGTCATGCTCTCCACGCCGCCGAGGGAGGCGGCCAGCTTGACCAGGCGCAGGCCCTTGGTGAAGCGGTAGCCGGCGTCGCGGCCGCCGGCCAGGTCGAAGGTGACGATGCCGCCGAAGTCGGACAGGAGCCGCTTGGCGACCTCGTGGTCGGGATGGGTGGGCAGGCCCGGATAGTGCACGGCCTCGACGGCGGGGTGGGCGTCCAAGAGCGAGGCGATGCGGCCGGCGTTGGCGCAGTGCTGGCGCATCCGCAGCGCCAGCGTCTGGATCCCGCGCAGGGTCAGCCACGCCGCGAAGGGATCGATGGCCGCGCCCATCTCCATGGTGTGGTGCCAGCCGTGCCGGTAGCGCTCCTGGTCGGCGAACACGAGGATGCCGGCGGTGACGTCGGAGTGCCCGCCCAGGTACTTGGTCACCGAGTGCACGACCACATCGGCGCCGTGCTCGATGGGCCGGCACAGCAGCGGCGTGGCGAAGGTGTTGTCCACGACCGTGAGCAGCCCGGCCTGCTTGCCGGCGGCGGCGAACGCGGGCAGGTCCACCACACGGGTCACCGGGTTGGTGATCGTCTCCAGGTACAGCATCTTCGTGTTCGGCCGGACCGCCCGGGCCACCTCGGCCGGGTCCTCGCCGGGGATGTAGCTGACCTCGACGCCGTAGTGCTCACGCAGGTAGGTCAGCGCCGCGTACGTGCCGCCGTACAGGCAGCTGTGGGCGATCACGTGGTCGCCGGAGCGCAGCACTCCCATCAGCGCCGAGCAGATCGCCCCCATGCCCGAGGCCGTCGCCACGGCCGCGGCGCCGCCCTCCAGCGCGGCGACGGTCTCCTCCAGCGCGCGGGTCGTCGGGTTGGCGTAGCGGCTGTAGGCGAAGCCCTGGTCGGGGGCGTTGAGCGCGTCGGCCAGGGCGTCCGGGTCGTCGAAGGCGAAGTTCGACGCCTGGTAGATGGGCACGCTGATCGGGCGCGAGGTGGGCAGCGCGGGCGTGTGCTGGTGGACGACGCGAGTGGCTGGGTGCTGGTCCATGGCATCGAGCCTGGCCGTGGCGGCGGAGTGGGGACAGCGCCAATCCCGGCTAGATTGGTTTGGTGATGGAGCCAATCCCGTGGCCGGCGGACCGGCTGGTGGCGCAGTTGGGTCGGTGGTCGGCCAGCCGAGGACCGCTCTACCTGCTGCTGGCCGAGCGTCTGCGGCTGCTTGTCGACTCCGGCCAGCTGCCGCCGTTGGCGATGTTGCCGCCGGATCGGGTGCTGGCTCAGCTGCTGGCGGTGGGTCGCAGCACCGTGGTCGCGGCGTACGAGCAGTTGCGCGCGGACGGCAAGGTCGACCGTCATCAAGGCCGAGGCACCTGGGTGAAGCCGGCCGTGAGCGCCGGAGTCCGGCCGAACGCGGTGCCGGCAGTGAACCCGCTGTTCTTGAACTACCTGGAGCCGTTCGACGACGTGTTGTCGCTGGGGTGCGCCGCGCCGCAGGATCCGCCGCCGGCGCTGGCCGCCGCCCTGACCAGGGCCATCGGCCGGCTGCCCACCGGCGACATCGGCTACTACCCGCTGGGGCTGCCGGCGCTGCGGGCGGCGCTGGCCGACCACTACTGCCGGCGGGACCTGCCCACGACGTCCGACCAGATCCTGGTCACCACCGGCGGGCAGCAGGCGCTGGCCCTGATCACCCGCCTGTTCCTGGCTCCCGGCGATCACGTGCTGGTCCAGGGGCCGACCTATCCCGGGGTGCTGGAGCTGTTCCGCGACGCCGCCGCCGTGATCCGCTCCGCGCCGGGGGACGAGCTGGCCTCGGCGCTGGCCGAGCACCGGCCGCGGCTGGCCTACGTCAACCCGAGCAACCACAACCCGACCGGCGCCACCCTGTCCGGGCTGGTCCGCCGGCGGCTGGTCGAGGCCGCCGCCGCGGCCGGCGCCGCGCTGATCGACGACGAGGTGCTGGCCGAGCTGTCTTTCGACGGCTCGCGGCCGCCGGGCCTGGCCTCGTACGGGCCGGCGCTGACCGTCGGGTCGATGAGCAAGCTGCTGTGGGGCGGGCTGCGGGTCGGCTGGATCCGGGGCTCGGCCGGCGAGATCGCCCAGCTCGGGCGAATCAAGGCCATCCACGACATGGGCGGCGCGGCGCTGGAGCAGCTGGCCGTCGCCGATCTGCTGCCGTCGCTGGAGCCGATCATCGCCGGCCGGGTCGCCGAGCTCCGCGCGCGGCACGACCATCTGCGGGCTGAGCTGGGCCGACTGCTGCCGGACTGGACGTTCGAGCCCGCGGCCGGCGGGCAGTGCCTGTGGGTGCGGCTGCCGGCCGGCGACGCCTCGGCGTTCGCCCAGGTCGCGCTGCGGCACGGGGTCGCCATCCTGCCCGGCGTCGCCCTCGGCGGCGGGCCCGAGTTCGTGCGGCTGCCGTTCACCGTGCCGGTGGACCAGATGACGGAGTGCCTACGGCGCATCGCCGCCGCCTGGCACGACTACCGCCCCGCCGCCGGTTCCGTGCCGGCCCTGCACGCTCTCGTAGTATAAGGTTAGGCTTACCTAATCAAGGGACGGGCATGGGGGATCTCGGCGGCAAGGGTGACGCCCTTTCTGGTAGGCCGGACGTATGAGGAAGACTCGTTTTGTCGCCGCCACCGTCCTGGCCCCGCTCACCTCCACCACCGCCGTCACCCTGACGGTCGTGAAGCTCGAGGAGATGTGCTGATCAGCTGCTCTGGCTGTGGTCGTCGGCGACGGTGTCGGCGGTGAGGTGCTCGACGGTGCCGGTGAGCTCCAGCATGCGGTCGAGGGCGGTGGAGCGGTTGTCCAGACGGAAGGCGACGCCGGCGGCCAGGGCGCGGCGGTGGGCCATGAGCAGCATCGACAGGCCGTAGGAGTCGCAGTGCGAGAGGCCGGCGCAGTCCACGTGAAGCCCACGCAGCGACGGGTGCTCCGAAAGCCGCGCGGTGACGGTGTCGAGCAGCTGAGCGGCGCAGGTGAAGTCGAGGTCGCCCTGAACGGTGAGCCGGGCTAGCCGGTCCTCGGGCATGGTCCAGTCGAGGCGTAGTGAAGGGGTCATGCGGGTCGTCCTTGGTCCAGCGTGGCGGTGAGCCGGTCACGGGCGGCGGCGAGCAGCCGGACGGCTCGGGGGAAGTCGCGGAGCTCGCCGTGGAGCAGGTCGAGAGTGGGCGTCAGGGAGGCGGCGGGCACGCCACGGGCCGCCAGGATGTCGCCGGTCCAGCCGATGAAGCCGGCGAAGAGCTCGTCGTCGTCGATGTAGAGGGCGGTGGACAGGAACTCCACGATGTGCGCGATGTCCTCGGCGGCGCGGCTGCGCTGGACCTCGGTGTACGCGCGCATCGCGGGATAGCGCTCGTCGAGCCCGGTGAACACCGCCTTGACCAGCTGGGCGGCGGTGCGGGACACCATCGTGTACTCCTGGTCGGCCAGGTGCGGCAGCAGGTCCAGGGCCGTGACGCCGACGCCCGGACGTGGCAGCGGCCCAACGGTCAGCCGGTCGGCGGCGGCGCGGGCGTCCGGGGCCCACGCGTCCGCGCCGAGCAGTGTGGCGTAGCGGCCGTCCGGTCCGAAGGCCGCGCCCCCAGCGAACACCGGGGTGCCAGTTGCCTGGCAGGCAGTGATCGTGGCGTGCGCTGTCGGCAGCCTCGTGGCGATGGAGCTGGACAGCGCCACGGCGTCGGGCCCGGTGCGGTGTAGGTGGGTGATGAGGTGCGGCGTCGGCACCTGCGCGCCGAGGTAGTCCACGCGCAGCCCTCGCAGCGTCAGCACCTCGGCCAGCAGCCGCGCCGGCAGCGCGTGCCATTCGCCGTCCACACAGGCCACGGTGACTCGTCCACGATGTGCAGTGGGTCGGGGATAGGCCTGCGAGAGGACGGTGATGGTCCGGTCGTTGATGGCGGTGGCCGCGTGCTCCTGCGCGACGGAGAGCCGGTTGGCGGCCCACTCCATGCCGACCCGGCGTTGCACGGCGCCGATGACGTCCAGCAGCACGTCCTCCAGGGCCATGCCGCTCTCATGGGCGTCGAGCACGACGTCGCCCGCCGCGTACGGGTCGCCGTCCACCACCGCGGCCCACAACCGGTCCACAGCGTCGGTCATGCGGTGTACCTGCCACGACCGTGACCGCCGACCGCGGTGAGGTGTTGTCCACGCGGGGAGGTGATCGCCAGCACAGCCATGTCGTCGTGGTTCTGGCGGCCCACCCACTGCGCCGCCACCATCTGCACGCGCTCCACCACCGCCTCGGCCGGCATCCCGCCGCATTCGGCCAGCACCGAGTGCAGGCGGGCTTCGCCGAACATCTCCTCGCCGAGCGGTCCGCCGCGGGCCTCGGCGATGCCGTCGGTGTAGAGCAGGCAGGTCTCGCCCGGCGCAAGGGTCGTCGTGGTGGTGGTCGTCCTGATCTCGGGCAGCACACCGACCAGGGTTCCCCGGGTGGCCGCCTCCTCAACCGTCCCGTTCGTGCGAACGATCAGTGGCGGTGGGTGACCGGCGGCGGTCAGCCGCAGCTCCAGGTCGTGGCCGCGGCGGACGGCCGAGGCCATCACCAGGGTCACGAAGCGGGCGCTGCTCGGGTCGAGCAGCGCGCCGTTGAGCAGCGTGAGCATGCGGTGGTGGTCGCCGCCCAGCGGGCGCACCGCGCGCAGCGTGTTGCGGACCTTGCCGTTCAGCACCGCCGCCTCCAGACCCTTGCCGCAGACGTCGCCGAGCACGGCCAGCGTCTCGCCGTCGCCGGGGAACACGTCGTAGAAGTCGCCGCCGACGTGCTCGGTGTCCTTCGACGGCCGGTACCGGGCGGCGAACTCGATGCCGTCGACCCGCGGCATCGCCGGCGGCAGCAGGTCCCTCATCAGCGCGTCGGTGATCGACGCCTGCTGGGCGAACAGCCGCGCCGCCGACATGGCCGTGCCGCTGCGGGCGGCGAACAGCCGGGCGAAGGTCTCCTCGTCCTCGCTGAACGCCTGGTGGTCGGCCCGGCGCAGCAGCACCAGCGCCCCGGCCGGCACGCCGTGGCCCGGCAGCGGCGTGACGACCATGGAGCCGACGTCGCCGAACCCCTCCGGAATCGCCCAGCCGGGGGCCGCCGCCGGGTCGATCCAGCGTGACGGCACCGGCGGGAAGCCCTGCAACGCCTCACTCAGCCCCGGCAACTCGTCCGGGTCCACGTCCAGGAGCTGCTGCGTGACCGCGCCGCCCCGCACGCACACCGCCGCCGGCCAGTGCTGCCGTGACGCCGGGGCGATGACCAGGGCCGCGTCGGCCAGGTGCTCGCAGGCCATCCGGCCCGCGATCTCCATGCATCGTTCGAGGTTCAGCGAGCCCAGCAGCGCCGTCGAGGCCCGGCTCAGGAAAGCCGCCCGCTCGCGCTCCAGCCGAAGAGCCTGCTCGGCCGCGCGGGCCCGCGTGTCCTCGAGCAACCACCAGGTGACCGTGTCGCCGTCGTGCACCGGATGCGCCGTGAAGCTCCGGTCGCCCACGCTTCCGTCCACCGGCCGGCCGGGGTCGGCGAGCCAACCCGACGTCACGGCGGCCAGGTCGGCCCCGGGCGTGCCCTGCGGGAACAGCACCATGGCCAGGTCGTTGAGCTGGAGGATTCGACCGTCCGAGCGGGCGAGGATCGCCGGGCAGGGAGCACCGACCCAACTCCCCAGGGCAGGAGTCCGGGTGCTCATCTCATCGCCATCGATCACGCTGCCGAGCCACCTGCGGCGGCCGTTCTCCTCTCATACCGACGTTCTGTTGACATCTCACCATCTCGCGTCGGCAGCGTAGCCGCAAGTCGTCTGGTCGCCCGGCGATGGCTGTGGGGGATTACTCCGCCGCCTCCACCCGTACGATGGGCTTATCGGGCGCGAAATGCCCAGTTCCTTGCCCAGAGTGACGTTCAGTGCACCTGTCCTGCGTCGTTGGGTGCAGGCATTTGGGCTAGTCGAGTGATCGCCATCGTCACGGAACGAGACGAGGCTGGCCTGACCACGGACCCGCGCACGCCGCGGCGCCGCAGCCGCCGCCTCACGTCAAGGAGCTGTTCGACATGGCCGGGAAGATGCCCAAGGTCGTCCACAAACGGGTCAGCGACATCCAGTGGGAGCTCCCGCTGCTGACCCCGGTCAAGTACCTCGACCACCAGGGCCGCGACGCCGGGATGATCCTGCCCCGCAACTGGACGGTCTGCCATCAGGAGCCCGCGCCCGGCACGAAGATCACCGGCACCGTGACGCTGACCGTGGTCAAGCACGGGGTGAAGTGCCCCGTCAGTCACTGACCGCGCCGGCGGTGATGTTGAGCGAGGTCGAGGTCATCGAGGCGGCCAGGTCGGAGGCGGCGAAGACGGCGACGTTGCCGACGTCGGCGAAGGTGGCGGCGCGCTTGAGCATGGTCTTGGCGACGATCATGTCGGTGATGACGGGGGCGGCCGGCATGTCGGCGGGCAGGCCCTCGGCGATGCCGCCGCAGTGCAGGCCGAGGACGCGGATGCCGTGCTGGCCGAGTTCGGCGGCGAGCTGGCGGCGGAGGAAGTCGACGGCGTTGAGGGCGACCTGGAGACCGCCGATGGAGTAGTCCCGCATGGGCTCGCCGCCGCCGTTGCCGCCGAAGGTAAGGATGACTCCGGAGCGCCGCGGGATCATGTGCCGGGCGGCCGCGCGGGCGGTGAGGAAGGTGGAGCGGACGGCCAGGCGGATGGGCCGTTCGAAGTCCTCCAACGCCATCTCGGCCAGGGGAGTGCCCTGGTGGTCGGCGATGCCGATGACGCAGACGGAGATGTCGACGCTGCCGTCGGCGGCCGCCACGGCGTCGGCGTGGGCGTTGACGGCGTCCTCGTCGAGCGCGTCCACGACGGCGGTCTTGGCCCGGCCGCCGTCGGCGCGGATCTTGTCGGCCAGGGCGTCGAGGGTCGCGGCGGTGCGGCCGGTGAGGTGGACCTTCGCGCCTTCACGGGCGAAGGCGGTGGACATCGCCGTGCCGATCCGCCCGGCGGCTCCGTAGACGATGGCGTTCTGGCCGGCCAGCAGCATGGGGTTCCTCTCAGAGTCGGGTCAGCCATTCCTGCCAGCGCCGGCGTTCCCGGGCGGCGTGGGTGGCGGCGTCGGGGCCGTAGAGACGGCCGGTGACGTTGACGGACAAGGCGATCGCGTCCATGGAGAAGCACGAGATGGCGAACATGCCCGAGGTCGTCCGGAGCAGGGTGAAGGCCGGGCCGCGGTGTTCGATCACGCCCTCGACTGGGAGGTTGTCCGTCAGGTCGACGTGCTTGTCGACCGGGTGGATCAGGTCCACGGCGGCCGAGGGCCGGCCGGCGAAGTGGGCGACGTAGCAGCGCAGGACGTGCAGGGTCATCGCCCAGCCCTTGCTGGCCTGCTCGGCGATGTCGTCCCAGCCTTCGCCCTCGACGCGCAGGCTGCTGACCACCCGTACGACACAACTGCCCTGGTCACGGGCGGTCACGAGGATCTCGGTGGCGAAGGTCGGGTCCTCGTAGGCGAAGCGGTGCGGCGGCTCCCAGGCCGTCACCGTGGCGGTGGCGTCCGGGGCGAACGGCTCCCGGCGGAAACGCGCCGTCTGGTCGTCGACGTCCACCTGGAACGACCACGCCCCGCTGTCGGCGGTGATCGCCGCCCAGACCTCCTCGGGTCCGGCCGGGATCTCGATGTGGTCCTCCGTCACGGCTTCGGGTGCACGCCGATGACGACCCGCTGCCAGCGGCCGTCGGACGCCTGCTCGTCGTGGTACTTGGCCGCCACCCTCGACACCGCGGCGGTCAGCTCGTCGGCGAAGGCCGCCCGGTCGGCCGGGGTGGCGAACCGGATCTCCGTGTCCAGCGCGAACACCGGCACCGCCCGCCCGCCCTCGGCCGCCCGCCGGGCCAGGCGGCCCACCTCCCGGACCATGCGGGCCGCCAGCGCGATGAGGAAGTCCGCTGACCTCGGGTTCGGCCGGGTCGGCGCGCCCACCGGCTCCGGCGCGACCACGAAGCCCGCCGCCGTCGCCCTCAGCAGCCGCTCCGTGAGGCCGCCCCAGGTCCGCGTCTCCGCCACCTCGACCAGACCGTGCGCCTCCAGCTGCTTGAGGTGGTAGTTCACCTTCTGCCTGGTCAGGCCCACCTTCGCCGCCAGTGTCGCCGCCGAGGCCGGCTCCCTCAGCTCGGCCAGCAGCCTCGCCCGCACCGGGTCCAGCGCCACCACCGCCGCCGCCGGCTCCTCGATCACCTCGATGTCCCGCACGAGCCCCACCCAACCCTTGACAACTTTTCTTGTCAAGGCCCGTATTCCGGTTGCCCCGATCGTCTCCGCTGGTTAGACCTGGTCCTCGTGCTGATCCGCCGCGAGACCCCCGCCGACGTCGACGCCATTCGCGCCGTCACCGCCGCCGCCTTCGCCCCCTCGCCCCTGGAGGCCCCTCTGGTCGACGAGCTCCGGGCCTGCGCGGGCTGGCTACCAGCACTTTCCCTCGTCGCCGTCGACTCGTCCGACGCCGTCATCGGCCACGTCGTCTGCACCCGTGGCCACATCGCCGCCGCGCCCGTCCTCGGCCTCGGTCCCCTCAGCGTCCATCCCGACCACCACACCCGTGGTGTCGGCAGCGCCCTCATGCACACCGTCCTCGGCGCCGCCGACGCCCTGTCCGAGCCCCTCGTCGCCCTGCTCGGCGATCCTGGCTACTACCACCGCTTCGGGTTCGTGCTCAGCGACGTCCACGGCATCCTCCCGCCCGACCCCGCCTGGCAACCCCACTTCCAGGTCCGCACCCTGGCGACCTACACCCCCGCCCTACGGGGCGCCTTCGCCTACGCCGAGCCTTTCGACCGGCTCTAACCGGCGGCATCATCACGTCATGACCCAGCGGGCGCCGAGAAGTTTCCTGATTCTGCTGGCGGTTGGCCTCGTGGTGTTCTTCTCCGTCGGCATGTACCTGGAGGAGTGGCAGCTGGCCTGGTTGCAGAACCACCCGATCAGCGTCAACCTGCTCTCCGCCGTGATCGGGTTCTGTGGGGGCTTCCTGACCATCGCCATCGTCTACAACTGGCTGGTGGACGCGGAGTGGATCAAGGTCCGCACCACCGCGGCGATGGAGCAGTGGTACCCGCTGTGCCAGGACATGGCCGACGCCTACGCCGCGTACGCCTCCCATCTCGCCGCATCCAACCTGGCCAATGCGAACTGGGCTCCCATCGATCCAGGCCACGAAGCGTCCCGGTTCCAGGCCCAGCGGCGAGCGGCTGACCAGTTCACCAGCGCGGGCCTGCGGGCCAAGGACGACCTGCTCCACTTCATCGACATCCACGCGCCGGCCGCCAACCAGGCGCCGGGCGCAGCGGCGCTGTTCTTCGGCGCGCTTGAGGACCGTGACGATGTGGAGATCGCACACCAGGCGTTGGACCGGCTGTCGAGGGCCGTCCAGACCGATGTGCGCCGCCGATACCGCGCCGAGCGCGCCAAGGACCCCAACCGGTGAGGTCGAAGCCCGCGAACGTGCGGTCTCAGGCGGAGTCGAGGTCTTCGCGGGACGAACGGGCTGGTCAGCTGGATTGGACGCCGGCGAGGGTGAGGGCTTCGGCGCGGGACAAGGCGAGCCCACGGCGGTGGTCGGCGTCGTGGGAGGGGCCGATGAGGGCGCGGATGCGGGCGATGTGGGTGTCGGCGACGGGCTCGGTGCCGCGGATGACGACGGAGGCGGCGAGCAGGAGGGCGGCCTGGGGGCGGTCGCCTTCCAGAGCGGCGAGGGTGGCGAGGCCCTCGGCGATGTCGGCGGCGGCCAGGAGGAGGCCGGGGGCGGCGGCGAGGAGTTGGGCCCGCAGGGAAGGGATGCGGGAAGGGTCGAGGTGGGCGAGCCCGACGAGCACGGCGCAGTGGACGCCGGAAGCCCCGACGGTGGAGGCGAGGGACGCACCGAGGGCGAGGTCGTAGTGGCGGCGGGCTGCGACGGCGTCACCGGTGAGGCGGGCGATGTCGCCGAGGCCGAGGTGGGCGGCGGCGATGGTCTCGGGGATGCCGGTGCGGCGGGCGAGGGCCTCGGCCCGGGTGTAGTCGGCAAGGGCGCCGGGAAGGTCGCCGGAGCGGAGCAGACGGGAGGCGCGGCGGCAGGTGAGGTCGGCCATGTCCTCCAAGGCCCCGAGCTCGGAGACGAGGGCGATGGCCTCGTCGGTGAGGCGGAGGGCCTCGTCGAAGGAGCCCCGCCACTGGGCAAGCATGGCCAGCGAGTCGACGGCGTTGGAGATGCCCCAGCGGTCGCCGACCGCCCGGTACGAGGCCAGGGAACGTTCGAAGGCCGACAAAGCCGCGGGGATGTCGCCGGCGAACAGGCCGTTCCAGCCGAGGGAGAAGTCCCGAAGGGCCCGCAGCCAGCCGGAGTCGTCGAAGTAGCTCTCGGGCGGGCGCAAGTCGAGGGGCCCGACGGTCAAGGCCCACAGCACGAGGATGGCGGGCAGCCGAGGCGGAGTGGTCTGCACGGAGACGATCCGGCGCGCGGCGGCCATGTGCGGCTGGAGCCAGGCGGCGGTGGCGCCGTGCACGAGGGCGGCGTTGAGCACACAGAGCACGTACTCCTCGGACAGCTCCGCCGGCGGCGTGGTGCCGATGACGTCGAGCAGCGAGGTGGCGATGGGGGCGACCTCGGCCCGTAGCCCACGCAGATACCAGTACGAGGCGAGCTCGCCGGCCAGCCGCAGCGCGGCCGATGGGTCGGTCTGCACGGCCCGGCGAAGGGCGGCGAGCAGGTTGGGGTGCTCGGTGTTGAGCAGCGCGAGCCAGCCCAACTGCTCGGCCTCGCGCAGGTGGGGCTCGGCGGTCTGGGCCAGCTCCAGGAAGTACGCGAGGTGGGCGTCCCGAGCCGCCGTCTCCTCCGCGGTCGTCAGGTGTTCGGCGCAGAAGGCATGGATGGTGTCGAGCATCCGATACCGGCCGTCGGCCACCTCGACCAGGGACTTGTCCACGAGGTCGGCCAGCAGGTCGAGGGTGTCGGGCAGCGCGCAGACGCGTTCGGCGGCGGCGAGGCTGGCTCCGCCGACGAAGACGGTCAGCCGCCGGGCGGCGGCCTGCTCGTCGGGGCTGAGCAGGTCCCAGCTCCAGCCGACGACGGCGTGCAGGGTCTGGTGCCGTTGCGCCTTGGTGCGGTCGCCGCGGGACAGCAGCCGGAACCGGTCGTCCAGCCGGGCGTCGATGTCGGCCAGGGACAGGGTCCGCAGCCGCGCGGCGGCGAGCTCGATGGCCAGGGGCAGCCCGTCCAGCCCGGCGCAGATCCGGTCGACTAGAGGCTCGTCCAGCACGAAGTCGGGGCGCACGGCCCGCGCCCGGTCGGCGAACAGCGTGCGGGCGGCGGAGGCGCTGAGCCGGGTGACGGGGTGGATGGTCTCGCCGGTGATGCCCAGCGCCTCGCGGCTGGTGGCCAGCACCCGCAACTGCGGGCACGCGGCCAGCAGCGTGTGCAGGAGCGCGGCGACTTCGGCGATGACGTGCTCGCAGTTGTCCACGACCAGCAGCAGCGACCGGTCCTCCAGCGCGCCGACGAGGCGCTCGACGATGTCGCCGCTGGGAACGGTCGAGTGCAGCCCGGCGTCGCGCAGCCCAAGCGCGGCGACAACGGCGTGCGCGACCTGGTCGCCGGCAGCCAGTGCGGCCAGATCGACGAAGCAGACCTCGCCGTCCACGATCCCAGCCGCCTCGACGGCCAACCGGGTCTTGCCCGCGCCACCAGGTCCGAGCAGCGTCACGAGCCGGGCGGCGTCGAGCAGCGCGGCGACTTGGTTCCGTTCGTCGGCACGGCCGACGAAGCTGGTCAGCTGGGCCGGCAGTCGGCGGCGGGGTCTGGTGGGCTCGGCGCGCAGCACCGCCAGGTGCATGGAGGCCAGCTCCGGCGAGGGATCGACGCCGAGCTCCTCGGCCAGCAACGCGCGGGCGTCCTCGAACACCTCCAGCGCCTCGGCCGACCGTCCACTGGAGTGCAGGGCCCGCATGAGCAGCGCCCGCGGCCGTTCCCGCAGCGGGTGCCGAGCGATGAGCTGTCGCAGCTCGGGCACGGTGGTGACGTCGTCCAGCGACGCCTCCAGCAGGTCCTCGGTGGCGGTGATCCGCAGTTCATCGAGCCGGGCGCCCTCCTCCGACGGCGCGTCAGCCAGCGCCGGCCCCCGCCACAGGGCCAGAGCCTCCCGCAGCAGCTTGGCCGCCCGCGGGTGATCGCCGCCGGACAGGGCGTGCCGGCCGTCCGCCGCGAGCTGCGCGAACACGTGGGCGTCGACCTCGATGGACGGCACGGCCAGTCGGTAGCCGGTCGGGTGGGCCTCGATCTCGCCGCCCGGCACGACCCGGCGCAGCCGGGACACCTGGGCCTGCAAGGCGTTGAGGGCGTTGGCCGGCGGCTCGTCCCCGTACAGGCCGTCGATGAGCCGCTCGGTGGTGACGATCTGACCGGCGTCCAACGCCAGCAGGGTCAGCAGGGCCCGCACCCGGGGTCCGCCGACGGGCAGCTGCTCCCCGTCGGCGGACCACATCAGGGTCGAACCCAGCACGCCGAACCGCACTGATCCATTATTCAGGAGGCCGACACGGCGAAGATGTGCATCGCCCCCTGGTTGGTCGAGGCCGGCAGGGTGACGCTGCGGACCTGCTTGCCGGCGGTCAGCGCCGCGGGCGTGGTGGCGAACAGGTAGGTCCGCAGGCTGGAGCCGTCGGTGGCGTTCCAGTGGGCCAGGGTCGCGGCCACGGTGTTGCCGGCCTGGGGTGTGGCGACGGCCCAGTCGGTCATGGTGATCGACACCGATGAGGTGGTGCCGTCGGTGTAGGTGACGGTCGCGGCGCCGGTGGCCGGGCCGTTGCTGGCCGAGCCGAGGAACGAGATCCGCGACGCCGACCGTCCGCCCAGGTCGATCACCTGCCCGTTGACCAGCCAGTTGTTCGGCTTGCCGGCGGCCGCCGACGGCCAGGTGAAGCTCATCCCGTTGGCGCTGACCGCGCTGCCGGGGTTGATACCGGCGGCGGCCAGGGCCTGAACCGAGTAGCTGTGGCCGGACGAGTCGAGGTTGGCGGTGGTGGGGCTGCCGTCGGCGGAGGCCCCGATGTTGTTGAAGCCGTTCTGCCCGTCGGAGAACGACGGCGGCGCGTCGCCGGCCCCGCTGCCCCACGAGGTGGGCGAGCCGGTCATGGTGAAGTCGACGGTGCCGCCGCTCGTCACGAACGACTCCGGCAGCCAGGTGCGGGTCTGCCCGACCCCGTTGACCGACAGCGCCGACACGTACTGGTTGCTGTCCGAAGTGGACGGTGCGTTGATCGTGAGCACCCGGCCGTTGTCGCGGGTGATCACGGCCTGGGTGAAGATCGGGCTGGCCACCGTCAGCTCGGCCCGGCCGGTGATCGACGGGTACAGGCCCAGCGCGCCCCAGACATAGCTGGCCGACAGCTCGCCGAGGTCGTCGTTGCCCAGCAACCCGGTGGGGGCGTTGGTGAACAGGCTGGACAGCACCCGGCGGACCAGGGCCTGGGTCTTGCTCGGCGCGCCGACGAAGTCGTACAGGTAGGGCGTGCCGATGGTCGGCTCGTTGGTCAGCCAGGCGTAGGCGCCGTTGACCACGCCGGCGTTGAGCTGGCTGAAGAAGGTGTCCAGCCGCGAGCTCACGGCCGCGTTGCCGCCCATCTTGGCCACCAGCGCGGCGATGTTCTGCGGCACCATCCAGCTGTACTGGGTGCCGGTGCCCTCCACGTACTGGTCGTTGTTGTCGGTGTTGAGGTTGTAGTCGGTGGCGAACTGGCCGTTCTGGTAGCGGGGCGTGATCGACTTGGTGGCCGGGCTGAACAGGTTCTGCCAGTTCTGGGCCCGCTGCATGAAGGCGGCGTAGTTCGCGGTGTCGCCGAGTCGGCCGGCCAGCTGGGCGATGCCGAAGTCGTCGATGGCGTACTCGAGCGTGGTGGCCGCCGGGCCCCACACGTTGCCGGTGCCGCGCGGGATGTAGCCGGTGCCGGCGTACTCGTAGAGGCCGCCGCGGATGGTCCGCGTGGCCGGCAGGGACTGGGTGGCGACCATGCTGGACAGGGCGCCGGCGGCGTCGAAGTTCGTGCCGCCGAAGGAGTAGATGCTGGAGACCACCGACTGTAGCGAGTCGCCGTTCATGATGTTGACGGCCACGTTGGCGTACGGCCAGTTGTACCAGCTGCCGGCCTGGTTGGCGTCGTTGACCAGGGACTGGGCCATGTCGGAGCCGACGCCGGGGAACAGCAGGGTGATCAGCTGGACCTCGGAGCGGTAGACGTCCCAGCCGGAGAAGTTGGCGTACTGGTGGTGGCCGGCGGCGACGGTGTGGGTGGCGCCGTCCATGCCGAGGTACTCGCCGTTGCTGTCGTCGAAGATGTTGGGGTGCAGCAGGGCGTGGTAGAGCGCGGTGTAGAAGACGCTCTGCTGGGTCGCCGAGCCGCCGGTGGTGCGGACCGCGCCGAGCTTGGCCGCCCACACGCTGGCGGCGTTGGCGGCCACGGTGTCGAAGCTGGCCGACGGGTTCTCGGCGGCGACGTTGGCCGTGGCGTTGCCGGTGCGCACGTACGACAGTCCGACCCGGACGGTGACGGTGGAACCGGCCGGGAAGGTCAGGTAGGTGCCGGTGGTCGTGCCCGACGCCGAGGCGCCGCGGGCGGTGACAGTGCCGCCGTTCCAGGTGCCGTAGTTGCTGACGGCCTGGTCGAAGCGGGCCGAGAAGTACACGGTGTAGCTGCCGCCGCCGCAGGTGCCGGTGGTGCGGGCCGAGCCGGTGACGGTGTTGCCGCTGATCGACACCGACGAGGCGCTGGTGCCGTTGGCCGAGCCGCCGGCGTTGATCAGCACCGTGGCGGGGCTGCCGGCCGGGAAGGTGAAGCGGGCCATGCCGGTGCGGGCGGTCGCGGTCAGCTCCACCTTGGCCCCGTTGGCCAGGGTCACGCCGTAGCGGCCGGGGCTGGCGGTCTCGGTGCTGTGGCTGAAGCCCTGCCTGTAGGCGGCGGCGTTGGTCGCGGGGGAGGACGGCAGCGCGCCGCTGCTGGTCAACGCGCCCGTGTACGGCATGAACGGCAGGTCGTGGAAGCCGAACGAGCCCTCGCAGCCGGTGCCGTCGAGGTGGGTGAGGCTGAAGCCGCGGATCTGGTTGGCCGGGTACTCGTAGCCGCCCCAGTTGTCCGCGCCCGACGCGGTGTTGTAGGTGTCGGGGCTGAACTGGACCATGCCGAACGGCGTGGTCGCGCCGGGGAAGGTGTTGCCGTAGCCCTTGCCGAACGGCGGGTAGCTGGCGCTGGGGTTGTTCTGCGTGCCGACGAACGGGTTGACCGAGCCGACCGGGTCGGCGCTCGCCGTCGCCGGCGCCGCGACCAGCACGGACAGGGCTAACAGGACCGAAACGATGAGTGCAGGGGGTCTCATCCGTCACCGCCTTCGCTGACATCGATGTCAGCGGGACGCTACGGCCACTTGATTGGTCTAGACAAGAGCCGAAGGGCGGCCGTCGACGGGCGGGCCGCCTGACCCGCCCGTCGACCTGCGCCCCCGGATGGGTCAGGCGGCCCAGCTCCCGCTGGACTGGGCGTCGGACCGGAAGTCGAACCAGAAGTCGGTGCTGTTGGCGACGTTGGTCGCGATCACGTTCCATTGCCCGCCGGTGGCGAGCTTGTAGGAGCTCTGGCAGTAGTAGCCGCCCGCGTCCGGCAGGAAGCACACCCGGACATAGCGGTTGGTGTTCGGTCTGAGGTTGATGTCGGAGCAGGCACTGGTGGTCGTGAGGTAGCCGGCGCCGGTCGGGTAGGCGAAGCTGCCCGAGGGCTTGGAGTAGGAGTGCGCGTGGTCATAGCAGGCCAGGACACTCGCCGGGCGGGGTTCGGCGTGCGCGGCGGTGGCCGGCAGCAGTCCCGCCCCGGCCAGTGCCGCTCCCGCCAGAATCGCCTTCAGTCGGTGGCTCACAATAAATCCTCCCCTGGGAAAACAACGAGGCACTCAGCCTCGGCGGACGGTGCACAGGTCCGGCACAGACGGCGCACAGACGGGCGCACAGGGATGGCCCGAGCAGCGCTAGAGGAACGCTCGCGGGACTGGGCACACTGGGCGGGCCACGTCCGAATTGGGGGGATCAGCTTGGAGTTTCGACTCCTTGGCCCGATGAAGGTGTGTCACACGGGCGAGCCGGTTGCGACAGGCGGCCGCCGGCAGCGCGCGGTGCTCGCCGCCCTGCTGTTCCACGCCAACTCCGTCGCCTCGGTCGACTATCTGGCCGCATCGGTGTGGGAGAGGCCGCAGGCCGCGTCGAAATCGAATATCCGCACCTATGTCTCCCAATTGCGGCGGACATTTCGCGACTGCGGTGAACCCGACTCCCGTCTGGTCACCGGCTCCGGCGGATACCTGTTGACCGTGCGGCCGTCGGAGCTGGACCTTCAGGTGTTCCGCGATCTCGCCGGGCAGGGTGAGCTGGCGCTGCAGCACCGCGACTTCGCGGCCGCGGCGACACATCTCGGCCACGCGCTCGACCTGTGGAGCGGACAGCCGCTCGCCGGTGAGCCGCTCGCGCCGGGTCTGCGGGCGAAGGTCGTGGGCGTGATGGAGCTGCGCCTGACCGCCGTCGAGCAGCACGCGCGGGCCCGCATCGAACTCGGGCAGCCGCAGTCGGTCATCGGCGACCTGCGGGCGCTGCTCGCCGAGAATCCGCTGCGAGAAGAGCTGTGGGCGCAGCTGATGCTCGCGCTGTACCGGTGCGACCGGCAGGCCGAGGCGCTGGACGCGTTCACCCGCGCCCGCCAGCACCTGGTCGAGGAGCTGGGCATCGAACCCGGCCCCCGCCTGCGACTGCTCCAGCGGGAGATCCTGTCCGGCGGCGCCGGCGCGGACCGGATGCCGACGGGGCCGGTGGGGTCGGACGCGGCCGGCGCGTGGCGGCAGCTGCCGATGGACATCACCGAGTTCACCGGCCGGCACACCGAGCTGAGCACGCTGCGCGCCCTGATCGCCGACGACGACCGCGGCGTGCCGTCGACGGTGGTGATCTCCGCGATCGAGGGCATGGCCGGCGTCGGCAAGACCCGGCTGGCGGTGCACTTCGCCCACGAGATGATCAGCGCCGGCCGCTGTGACGAGATCCAGCTGTGGACCGACCTGCGCGGGTTCGACCCCGAGCACCCGCCCGCCGACCCCGCGTCCGTGCTGGAGAACTTCCTGCGGCTGCTGGGCGTGCCCGGCCACCAGATCCCGCCGGGCCTGGAGTCGCGGGCCGCGCTCTACCGGGATCGCCTCATCGGCAAGCGGGCGCTGATCCTGTTGGACAACGCGGCCCGGGAGGAGCAGGTCCGGCCGCTGCTGCCCGGCGCGGCCGGCAGTGTCGTGTTGATCACCAGCCGCCGCCGGCTGACCGCCCTGGACGGCGCGCACGTCCTGCCGCTGGATGTGCTGCCCGGCGGTCAGGCGATCGCCCTGCTGGCTCGCATCAGCGACGACGGCCGGATCGCCGCCGAACCGGAGGCCGCGGCCACGGTGGTGGAGTTGTGCGGTCGCCTGCCCATCGCGGTCTCCCTGGCCGCCAGGCGACTGCGGAGCCGTCCGTTGTGGACGGTCCGACAGCTGGCCGACCGGCTGGCCCGCGACGAGCACACCCTGGACAGCCTCTCGCCGCACACACACGGCCTGCAGACCATCTTCGACCTGTCCTATCGAGCGGTGCCGGCGCAGCAGCGACGGCTGTTCCGGCTGCTCGGCCTGCACATCGGCGCCGACTTCACCGCCGAGTCGGCGGCCGCGCTGTCCGGCACCCGACCGGAGCACGCCGAACGGCTGCTCGAGGCGCTGCTGGACGAGCACCTGCTGCGGCAGGTCGTCGCGGGCCGGTACTGCTTTCACGACCTCATCAGGCCCTACGCCCGGGATCGGGTGCAGGCCGAGGAAACCACGGTCGAACGCGAGCAGGCGGTACAACGGCTGCTCGCGTGGTATCTGCACACTGCCGAATCGGCTCGCGGCGTGCTGGATCCGCATCGGGTCCGCATCATCGACCTGCATCCGCTGCCGGCGGACTGCGTGGTGTCGGCGTTCCGGGATCACGATGACGGCCTGGCCTGGTTCGAGGCCGAACGGGTCAATCTCGTGGCCGCGGTGCGCGCCGCCGCCCGATGGGGCCTGCCGGCCGTGGCCTGGCAGCTGCCCTGGGTGCTGCTGAGCTTCTTCTACCGGCGCAGCCACTGGCACGACTGGATCGCCACCTACCGGATCGCGCTGGAAGCGACCCGGTCCCTCGGCAAACTGCGTGAGGAAGGCGTCATCTGGCGCGGGCTCGGCGTCGCGCACAGCGATATCCGGGAATTCGACATCGCCATCGACTGCCATCGACGGGCGCAGACGATTCTCGAGGAGACCGGCGACCGGCACGGGCAGGCGTGGAACCTCAACAACCTGGGCGTGGCCTTCGTCGACCTGGATCGATTGCCGGCCGCGGCGGACTGTTTCGGCCGGGCCCTGCCGATGTTCCGGGAAACCGGCGACCGGCAGGGGGTGGGCATCTGCCTGAACAACCTCGGCGACACCCACCGCCGGCTCGGCGCGCCCGCCGTCGCCATCGGCCACCTCCAGGAGGCGCTGGCCGTGCAACGAGACATCGACGACCAGGCCGGCATGCAGTTCACCCTGACCAGTCTCGGCGACGTGCACCGAGATGTCGGGCAGTACGAGATCGCCCTGCGCCACTACCGGGACGCCTTGTCCACGAGCGAACGCATCGCGGACCGACGCGCCGTGGCCCGCACCCTGGCCAATCTCGCGCAGACCTACGACCTGACCGGCGACGCCGACCGTGCGGTCGAGCACCGTCGGCGGGCCTTGGCGATCTTCACCGAGCTCGGGGACACCCAGGCCGACGACATCCGTGTCCTGCTGCGCGGCCGCGACTGACGTCATGAAGGGCCCCATACTGACGTTGAACGTCATGATGGGGCCCTTCATGACGTTCAACGAGAGGTTTGGTCCCTTGATCTAGGCGAGGGCCAGGCGGTAGGTCTGGCCGACGAGGTCGGCGCCGAAGCTGCGATGGGGTTTCTCGTCGACGAGGGTGAAGCCGCGTGCCAGGTAGAGGCGCCGGGCGGCGTCGAGGCAGTCGTTGGTCCACAGCCGCACCCCGCGGAAGCCCTGGGCACGGGCGTGCTCCAGGCACGTGTCGACGAGACGGCCGCCGAGTCCGTGGCCGCGGCCGTCCGGGTGCACGAGCAGGATGCGCAGCACCGCCTCGCCGTCGTCGCCAGCCACACAGAGCACGCAGCCGACGCGGCGGCCGTCCAGCTCGGCGATCCAGCAGGCGTCCCGCTTCGGGTTGATGCCGCCGACGATCTCGGCGACCAGCCGCTCGAAGTCGGTGTCCCAGCCGTACTCGGCGGCGTAGACCTCGCCGTGGGCCTGCACGATCCACCCCAGGTCGCCCGGCCGGCCGGTCGGCCTGATCAGCACGTCCATGATCCCCTCCACTGAAACGACTGTTTCAGTACGATAGCGGCCATGACCGACCGACGCGACGACCTGCTGCGCCAGGCCTACGCCTACGCCCTGGAGCACGGCCTGGCCGACCTGTCGCTGCGCCCGCTGGCCGCGGCGATCGGATCCAGCCCCCGGGTGCTGCTGTTCCTGTTCGGCAGCAAGGACGGCCTGGTCCGCGAGCTGCTGGCCCGGGCCCGCGCCGACGAGCTGGCGCTGGTGGAACGGGTGCGCGGCGGCGGCCTGCCCGAGGTCGCCGAGGCGGTGTGGTCCTGGCTGGCCGCGCCCGAGCACCGGGCGCTGCTGACGCTGTGGCTGGAGGGCTACGGCCGTTCCCTGGTCGCGGGCGACGGCCCGTGGGCGGGGTTCGCCCGAACCACCGTCGAGGACTGGCTGGCCGTGCTCGCCGAGACCGGGGCGGATCCCACGGCGTGCACGCTCGCGCTGGCAGTGCTGCGGGGCGCGCTGCTGGATCTGCTGGCCACCGGCGATGTCGAGCGGACCACCGCGGCGGTGGCCAGCATGCTCCGAGAATTGCCGGTCGCAGGCCGTTGACCACCTGATAGGTTTTGCGACGTTCAGACACTTTTGGGGGGTATTCGCTTTGCGTAGCACAAGCATGTCCATCGGCGCCGTCACCGCGCTGGCCGCATCGCTCCTCGCGGCCGGCACCGCGGCGGCCGCGACCCAGCCGCAGCCGGTGGAGTTGCCGCATCTGACCTCGAACCCGGCCGACGGCGGCGGGGTGCGCGCGGTCAACGACGCCGGCGAGGCCGGTGGCACGGCCCGCACCGCCGACGGTGCGGTGCACGCCGTGCGCTGGGACGCCAGCGGCCGGATCACCGACCTGGGCACTGCCTACGGCTCGGCCTGGAGCAGCGTGTGGGGCATGAACAACGCCGGCGTCGCGGTCGGCGCGCACGACGGCGGCGGCCATCAGAACCCGACCCGCTGGGCGCCCGACGGCACGCCGTCCGATCTGCCGCTGCCGGCGGGCGCGGTGGGCGGGCAGGCGCTGGCCGTCAACAACTCCGGTGTCATCGTGGGCTGGACCAAGGTCGGCGCCGACGACCACGCGCTGCGGTGGGACCCGAACGGCACGGTCACCGACCTGACCGCCGCGGCCGGGGCCACCCGCGCCGACGCGTTCGGCATCAACGACGCCGGCGTGATCGTGGGCAGCGCCGAGGACGGCAAGGCCGAGTTCGGCGACGCGGTGCGCTGGAACCTCGACGGCACCGTCACCAGCCTGGGCACGTTGCAGGGCAACGGAAAGGGCTACGCCACGCCGAGCGGCATCAACGCCGCCGGCACGGTCGTCGGCCAGTCCAACGGCGCCGACGGCCACAGCCACGCGGTGGCGTGGACGGCCGACGGCAAGATCACGCAGCTGGCGGCGCTGGGCGACCCGCACGCCGACAGCCGGGCCACGGCGGTCAACGACGCCGGCGTCATCGTCGGCACCGGCCAGGCGGCCGACTTCTACCAGGTCGGGGCCCGCTGGAACACCGACGGCACGGTCACCGACCTGCGCTTCCTGCCCGGACGGGCCGGCAGCGCCGCCTACGACGTGAACTCCGCCGGCCTGATCGGCGGCGACTGCAACGCCGTGCCCACCAAGTGGATCGGATGATCATGTCCGAATCCGGCCAGACCTGAGGCCGGTGGCTTGGAATCCTCGTCTGGACAGGGAAAACGTGTCCGGAAGGGGATTGTCGAGATGAACGCGCTGCGTGAGCTGCCGCGGCCGCTGGTGCTGCCCAACGCCTGGGACCCGGCGTCCGCGGCGGCCATCCAGGCCGCCGGGGCCAAGGCCATCGCCACCACCAGCGGCGGGGTGGCGTGGTCGCGGGGCGTGCCCGACGCCGGCGGCCTCGGGCGGACCGTCGCGCTGGAGGCGCTGCGGCGCATCGTGCGGGCGGTGACCGTGCCGGTGTCCGCCGACATCGAAGGCGGTTACGGCGACACTCCCGACGAGGTCGCGTGGACGGTCGCCGAGGTGGCCTCGGCCGGGGCGCTCGGGGTGAACATCGAGGACAGCGCCGGCGGCGCGCTGCTGGACGTGTCGGCCCAGGCCGAGCGTCTGGCCGCGGCCCGGGGCGCCGGGGACCTGGTGATCAACGCCCGCACCGACACCTTCCTGATGGGATCGGGCGACGTGGACGAGACGCTGGCCCGGGCCGAGCGGTACGCGGCCGCCGGCGCGGACTCGCTGTTCGTGCCGGGCGTAGTCGACCCGGCAGTCATCAAGGTGTTGGTGGACGGGCCGTTGCCGCTCAACGTGATGGCGCATCCGGGCGCGCCGACGGTCGCCGAGCTGGCGGCGTTGGGCGTGGCGCGGATCAGTGTCGGCACCGGCATCGCCCAGGCCGCGTACGGGTTGGCTGCGGCGGCGGCGCGGGAGCTGGTGACCGCCGGCACCTACGACTCGCTGGCCGACGGCCTGTCGTACGGGGAGCTCAACGACCTGTTGCGGTGAGCCGGCGGGCGATGCGCTGAGCGGCCGGCGCTGGCACGCCGGCCGCCACCAGCTCGGCCGGCGAGGCCTCCTCCAGGCGGAGCCGGCCGTCCAGCACCGCGCGGGCCAGGTCGCCCACGACGCCCGGTTCGGCGGCCAGCGGCTCGGCGGCGGGAAAGGCATGTGTGAGCCCGAATCCGAGCCCGGCGACCGGGGCGCCGTGCCGGCGGACCAGCGCGGCGGTGTCCTCGGCGACGGCATTGACGGCGATCTCCAGCGGGGCCCACGCGCCCGGCGTCCCGGAGTCGATCCCGACCAGCCGCGCCGCCCGCTCGACGACGTGGATCACGCCCTCCCAGTGCGGCAGATGAGCCCGCAGCAGCAGGTGGTCGGCCCCGCCCGGGCCGATCTCCAGCAGGCCCGGGTCCCCGTCCAGGGTGATCGTCCGCCGGTACGTGTCGTCCACAATGGACTCCACACCCGGCACCTCCCCGGCTCGCAACTCCGCCAGCACCGCCGGCCAGTCGTAGGACGGCGCGAACGGCAGCCGCAGCGGCAGGCCGCCGTCGGCGACCAGCCGGTCGGCCTTGCGGCGGCGGGCCCGCAGCTCGCCGGGCGCGGCCTTGAACACCTCCCGCATGGCCCGGTTGAACTGGCGCAGGCTGCCGAAGCCGGAGGCGAACGCCACCTCGGCGATGCCCAGGTCGCTGTCGTCGAGCAGCCGGCGGGCGAAGTGGGCGCGGCGGGAGCGGGCGAAGCCGTCCGGGGTGACGCCGAGGTGGTCGCGGAACAGCCGTCGCAGGTGCCGGGCCGACAGGCCCAGTCGGGCCCCGACCGCGTCCTCGGTCGCCCCGTCCAGCATCCCGTCGATGATCAGCCGAACGGCCCGGCAAACGAGCTCCGGCGCGTCGTCGGGGACCGTGCCGGCCACGCGGTAGGGCCGGCAGCGCAGGCAGGCGCGGTAGCCGGCCGCCTCGGCCGAGGCGGCCAGTTCGAAGGTGCGGACGTTCTCCGCGAGAGGTTTGGCGCCGCAGCCGGGCCGGCAGTAGATGCCGGTCGTGCGCACGGCCGAATACGTCGTCACCCTCTCCATGGTCGGCCGGGGTCTGACAGTTTCGGTCCGGGGGCCGATGATCGGCCGGTTGCCGGACCCGGGAGACTCGGGTGGTGACGGAGAGCCTGCTGCTGACCCAGCCCGTGTCCGCGCCCGGGGTGCTGCTGCTCGGCGGGGCCGAGGGCGGCCTGCACGAACGGGACGCGCGGGCGCTGCACGCCGAGGGCTACAACGTGCTGGCGTTGGCCTACTTCGGGTTGCCGTCGCTGCCGCCGGGGCTGGTGGAGATCCCGTTGGAGTACTTCTTCGCCGCGGTGGACAAGATCGCCTCGTTGTCCACGGGCAGGATCGGCGTGGTCGGCGGGTCGCGGGGTGGGGAGGCGGCGCTGCTGATCGGCGCGCATGACCGACGGGTCGGGGCCGTGGTCAGTGTGGCCGGCGGCGGTCTGCTGACCCAGGGCGTCGACTACCGCGCCGGCGGGCTGCTGGACATCCTCGACACGCCGGCGGCGTCGTGGACGCTGCGCCGCAAGCCGTTGGACTACCTGCCATATCAGGTACGGGACGAGCTGCGGGAGCAGGTCGCCCAGGGCGAGCCGGTGCGGCTGCGGCTGGCGTTCCCGGACGTGCCGGCCGATGTGGCGCGGTACCGGATCCCGGTGGAGCGCATCGACGGCCCGGTGTTGATGCTGTGCGGCAGCGACGACCAGAACTGGCCGTCGGTGGCCTACAGCCAGGCCGCCGCCGACGGGGCCGACAACGTGGAGCTGCGGATCTACGAGGGCGCGGGGCATCCGCTCAACGGCCCGCCCGGGCAGCCCTACACCGACACGCTCTCGCCGGGGCCGGGTGTCCTGTTCGAGATGGGCGGCACGCCGGAGGTCAACACCAAGGCGCGGGCGGCGGCGTGGTCCGCCACGCTGGAGTTCCTCCAAGAGAACACCGGCATCACCCGATAGGGTCCGGCGCTGTGCGTTCCCACGACTACGGCCGCGACGTGCTGGCCGGACCGAAGAAGCGCCGGGAGATCCCGGAGGTGGCGGCCGAGCCGGGGGTGGTGGTCGAGGATGCGGCGTCCGGGTTCTGCGGCGCGGTGGTCCGGTTCGAAGCCGGGAACGTGGTGCTGGAGGACCGGCACGGCCGGCACCGCCTGTTCCCGCTGACCCCGGCCGGGTTCCTGATCGACGGCCGCCCGGTCACCCTCGTCCGTCCGCAGGCAGCCCCGACTCGGCGGTTGTCGGCGTCCGGGTCGGTGAAGGTCGAGGGCCTGCGGGCGCGCACCGCGCGGGACAGCCGGATCTGGGTCGAGGGCCTGCACGACGCGACGCTGGTGGAGCGGGTGTGGGGTCACGACCTGCGGGTCGAGGGCGTGGTGGTGGAGCCGCTGGACGGCGTGGACGTGCTGGCCGACCGGATCGAGGAGTTCGGCACCGGGCCCGGTCGCCGGCTGGGCGTGCTGGTCGACCACCTGGTCGAGGGGTCCAAGGAGTCGCGGCTGGTGTCGTCGATCCGGGACGAGCACGTGCTGGTGACCGGGCACCCCTACGTCGACATCTGGCAGGCGGTCAAGCCGGCCTCGGTCGGCATCCGGGCCTGGCCGGCCGTGCCGCGCGGGATCCCGTGGAAGGAAGGCATCTGCGAGACGCTGGGCTGGGGCGAGCCGGCCGAGGGCTGGCGGCGGGTGCTGGCCGGCGTGTCGGGCTTCCGCGACCTGGAGACGCCGCTGCTGGGGGCGGTGGAACGGTTGATCGACTTCGTGACCGAGCCGACCTAGGTCACGCGCGGGTCACGTGCGGGGCGGTCGCCCGATGGTGTCGCGTCGACCGTGCCACGATGGAGGCATGGCCGCTGTGCTGTGGCTCCTGTTCGGCGTCGCGCTGGTGCTCGCCGAGGTCCTGTCCGGGGATTTCGTCCTCGTGATGCTGGGCGTCGGGGGGCTGGCGGCGGCGCTGGCCGACGTGGTCGGGGGCAGTCTGCTGGCCGACGCCATCGTGTTCGCGGCGACCACCCTGGTCGGGTTGTTCGCGGTCCGGCCGATCCTGCGCAGCCGGCTGATGGCGGGCGGCCACGACCACCGGACGGGGATCGAGGCGCTCAAGGGTGTTCAGGCCGTGGTGGTCTCGACCGTCGACGAGCACGACGGGCGGGTCCGCATCAACGGCGAGGTGTGGTCGGCTCGGACCTTCGAGCCGACCCAGCGGTTGGAGCCGGGCCGCCAGGTGATCGTCATGGACATCTCGGGAGCGACGGCAATCGTGTGGGCGGAGAACTGATGGAGGCAGCGACAGTGACCACGATCATCGTCGTGATCGTCATCATCCTGGTGGTGTTGACGATCGCGGTGAAGTCCGTGCTGATCATCCCGCAGGCGCAGGCTGCGGTGATCGAGCGGCTCGGCCGGTACCGGGCGACCGCGACGCCCGGGCCGAAGCTGCTGATGCCGTTCCTGGACCGGGTGCGGGCCCGCATCGACCTGCGGGAGCAGGTGGTGTCCTTCCCGCCGCAGCCGGTGATCACCGAGGACAACCTGACGGTCTCCATCGACACGGTCGTCTACTTCCAGGTGACCGACCCGCGGGCGGCGGTCTACGAGATCTCCAACTACATCGTCGGTGTGGAGCAGCTGACCACCACGACGCTGCGCAACGTGGTCGGCGGCATGAGCCTGGAGCAGACGCTGACCTCCCGCGACTCGATCAACAACCAGCTGCGCGGGGTGCTGGACGAGGCGACCGGCCGGTGGGGCATCCGGGTGGCCCGGGTGGAGCTCAAGGCGATCGACCCGCCGCCGTCCATCCAGGACTCGATGGAGAAGCAGATGCGCGCCGACCGGGAGAAGCGCGCGATGATCCTGACCGCCGAGGGCCAGCGGGAGTCGGCGATCAAGACGGCCGAGGGCCAGAAGCAGGGCCAGATCCTGGCGGCCGAGGGCGCCAAGCAGGCGGCGATCCTGGCCGCCGAGGCCGACCGGCAGTCCCGGATCCTGCGGGCCGAGGGCGAGCGGGCGGCCCGCTACCTTCAGGCGCAGGGTCAGGCCAAGGCGATCGAGAAGGTGTTCGCGGCGATCAAGGCGGGCCGGCCGACGCCGGAGGTGCTTGCCTACCAGTACTTGCAGACGCTGCCGCAGATGGCGCAGGGCGACGCCAACAAGGTGTGGCTGGTGCCGACCGACTACGGCAAGGCCCTGGAGGGCTTCGCCCGGCTGCTGGGCGCGCCCGGCGAGGACGGCGTGTTCCGCTACGAGCCGCCGGCTCCGGACACCGCCGCGCCCGCGCCGGAGGAGATGGACGAGACGGTGGCCAACTGGTTCGACCCGCCGGCCGAGACCGAGGCCACGCACGCGGTGCGGGCCGCGGAGAAGGCGGCGGCCGAGATCACCTCGGACGAGCCCGGGCCCAACGCCGGTTACACCGAGTTGTCGGACGGTCCGCGGGCCTGAGAGACGACGGAGCCCCCGGACCCGCGTGGGGTCCGGGGGCTCCGCATTTCACCGATTTCGCTTCCGGTTCGCCCTGCCGGCCGCGTGAAAAGCGTTTCGTGAGATTTTCGGCACACTGACCGTGGGTGCGCGACTACGTGTCGACGCGCTCCAGGACGAGCAGGTCCGCCGTTTGGATTACCGGCTCGGGCGGCGTGCCTTCCGCCGCGGCGGCGGCCCGCGCCATCGCCGCCATGCCGGTGGCGATCTCCTCTTCCGACATATGCTGCAACGTCGAAAAGGAGCGGTGTCGAAATCGTTCGAAATAGGCCGGCAGGCTGGCCGCGACCTGCTGGTCGACCTGGTCGAGGCCGACGTAGGCCAGGCCGGCCTCGGCGAACTGCGCGATGACCTCGTCCAGTCGGGGGAACACCAGGTCGTCCACTTCGCGGGCGCGGGCGAAGTAGCGGTACCACACGTGGTCGTGCATCTGGCCGGAGAAGCCGCTGTGCACGCACAGCCGGGCGCCGGGCCGCAGCACCCTGGCCAGTTCCTTGACGCCGAGCATGCGGTGTTCGACGTGGTGCAGGACCAGGAACAGGACCGCCAGGTCGCAGCTGTGGTCGGGCAGCGGGATGGCCTCGGCCCGGCCGTCCAGATAGGTGACGGCCGGGTGCGGGTGGACGGCGGCGGCGACCTCCCGCATCCGGGCCGAGGGTTCTACGCCGTACACCGGGCCGCCGAACGTGTCGGCGATGGCGTCGCTGAACCGGCCGGTGCCCGAGCCCAGGTCCAGCACGGTCAGCGGGCGGTGTTCGGGGGCGTTGCGCGCCAGGGCGGCCATCCACGTGGCGACGGTCTCGGGCGGCAGCGCGCGTCCTCGTTCGTAGACTGCGTGCAGCCCCTCGTCGTAATCCACGCGAATATGCATGGAACAACCCTAGAGATGCCCATATGCGGCCGCACTGCTCCGGACGAGTGATAAGGCGCAATTGGTTGCGTGCGCTTCACCTTCGTGACCGAACGGCAACAATTGACAGTTCTTGGTCCCCCGAAAAACGCGTCACGATCGGCTCACGCGTGCTATCGATGGGTGCCGGCCAATTCGGTGGGCCACTGGGCGGGCGCGGCCACCGTCGGTCACTCCCAGCGGCCTTTCGCGTCCGGGCGGTGACCGCGCTGCTCCGAACGGTTCTTCCGCGTTCACCTGCCGTGTGATGTGGGGTTTGATTGTGCGGTGATCAGCGGCCAACCCGGTGGCGCCGGGGCGGAGGGTGGGGACGCGGTGCGCACGCGCGTCGCCGTGGAGGCCGCGCTCACCGGCGGTGACGATCCGGGGCAGGCGCTGTCGGAGGTGGTCGCGGCGCTGGAGGGTCTGGTGCGGGCGGCCAAGGTCACCGACGCCGTCGAGCTGGCCGAGTACGTGGTGGAGTCGTTGGCCTCGGCGCTGGCGCGGCTGCCGGAGCGGGTGACGGTGTTGCGGGAGCTGGCCGACCGGGCGTTGGCCGCGCACGCCACGGCGTGCCGGCTGCACCAGGGCGATCCGCTGCGGCTGGCCCGGTGGCTGCTGTCGTTGCAGGTGGAGCATCCCGAGGGGCCGCAGGTCCAGTTGACCGACTACGCCGGCGCGCTGGGCGCGGCCGGGCTGGCGGCCTACCGGGAGGCGGCCGAGGCTCTGTGCGTGGCGTTGCCGGTGTTGGAGTTCGCGCAGCGGCCGGTGTTCGACCGGCGCCGGTGGGCGGTGCTGCGCGTGGCCGAGGACCTGGCCGAGCATCTGGGCGACGTGGACCTGCACGTGACGGCGCTGGCCAAGGACCTGTCCTCGGGCTGGCACTACCTGCGCATCGCCACGCTGCTACAGGAGGCCGGGCGGTCCGAGCAGGTGCTGGAGTGGGTGGGGCGCGGGCTGACCGCCAGCGGCTGGCGCGGGGTCGCCTCGCGGCTGGTCGACGTGGCCGTGGACGAGTGCGTGCGGATGGGCTGGTTCGACCGCGCGGTGTCGATGCGGATGCGGATCTTCAGCAACCAGCCGGCGATGGACACCTACCTGCGGCTGCGCACCGTGGCCGAGCACGCCGGCAGCTGGCCCGAGCAGCGCGACCTGGTGCTGCGGCGGCTGGCCGAAGGCTCCGGCGACGTGGCCGTGAACTCCGTGCTGGTCCGGGTGCTCATCCACGACGAGCAGCCCGAGGCCGCGTGGCAGACCGCCGTCGCCCACGGCTGCACCGACGAGGTGTGGGCCGAGCTGGCCCGCGTGCGCTCCGCCGACCACCCCGGCGACGCCATCGCGGTGTACCGCGGCCTGGTGGAGCAGGCGTTGGACGACGACACCCACGCCCACAACGAGGCCCTCGTGGTCGAGTTGCTGGCCCAGCTGCGCACCCTGTTCACGCGCACCGGCCGCCAGGACGCCTTCAACTCCTACCTGGACGGCGTCAAGGGCCGCCACATCGCCGACCGCCAGCTCCTCGACGAACTCACCAAACGCGGCCTCTGACCCTCGTTTTTGTGTCATGAAGGGCCCCATCCTGACGTTCAACGTCAGGATGGGGCCCTTCATGACATCGGACCGGGGTGGTCAGTCGCGTTGGCGGGAGCGGAAGGCGGCGACGTGGACGCGGTTGGCGCAGCGGGCCGAGCAGAACCGCTTGGCGCGGTTGGTGGAGGTGTCGAGGAAGAAGTTGCCGCAGTCCTCGGCGGCGCAGCGGCCCCAGCGCTCGAGTCCGTAGTGGACGATGCCCTGGGCGATGCCCCAGGCCGCGGCGGCGGCGACCTCGGTGGCGGGCGGCTGGCCGGGGTCGGCCACGTGGACGTGCCAGTTCTGCTTCTCGTCGTGGCCGGAGGACAGCTGCGGCCGTAGCGGGTGCGCGGACAGCAGGGCGTTGGCCTCGGCCTGCACGCCGTGGCGGTCGGCGGCGACGGCGGCGGCCAGGACGCGGCGCAGGCCCTCGGCGACCGGTCGCAGCGCGAGCAGGTCGCGGTCCTCGGTGCGCTCGGCCCACCACGGCTCCTCGTAGAGGGCCGCGCGGAGGTCCTCGACTTCGGCCAGGTCGGCGTTGGCCAGCCGCAGAGCGACGTCCAGGTAAGCAGCGTTGTCCACGAGCGGACCTTACCGTAGGCTCCGGCCGTCAGGGGTCAAAGCGGAGAGGAGTCATTACCGTGCGGGTGCTGAGACTGGCCGTGCCGGCGCTGGGCGTGCTCGCCGCCGAACCCCTGTACCTGCTCGTGGACACGGCCGTGGTCGGCCACCTGGGCGCGGTGCAGCTGGCCGGGCTGTCGGTCGGGTCGGTGGTGTTGTCGCAGGTCGCGCAGCAGATGACCTTCCTGAGCTTCGGCACAACGGCCCGGGCCGCGCGTCTGCACGGGGCCGGTCGGCGGGCCGACGCGGTAGCCGAGGGCGTGCAGGCGACGTGGGTGGCGGTGCTGGCCGGGCTGGTGCTGCTCGGTCTGGGGCAGCTGCTGGCGGCGCCGGTCGCCGGGTTGCTGGCCGGGTCGGCGGAGTCGGCGGCGGCCGCGGTGGGGTGGTTGCGGATCGCGCTGTTCGGGGCGCCGCTGGTGCTGATCACCATGGCCGGCAACGGGTGGATGCGGGGCGTGCAGGACATGCGCCGGCCGCTGCGTTTCGTGTTGGCGGGCAACGGGATCTCGGCGGTGCTGTGTCCGGTGCTGGTCTACGGGCTCGGGTGGGGGTTGAACGGCTCGGCCATCGCCAACGTGCTGGCGCAGCTGATCTCCGCCGGCCTGTTCGTGTGGGCGCTGCGCGCGGAGGGGGTGTCGCTGCGGCCGGCGCCGTCCCGGCTGCGGGCGCAGCTGTCCTTCGGACGTGAGGTGGCGATCATGGGGTTGGCGTTTCAGGCGTGTTGGGTGTCCGGCACGGCCGTCGCCGCCCACACCTCGGCCGCGGCGGTCGGCGCGCACCAGATCGTGTTCCAGCTGTGGATGTTCCTCGCCTTTGTGCTGGACGCGCTGGCCATCGCCGCGCAGGCCCTGGTCGGCTCGGCGCTGGGGGCCGGCGACCGTTCCAGCGCGTCCGCCGTGGCCTGGCAGGTCACTCGCTACGGCCTGGTGTTCGGCCTGGCCCTGGCCGCGCTGTTCGCCGCCCTGGCCCCGGTCCTGCCGCACCTGTTCACCAGCGACCCGGCGGTGCTGGCCCAGATCCCGCGGGCCTGGTGGTTCTTCGTCGCCCTGCAACCGGTCGGCGGCGTCGTGTTCGTGCTTGACGGCGTCCTGCTCGGGGCCGGCGACGCCCGGTTCCTACGCACGGCCAACGCCCTGGCGGCGTTCCTCGGCTTCCTGCCGGTGGCGTGGGCGTCGCTGGCCTTGGGCTGGGGCTTGGTCGGCATCTGGTGCGCGTTCACGGTGTTCGTGCTGGTCCGGCTGGGCAACAACCTCGCGCGCCTGCGGTCGGGGCGGTGGGCGGTCACGGGCGCGGAGTTGGCTAGAGCAGCGTGAGCGCCGTGGCCACCGACTGCTCGCTGGCCGGCAGCAGCGGCAGGCGGACGTCGGGTGTGGGGATGCGGCCCTGGGCGTGCAGCACGCCCTTGAGCACCGTGGGGTTGGGCTCGGCGAACAGCGCCGACGCGAGGCGGGCCAGGGCGTGGCCGAGCGGGCGGGCGGTGTCCACGTCCCCCTTCTGCCACGCCGACACGAGCTGCGTGAAGCGGTCGGTGGCCAGGTGTGCCGACGCCGTGATGCCGCCGCGCGCGCCGAGGGCCAGCATTGGCGACAGGTAGGCGTCGTCCCCGGCGAACACGGCGAAGTCGGGGTCGCAGCCGCCGAGTAGCGCGACGGCGTCCTCGGTCATGCCGCTGGCGACCTTCGCGCCGACGACGTTGGGCAGTCGGCTGAGCTGGAGCAGCGTGGCGCCGCTGAGCGGCTGGGCCGTGCGGTGCGGCACGTGGTAGACGAGCAGCGGCACGGGGCTGTCGGCGGCCAGGCGCGTGAAGTGGGCGATGACGCCGGCCTCGCCGGGGCGCACGTAGTACGGCACCGGCACCAGCGCGGCGTCGATGCCTGGGTGCGCGGCCAGCGCGGCGGCGCTGGAGCGGGTGTCGGCCCCGCCGACGCCGAGGACCAGCGCGGCGCCGTGGTCGCGGCACACCCGCGTGCAGACATCGAGCACCAGCCGGCGCTCGTCGGCGTCCAGGGCAAAGGCCTCGGCGGTGGTGCCCAGCGCGACGAGGCCGGTCGCGCCGTCGGTCAGCGTCTGGTCGGCCAGGGCCGCCAGCGCGTCGGCGGCCACGCTGCCGTCCGCGGCGAACGGGGTGATCAGGGGGAGCAGGATGCCGTCCATGCCTCCAGCGTGCCGACCGCGATCGTGCAGGTCCAGTTCGCGTTCGCACGGTAATACGTAAGCTGGGCTGATGCTTGAGGTGCGCCGGCTGCGGCTGCTGCGGGAACTGGCCCATCGCGGCACCATCGCCGCGGTCGCCGAGGCGGTGGCGTTCACGCCGTCAGCGGTGTCCCAGCAGTTGTCGGCGCTGGAACGCGAGGCCGGTGTGCCGCTGCTGGCCCGCAGCGGCCGCCGCGTCGTGCTCACGCCGGCCGGCCGCACGCTGGTCCGACACACCGAGGCCGTGCTGGCCCAGCTGGAGCGCGCCGCCGCCGAGCTGGACGGCGCGCGGCGGGGTCTGTCGGGGTCGCTGCGGATCGGCACGTTCGCCAGCGCCGGCCGCGCCATGGTGCCCGCGGCCCTCGCCGAGCTGGCGCGGCGGCATCCCGGGCTGGAGCCCATGGTCGTGGAGCTCGACCCGGCGCTGGTGGCCGACGCCCTTCGGGCCGGCGACCTGGACGTCGCCCTCGTGCACGAGTACGACTTCGCCCCGGTGCCGCCCGAGCCTGGTATCGCGGTGACACCGCTGTGTCGGGAGGCGATGTTCCTGGCCACCGCCGACCCCGCGCTCACCACCGTCGCCGACTGCCGCGACCAGCCGTGGATCCTGGCCGTGGCCGGCACCCTGTGCCACCGCATGACCGTGCACGCCTGTCAGGCCGCCGGCTTCACCCCGCACGCCCGCCACCAGGTCGACGACTTCGCCACCGTGCTCGCCCTGGTCGCCGCCGGCCAGGGCGTGGCCCTCGTGCCGGAGCTGGGCCTGGTCGACCGCCCCGACGGCGTCACCCTGACCCGCCTGTCGCTGGGGCGGCGCACCCACATCGCCCACCGCCTCGGCGCCGAGGACCACCCCGCCGTCCGCGCCCTCACCACCGCCCTCACCACCGCCGTCCCCGCCGGATTGGCGCTTGGAAGGGGGCTTTCCTCCACTCGGAGTGGAGGAAAGCCCCCTTCCAAGCGGTTGGGTGGGGGTTAGAAGCCGGAGGGGCGCAGGTCGGCCCAGGGGCGGGCGGCTTCGATCTGGGACGAAAGGGACAGCAGTGTGCACTCGTCGTGCGGGCGGCCGACCAGCTGCACGGCCAGGGGCAGGCCCTCGGGGGTGAAGCCGGCCGGCAGTGAGGCGGCGGGGTTGCCGGCGATGTTCCACTGCGGCAGGAACGCGGTGTACCGGTTGGCGGCCAGCAGCGTGGCCAGCGTGGAGCGGCCCTGCCACTCGCCGACCCGGATCGGCGGCCGGGTCAGGGTGGGCGTGAGCAGGACGTCGGCGTGGGTGAAGACGTCGTTGGCGGCCTGGGAGAACCGCTGCCCGAACCGCCGCGACCGCGTGACCAGCCAGCGCGGCACGGCCCGGCCGAGGGCGGCGACCTGGCGGGTGCGGCGCTCCAAGACGTGCGGGCGGTCCAGCCCGGCGGCGGCCTCGGCGGCGCTGGACAGGTAGCGCGGGGCCAGCGCCAGCTGCGTGGTCGGGTCGAGCAGCGTGGGGTCCCGCTCGATGACCTCGTGCCCCAGCTCCCGCAGCAGCTCGACCGTGGCGGCGACGGCCGCGCGCACGCGAGGGTCGATGCGCACGCCGGCGACCCACGGCTTGAGCGACACGGCGACCCGCAGCCGGCCGGGCGGGGTGGCGGCGGCCTCGACGAAGCTCATGCGGGGCGGGATCGCGGCGACCGGGTCGCTGGGCAGCGAACCCCGGATCTGGTCGGCGACCAGGGCCCAGTCCCGCACGTGACGGCTGAGCGGACCGGCCACCACCATGCCCGTCCACAGCTCGCCGTTGGGGTGCAGCGACACCCGCCCACGCTGCGGCTTAAGGCCGAACACGCCGCTGGACGCGGCGGGGATGCGGATCGAGCCCGCACCGTCGGTGCCGATGGCCGCGCCGGCCAGGCCCGCGCACACGGCGCTGGCCGAGCCGCCGCTGGAGCCGCCGGGGGTGTGCGCGAGCGACCACGGGTTGCGGGTCGCGCCCGCGGACGCCGACTCCGTGTACGGCCACAGCCCCAACTCCGGCATGCGCGTGCGGCCCACGATCACCGCCCCCGCAGCCCGCAGCCGACGCACCACCTCGGAGTCGAACGGCTCGGTCCGGTCCACGGCGTAGGTGCCGGTGGTGGTCGGCAGGCCGGCGATCGCCAGGTCCTCCTTCACGGCGATCGGCACGCCCAGCAGCGGCGCGTCCTCGCCGTGGGCCCGCCGCTCGTCGGCCTGCGCCGCCTCCTCCAACGCCCGCTCGACGAACACCAGGCGGTAGGCGTTGAGGTCACGGTCGTGGCGCTCGACGCGCCGTAGCGTGGCGGCCACCAGCTCCCGTGACGACAGCTCGCCGGCGCGCAGCAGGTCGGCCTGGTCGGCGGCGCCGGCGAAACACGCGTCATCGAGGTCCATGTACTCGACAGTAGGGCTGTTGCCTACATCCGGGCAGAGTGTCCCCAGTCGCGCCCGCCCCAGCCGCCCCGCCGGGCCCCGAACTTCAGCGCCACGACGGCCAGCACGATCAGCGGGAAGGCGAAGCCGTGGCTGAGCACGACGATGCCGGTCAACGCGGCCACCACCACCAACACGCGGGGGTCCAAGCCCGGCCCTCGGCGGCGGCCGGGCGCCGGCTCGGGCCGGGGCGGTGGAGTCGGGTCGGGCAGGTCGGCGGTCAACGGCGGCAGGTCGTCGAGGAACCGGGCGGCGTAGGCGGCGGCGATGCGCTCCTCGGCCTCGGGCAGGGTCAGCAGCCCCTTGCCGACAGCCTCGTTGAGCCGCTCCACGACCCGTGCCCGGTCCTCGTCGGACGCTCTCATCTGAGTGGTCATGTCCTCCATGCTCCGCGCCCCTTGGGGCAGAGACGTCGGTCGGGAAGCGGCATATCGGCGTACGTCGGCGGGCGTAGGGCCATGATCGGACCATGGGGCAGACACTTGTCGGGAAGAGAGCGCTCGTGACGGGCGCAGGCCGCGGCATCGGGCGCGCGGTGGCCGTCGGGCTGGCCGCCGAGGGCGCGGACGTGGTGCTGGTCGCGCGCACCCGCAGCGAGCTGGAGGAGACCGCGGCGCTGGTGTCCACGTCGGCCCAGGTCATCCCGGCCGACCTGGGGGACCTGGCGCAGGTGGCGGCCGTGGCCGAGCAGGCCGGGCCGGTGGACGTGCTGGTCAACAACGCCGCCGTGCCTTGGCCGATGGGCCCGACCGCGCAGCTGGACCCGGCCGAGTTCGCGGCCACGCTCGCGGTGAACGTGACGGCGGTGGTGGCGCTGAGCATCGGGCTGCTGCCGGGCATGCTGGCCCGCGGCTGGGGGCGGGTGGTGAACCTGTCCAGCGGGGCCGCGCAGGTGCCGGACTTCCTGCTCGGCGGCAACGCGTACACGACGTCGAAGACGGCGGTCGAGGGCCACACCATCAACCTGGCCGCCGAGCTGGCCGGCACCGGCGTGACGGCCAACGTCTATCGGCCGGGCACCGTGGACACCTCGATGATGGCGTGGGTCCGGGAGCAGGGCGGCGACTACATCGACGACCGGTCGGCGGAGTTTTTCGCCCAGATGAAGGAGCGGGGCGACCTGCTGACGCCCGAGCAGGCGGCCGACTTCCTGATCGCCCAGCTGCCCGGCGCGGACAACGGGCGGATCTGGCACAACGACGACGGCGTGATCGACCGGCTGGCCGAGGAGGAATCGGCCTAGCCGACTGTGATCCACATGGCTGCTGGCCTGCGGCGCGTCGTGATCACCACAGGCGTGGTACCACAGCTATGGTGATCATGTGGGTGATCGACGTCCTGGCAACCGGCGGGCGCTGCTGGGCGACGCCGCCATCGCGATCCTGGCGCGGGAGGGCGGCCGTGGGCTGACCCACCGCGCCGTGGACCGGGAGGCGCAGGTGCCGCAGGGCACCACCAAGAACTACTTCCCGACCAGGGAATCCTTGCTGGAGGCGGCGGCCGCCCGGATGGCCGAGGAGCACCGGGCGGCGGTCGAGCGGCTGCACAGCACCACGCCGGCGCAGGTGTCGCCGAGCCAGCTGGGGGAGCTGTACCCGGCGCTGCTGCACCGGGCTGTCAACGGGGATCCGACGCAGCTGCTGGCCATGGCCGAGCTGTACCTGGAGGCGGTCCGCCGGCCGGGCGTGCGGCAGGCGCTGGGGGAAATGGCGATCGCCAATGCCGAGTCGGCGGTGGCGCTGCACCAGGTCGCGGGGCTGGACAGCTCGACCCGCGATGTCGGGGTGCTCGACGCCTATCTGTTGGGAATCTCGTTGTCCCTGCTGGCTTTGCCGCCGGAAGCGTTGCGCCGGATCGGTCTCGACGACCCCTATTCACTCGGTCTCGGCGTGTTCGCGGCGGCGGTCACGACACCCGCGGAGTCCGCACAGTCGGAATGCTCCTAAACGCGTTTCACCCGGCTGGACGAATTGTTTTCCGGTATTCGTGTGTCATCCTGGCGTTTGTGCGAGACCGGCCGGTGAGCACGTCCGTGCTGGTGGACGTGGTCTACGCGCTGGGCGGGGACGTGGTTGTCAGCCCCTCCGCCCAGCGCTTTGTCGACCCGGCGCTGTGTGATGCCGAGACCGCGGAGCGACTGCTGGCTGCGGCGGCCCTGATGGGCATTGCTCGTCAGATTATGCATGAAATCGTCGTGGCGAACGGTCTGCCGATCGACCAGGCCCGCCGACTGGCCGCCGACGCGGCCGCGGCCGCCGGGTGGATTTCCGGTGACGAGGGCGGAACGGAATGGCAACGCGCCGGCTGATCAGCGGGTGCGAATGACCTCGCCGACGACAAAGGCGCTCGGTACTGTGGGCTCCTTGCCACAACTGGCCGGCCGCGCCGGCAACTGGGGTTGTTCCGTCACGGTGACGGCCCATTCCCGGCCATCCGAATGAGTGACGACGGCGCCGTCGGGGGATACCGACAACAACTCCGGGTGCAGTTCCCCGTGCCGTTCCCGCACCGCCAGCTCCGCCACCTGCGCCGGCCGTGACCAGCACGAACGCCCCCGATTGCCGGCCAGCACCACCTCGTCGGAATCGAGCAGCCGCTGCCCGACCTCCGGCGAAAGCCACCCGTAGAGATAACCGGTCGGCAGCAGCACCGCGGTCGGCGCGAAACGGTGCCCGCCGGTGTGCGTGGTCTCCCAGACCAGCCCCGGGTTGGCCGCCGCCAGCGCCCCGGCCAGCGGACGCCCCTCCACCGCGCAGCACACGTCCCGGCGGCCGTTGGTGCACACCAGCAGCACCCGCTCGTCGATGCGCGTGCCCAGGCCCACGTGCTGCCCCGCACCGGCGGCCCGGAAGTCCAGGTCCAGCAGCTGCTTGGGATCGCTGAGCACCGTCGACTCCAGCCAGCACGCCCCCGGCCGCGTGGACGCCAGGTACACCTGCCGGGGCTGGGCGTGGTGATGGTCGGCGTGCTGGCCCGGCCGCCGGATCAGCACGATCCGCACGCCGCTGTCTTCCGCGCGCTTGGACAGCTCCGCCGCCAAGCCGCCGTCCATGTGGCTGTCCAGGAGGGCGTCACGTCCCCACGGACCAGGCTGCTCGACACACAGCCACGCGGTCGCCTCGGAGGCGGTGCCGGCGGCCGGCTCCCCGAGGGCAGCGGCCAGCGCCGAGCAGCTGCCGGACGTGTCGCGCACCTTCACCACCCTACCTCCGGGCGATCTCCCGCACCGCGCTCCAAAGCCACATGTGGCCCACATTCGACTCCCAGTGCCACATGTGGAGCACATGTGTCAGAGGAATCGGGGTGGGGGCGGGGCGCTTAGGGTGGCGGGCATGATCGAGGACTGGTCGGAGGAGGTCGCCGGGATCCGGCGCCGGCGGGAGCGCGCCGCCGAGCTCGGCGGCACCGACAAGATCGCCCGTCAGCACGCCAGCGGCCGCCTGACCGTGCGGGAACGCATCGACGCCCTCGCCGACCAGGGCAGCTTCGCCGAGATCGGGGCACTGGCCGGCTTCGCCAATCCCGACGGCACGGTCACCCCGGCGAACTTCGTGGCCGGCACCGCGCGGCTGGACGGCCGCAAGGTGGTGCTCGGGGCCGACGACTTCACCGGCCGCGGCGGCTCCGGCGACGCCGCCATCCACGCCAAGCAGGTGTACGCCGAGCAGCTGGCCGGCCAGTTCCGGCTGCCGATGATCCGGCTGCTGGACGGGGCCAGCGGCGGCGGCAGCGTCAAGATGGTCGAGCAGGCCGGCTACAGCTACGTGCCGGTCAACCCGGGTTGGGACCACGTCGTCGACAACCTGTCCACGGTGCCGGTCGTGTCGGCCTGCCTGGGCCCCGTGGTCGGCCTCGGCGCGGCACGGGCGGTCATGTCGCACCTGTGCGTGCTGGTCGAGGGCCTCGCGCAGCTGTTCGTCGCCGGCCCGCCGGTGGTCAAGGGCGGCATCGGCGAGGACGTCGACAAGGAGCAGCTCGGCGGCGCGGAGGTGCACCGCCGCAACGGCAACGTGGACCGCTTCGTCGCCACCGAGGCCGAGGCGTTCGCGGTGATCCGCCGGTTCCTGTCCTACCTGCCGTCCAGCGTGCATGAGCTGCCACCGGTCACGACCAGCGGCGACGCCCCCGACCCCGAGCCGCTGCTGTCGGCGATCCCGCGCAACCCCCGCCGCCCCTACCGGATCGCCCCGATCCTGGACGCCGTGTTCGACGCCGGCTCCGTGTTCCGCTACGCCGACTACGGCGGCGCGACCGTCACCGCCCTGGCCCGCCTCGACGGCCACCCCGTGGGCGTGGTCGCCACCGATCCGTACCGCGGCAACACGCTGTCCGCCGCCGGCGCGCTCGCGCTGACCCGGCTGGTCGACCTGTGCGAGACCTTCCACCTGCCGATCGTCAGCCTCACCGACCAGGGCGGCATGACCATCGGCACCGTCGCCGAACGCGCCGGCACGCTGCGCGCCGGGGCCCGCGCCATCAGCGCCGTCTACCAGGCCCGCGTGCCCCAGGCCGAGCTCATCCTGCGCCGCGTGTACGGCGTGGGCGGGGCCGGCATCGTCAACCGCCACCGCGGCGGCCGCAGCTGGGCCTGGCCCTCAGGCGACTGGGGCTCGCTGCCGGCCAAGGGCGGCATCGAGGCCGCCTACCGGGCCGAACTCGCCCGCTCCGACGACCCCGAACGGGACCTCGACGCCATCCAGCAACGGCTGGCCGCGCTCACCTCCCCGTTCCGCACCGCCGAGCACTTCGGCGTGCAGGACATCATCGACCCCCGGGAGAGCCGGGCCCTGCTGTGCGAGTGGGCGCACGACGCGTACCGACTACTGCCCGCACAGGTGGGACCACCCAACTGGGGAACCCGGCCCTAGTGGCAAGATCGAGCCGGTGCGCTTCTACGCCGACCTGCACATCCACTCGAAGTACTCCCGGGCATGCAGCCGAGACTGCGATCTCGAGCACCTGACCTGGTGGGCCCAGCGCAAGGGCATCAGCCTCGTCGGCACCGGCGACTTCACCCATCCCGCCTGGTACGACCACCTGCGCGAGACCCTGGTCCCGGCCGAGCCGGGCCTGTTCCGGCTGCGCCCCGAGCTCGACCGCGACATCGCCCGCACGCTGCCGGCCAGCTGCGTCGGCGACGTCCGGTTCATGCTCAGCGTGGAGATCAGCACGATCTACAAGCGGGACGACCGCACCCGCAAGGTCCACCACCTGATCTACATGCCCGACTTCGACGCCGCCGCCGAGTTCAACCGGCGGCTGGGCAAGATCGGCAACCTCGGCTCCGACGGCCGCCCCATCCTCGGCCTGGACTCCCGCGACCTGCTGGAGATCACCCTGGAGAGCGGCGAAGGCTCCTACCTGGTGCCGGCCCACGTGTGGACGCCGTGGTTCGCGGTGCTGGGCTCCAAGTCCGGCTTCGACGCCATCGCCGACTGCTACGCCGACCTCGCCGACCACGTGTTCGCCGCCGAGACCGGCCTGTCCAGCGACCCCGAGATGAACTGGCGCGTCTCCGGCCTGGACAAGTACACGCTGGTCAGCAACTCCGACGCGCACTCGCCGCCCATGCTCGGCCGTGAGGCCACCATGTTCGACACCGACATGGACTACTACGCCGTGCGCCGCGCCCTGGAGACCCGCGAGGGGTTCGCCGGCACCGTCGAGTTCTTCCCCGAGGAGGGCAAGTACCACTCCGACGGGCACCGCAAGTGCGACGTGCGCTTCGGCCCGGCCGAGACCATCGCCCACAACGGCCTGTGCCCAACCTGCGGCAAGCCGCTCACCGTCGGCGTGCTCAGCCGCATCCAGGAGCTGGCCGACCGCGAGTTCGGCTACCAGCCGGCCGATCCGGTCGACTTCCGCAGCCTCATCCCGCTGCCGGAGATCATGAGCGAGCTGCTCGGCGTCGGGCCCAAGAGCAAGAAGGTCATGGCCGAGATCGCCTCGCTGACCGCCGCCCACGGCCCCGAGCTGGGGATTCTCGACGACGTGCCGCTGGAGGACCTGACCGCGTCCAACCCGCTGCTCGGCGAGGCCATCGGCCGGCTGCGCCGCGGCGAGGTGATCCGCGAGGCCGGCTACGACGGCGAGTACGGCGTGATCCGGCTGTTCGAGCCGGGGGAGCTGGCCAAGGCCTCCGGCTCGGTGTCGCTGTTCGACGACGACCTGTTCGCCGCGCCGGCCAAGCCCGCCACGAAGCCGGCCGGCAGCGTCCGGCCGCCGGAGCCGGCGGACCTGTTCGAGCCGGAACCCGCTCAACCGGTCTCGCCGGCGCTGGTGCCCGAGCCCGCTGGTGTCGTCGCGTTCGAGGAGCCCGAGCTCCCGCTCATCGACCCCGAGCCGTCCCTGCTCGACGGCCTGGACCCCGACCAGCGCGCCGCCGCGGCCGTCGCCGCCGGGCCGCTGCTGATCATCGCCGGACCCGGCACCGGCAAGACCCGCACCCTGACCCACCGCATCGCCCACCTCGTCACCGAACGCGGCGTGCCGGCCTCGCAGTGCCTGGCCATCACCTTCACCCGCCGCGCCGCCGCCGAAATGGCCGAACGGCTGGAAGCCCTGGTCGGGACACAGGCGCACGACCTCACCGTGGCCACCTTCCACTCGCTGGGCGTGCGGATCCTGCGCGAGCAGCACGCCCGCGTCGGCCTCACCGCACGCTTCGGCATCGCCGACGAGACCGTCGTCCAGGAACTGCGCGACGAACACGGCGAGACGTACAAGAAGGAACTGCACGCCCGCGACCTGGTCGACTTCGACGACCTGGTGGAGATGCCGGTCGAGCTGCTGGCCGGCGACACCGCCCTGATCGAGCACTACCGGACCCGCTGGCCGTGGGTCAGCGTCGACGAGTACCAGGACGTCGACGAGACCCAGTACCGCCTGCTGCGCCTGCTGTGCGCGGCCGACGGCAACCTCACCGCCATCGGCGACCCCGACCAGGCGATCTACCGCTTCCGCGGCGCCGACGTCGGCTTCTTCCTCCGCTTCCAGGAGGACTTCCCGGGCGCGACCCGCGTCCAGCTCGGCCGCAACTACCGCTCCGGCCGGCACATCCTCACCGGGGCCGTGCAGGCCATCACCCCGACCACCCTGGTCGAGGACCGCACCCTCCAGCCCTGCGGCCCGCACACCGAACACGCCCTCATCGGCCTGCACCACGCCATCGACGAGCAGGCCGAGGCCAGTTTCGTCGCCCGCACCATCGACCAGCTGCTCGGCGGCTCCTCGTTCCACTCCCTCGACAGCGGCCGCGTCGCCGGCGACGGCACCCAGGGCCTGTCGTTCAACGACTTCGCCGTGCTCTACCGCACCAGCGGCCAGGCCAAGGCCGTCATGGAAGCGCTGACCCGCTCCGGTCTACCGTTCCAGAAACGCTCCCACGACCGGCTCACCGACCGGCCCGGCGTGCGCGCCCTCGCCCGTGAACTCGCCCTGGTCGGACTGCACGGATCCGTCGTCGAACGCGTCCGCCAGGCTGCTCACGGCCTCGACGACGAGGACGCCTTCACCGCCCTGGAACTGCTCATGCCGCTGGCCACCCGCTTCGGCGACGACGTGGCCGGCTTCCTGTCCGAGCTGGCGCTGGGGGCCGAGGTCGACACCTGGGACCCCCGGGCCGACCGCGTCTCGCTGCTGACCCTGCACGCCTCCAAGGGCCTGGAGTTCCCGGTGGTGTTCCTGGTCGGCTGCGAGGACGGGCTGCTGCCCATGCGCTGGCCGGGGGAGGACCCCGACCCCGAGGCCGTCAACGAGGAACGCCGCCTGTTCTTCGTCGGCATGACCCGCGCGCAGCAGCACCTCTACCTCAGCCACGCCACGTCCCGCATGCGCCACGGCGCCGTCCGCCAGGCCGGCCCGTCCCCGTTCCTGTCGGCCATCAGCCCCTCGGTCACCAACCGTATCGGCGAACCCGTCCCCAAAAAACGCAAACCCCGCCAAGAAAGCCTTTTCTAAGCCCCTTTGGCGCTTGGAAGGGGGCCTTCCTCCACTCGGAGTGGAGGAAGGCCCCCTTCCAAGCGATTACGCGGGGTTAGTGGGAGAGGGGGGTGCAGGTGAGGTGGGGGGCGGGCGGGGAGGAGCCGGGGGAGCCGGCGACTAAGCCGAAGCTGGTGGAGGTGTTGGCGGCCAGCACCGCGTTCCACGAGGCGTTGCGGACCACCAGCACCGACCCCTCCTGCGAGAACGTGCCGTTCCACAGGCTCGTCACCCGCTGACCGCCCGGCAGCCGCCACGTCACCTGCCAACCGGTCAGCTGCGCGCCGGTCAGGTTGGTGATCGTCACCGCCGCCTGGTAGCCCGATGACCAGCTGTTCATCACGTCATAACGGGCCGAGCACGACCCACCCGTCGACACCGGATCGGCCGCCGACGACGTGGTCGTCGACGGCGGGGCAGCCGCCACCACCGGCGGCCTGCCGTGCGCAGGCGACGCCACCGGACGCACCCCGAACTGCTGCGCGACCAGCAAACTCACCGCCACCACCGCGGCCGCCACCGGCACCCCCAACGCCAGCCACCGGCCCACCGGCGAAGCCCGCCGCGGCTGGGGCAGCGACGCCATCCGCTGCGTCGGCGGCCGCACCGACACCGACGGCGGCGCGGGCAGAGGAGACGAACCGGCCAGGACCTGCTCGAACCGGCTCGCCACCTCCGCCATCGTCGGACGCGTCTGCGGATCGCGCCCCAGCATCCGCACCAGCAGCTCCGCCACGGCCCCGCCCCGCTTGGGCGGCGTGATCTCCCCGTAGGCGATCTGGTGCAGCAACGCGATCGTGTTCTGGCCCATCCCGTGCGGCGGCTTGCCCTCGAAAGCCGCGTACAAGGTCGAACCCAGCGAGAACACGTCCGAACGCGGGCTGCTCTCCGACCCGGTCGCCACCTCCGGCGCGAGGTAGGCCGGAGTGCCCGCGAGAATGCCCACCGCGGTCACCGCCCCGTCGTCGGGCGCCCGCGCGATCCCGAAGTCGGTGATCTTGGCCGTGCCGTCCTCGGCCAGCAGGATGTTGTCCGGCTTCACGTCCCGGTGCACGATCCCCAGCTCATGCGCCGCCGCCAGCGCCGAGGCCACCTGGAACCCGACCGTGGCGACCTCCGTCGGGGCCAGCACCCCGCCGGACTCCACCACCTCCGACAGGCTCCGCGACGGCAGGTACTCCATCACCAGACACGGCCGGCCGTCGTGCTCCACCACGTCATGCACCGAGATCGCGTTGGGATGCTGCAACCGCGCCGTGATCCGCCCCTCCCGCCGCGCCCGCTCCACCGCCTCCCGCTCCGAGGCGTCGTCCGGCGCCAGCCCGCGCACCACCACCAGCTTGAGCGCGACCTCCCGGTCCAGCCGCTCGTCCCGCGCCCGCCAGACCGCGCCCATCGCGCCACGGCCGATGCACGACACCAGGCGATACCGCCCGTCGATCAACTCACCACTGTCCGGCACACCGCTACCTACGCGGCGATCGCACAACCGGATCAGTGAACCCGAACCGGGCCTCGGACGTCTCCCTCACAGAGACCCCGCACGAGCGTCAGCTAGCATTCGCCCACCCCGACAACGACTGCGAGACGGCCGACCAACCATGCCCGAGCACATGACGGTCCACCTCCCCGCACCACTGGTCCTGCTCCGCCGTGGCGCCCAGCACCTGCTGGAGACGACACTGGTGCCGCTCGGCCTGTTCTACATCGTGTTCACCCTCGTCGGCCTCCAGGGCGCGTTATTCGCGGCCCTCGGCTGGTCGCTGGCGGCGCTCGCGCGCCGCGTGGTGCTGCGCAAGGAGATCCCCGCGGTGCTGTGGCTGACCACAGCCCTGCTCTGCGTGCGCACCCTCATCGGCTACGTCACCGGCAGCGTCTTCCTCTACTTCCTGCAACCGACCGTGCAGAACTTCGCCTTCGCCGCGATCCTGCTGGCCACCCTGCCGCTCAACCGGCCGCTGCTGGCCAAACTGGCCGACGACTTCTGCGCGTTCCCCACCACCATCACCGGCCACCCCCACATCCAGCGCTTCTTCCGCCAGGTCTCCTTCCTGTGGGCGCTGGTGTTCATCACCAACGGCGTCACCACCCTGTGGGCCCTGGCCAGCGCCACCGTCGGCAACTTCCTCATGGTCAGCACCGCTGGCTCCTACAGCATGGTCGCCCTCGGCATCGCGGTGTCCCTGCTCTGGTTCCGCCGCCTGCTGCGCGCCCACGGCATCACCCTGCGCCTGGGCCACAAGGCCGTCGCCGCCGCCTAGACCAGGCGTTTCTCGAACCAGTGATCCGCGTACGGCGAGTCGTTGAACGCCGGAATCTCGACGTAGCCGTGGCGCGCGTACAGCCGCCGCGCCTCGACCAGGTCCTTGCGCGTGTCCAGACGGGCGGTCGTCAGGCCCAGGCCGACGGCCGCCCGTTCCAGTTCGGCCAGCAGCACCGGGGCGCCGCCTCGGCCCCGTAGCGACGGGCGCAGGAAGACCCGCGTCAGCTCGGCGATGTCGGGGGAGAAGACCCGGAAACCGCCGCAGCCGGCCAGCTCGCCGTCCTGGAAGAGGGCCAGCAGCAGGCCGGTCGGCGGCGTCAGGTCATGACTGGGCTCCTCGACCAGCACCTGCTCCACGATCTCGGGCGGCTGCGGCTCACCCCAGTACCGGTCCACGATCTCCGTGTAGTACTCCCGCAGCAGGCCCAGGCCCACCGGCCCGTCCGGGTCCACCGGCTCGACTGTCCACCCCACCTGCGCATCCTCACCGAGCGGTCGCCGCCGGGCGAGCGAATTTCGCGCATGCCGTTGCCAGCATATTCCCGTACAGCTATATTCGCGGCCATGGAACTCGGCACCCACCACGACGGCCGCCCGGCCCTGCGTATCGAACGCCACCTCAAGCACCCGCCCGAGCTGGTCTGGCGCGCCCTCACCGAACCCGAGCAGCTCAACGCCTGGTACCCGATCCGCGCCCTGACCATCGACCTGCGCGTCGGCGGCCGCATCGAGTTCGAGGGCATGCACGCCGTGGTCACCGAGCTCGACCCGCCCAAGGTCTTCGCCTTCTCCGAACACGCACCGCCCGAGATGAAGCGCGAGAGCGACGACCTCATCCACTTCCAACTCACCCCCGACGGCCCCGGCTGCCGCCTCGTGTTCACCCACGTCTTCGACGACCGTCCCGCCGCCGCCAGCTACGCCAGCGGCTGGGCCGTCTGCCTCGACGCCCTCGAAGCCCTCGTCCACGGCGACACCGACTTTCGCCCGGGACGCCCCTCCGACGAGCACCACGAGCAGCTCATCCACCAGTTCGGCCTGGACCAGGGCACCGTCGAACGCATCGGCGACGGCTACCAGGTCCGCTTCGAACGCCAGCTCACCCGACCGGCCGACGTCGTCCGCGCGGCGCTGGGGGAGTTGGTGGCCGATCCCGCCGTGCACATCGAACTCTCCGACGGCACCGGACACGGAGCACGCCTCGAACTCACCCGAACCGTCGCCAGCGAAGCCGACGCAGACCTCGACGGCTGGCGACAGCGCATCGAGGACCTCGTCCACCGCATCACAGCCGACTGAGCGCCGCCCTCAGGAACGCGTCCCGCCGAGCGTTCAACGTCGGCCCATCGAGATCGGGTCGCCCCTGGTCGACCGCGTTCGGCAGCCACTCGCCGACGTCCGGCGGGGTGCTCAGCGACGCCACCACATCCCAGTACGCCACGTCCGGAGCCTCCCGGCCGGCCTGTTCCTGCCAACCTTCCAGCACCAGATCGGTGTGCTCCGGACCGTGGAACAGGGCGATGTCACAGCGCAGCGACCCGAGATCCACGCCCGGATGGCCGACGCCGGAGCAGTCCCAGTCGATGATCGCCGACAGCTCGTCGTCCACCCACATCGTGTTGCCCTGCCACAGATCCCCGTGCACCAACACCGTCGGATGCGGCGGCTCCGGCCGCGTCCCGACCGCCTCCATCGCCGCCAACAGCAGGGGAGAGGCGGTCCGACGCGCCCGCCAGTCGTCGAAGTCCACCAGCTCGATCGGCCGATGCCGAGGCGGCAAGTCCTTGGTGGGAGCCAACTCCACGGCATGGATCACCGCCACCGCCGCGCCCGTCGCCCGGATCCGAGCCGGCTCCGGCCTCGCCGGGATCTTGCTGCTGCCCGGCACCACCGAGATCAACAGCCCGTCCGCGCCGGTCTCGAGCACCCTCGGCGCGGCCACCCCGTTCGCCTCCGCGACCGTCAGGGCCGCGATCTCCGTGTCGAACGGGCCCTGGTCGCGCAGCACCGCCTGGCGGCCGTCGGCGTAGGTCAGCAGCCATGGCGACTTGCTGCCCTCGCGCAGGCCCACCCGGGAGATCACCGTGTCCATGGGGCGGCAGCGTAGGGGAGACCCGCTACTGTTTGCCGACCATTTTCACCATTCGGGGAGTCCCGCGATCGACATCGTGACCAGGCTTCGGGCGGCGGGCTGTGTGTTCGCCGAGGACGAGGCCGAGCTGCTGCTGGGAGCCGCCGCCGCGCCGGCCGAGCTGGAGTCCATGGTGGACAGACGCGTCGCGGGGGAGCCGCTGGAGTACATCGTCGGCTGGGCCGAGTTCCGCGGCCTGCGCATCGCCGTCGAGCCCGGCGTCTTCGTGCCCCGCCGCCGGACCGAGTTCATGGTGGAGCGGGCCTCGAAGCTGGTGCCGCCGGGCGGCGTGGTCGTGGACCTGTGCTGCGGCACGGGGGCCATCGGCGTCGCCGCCACGACCGGTATGTCCGATTTTGAGCTGTACGCGGGGGAGATCGACCCGAACGCCGTCCACTGCGCCCGCCGCAACGTCGAACCCGTTGGCGGACAGGTGTTCCAGGGCGACCTGTACGACGCCTTGCCGGTCACGCTGCGAGGCCGGGTCGACGTGCTGCTGGTCAACGCCCCGTACGTGCCGACCGACGAGATCGCCATGATGCCGCCCGAGGCACGCGATCACGAGGCCCGGGTCGCCCTGGACGGCGGTTCGGATGGCCTGGATCTGCACCGACGAGTCGCCTTGGACGCGCCGACGTGGCTCCGGCCCGGCGGTCACGTGCTCGTCGAGACCAGCGCTCGCCAGGCGGCCACCACACAGCGTTTGCTCACCGACGCCGGCCTGGAGGCCGGGGTAGAGCACTCAGAAGAGGTCGACGGCACGATCGCGGTGGGCCGGCGGCCGATTTAGCTCCGCTTACGGCGGGGACCGGTCAGCGCATTGAGGTCGACCGTGACCTCGTGGCCAGCGACCGGGCCGGTGTAGGTGCCGGTGATCAGCGAGGTGAAATGGTATCGGCCCATGTCATCGAGGGTGTAGACGGTCAGAGTCGGAACCTTCTCCTGGATGTCGATCACCCGGTGGTGGGGATGCCGTTGGCGGCGTACTCAGCGGGCTTCTTGATGTAGCCGCGGGCAGCGGACTCACCAGGCGACACGACTTCGACGGCCAAGAGGATCTGATCGGCTCGCACCCGCGCCTGTTCGCTGGCTTCCTCAGTGCAGACCACGACATCAGGCACTCGTCGAGATGACGGCTCGGCCAGATCCGCCTCGAACGCTGGCAAAGCCTCGAACTCGACGGGCAGCTGGTCGACGAGGCAGATGGCCAAGCGTTGCCTGGCGATGAGATGCGGGCCGGCTGGCCAGTCGGTGACAAGCAGCCGACCGTCTTCGATCTCCAGGCGGCAGGGATCGGGCATGCGCAGCTCGTCGAACGCGGCGGTGCTGATCGGGTCGCCGGAGCGCGGAGGTGCTGTGGTCACGGGGCACGGTAGCAGGGGTCCCGATCACCACGACTTAACATAATGTAGATTATCGGCCCTGTAGCGACCAGCGTGTCAGCCTGGGCTGAAGGCGTTCTGGACGGCTGTCTGGCTGGTTCGCCTCTACGGGCAATCCGTGCCGTGGCGTCGGCGCTGACGGCTATCGTCGGCGGCGTGGCGGCGTCTGGGACCGGGCCGGGAGGGTCGACGGGGCGGTCGAGGACGGTGTGAGCGTGGCGGATCCCCCTGGTGGGACCGGCCGGCGGCCCGCCCGGGACAGGCGGACTTTTCATGCATAATCGCCATTATGCAGCAAAACGGGCAGTGATCCAGTCTAGACCAGGAACCCAGGGGAGTCACGCATGTCGGACGAGATGGCACGGCTGCACGAGCGTGGGCGTGACACCTTCGCCGGCCTGGTGGACGGCGGCAGGGACCGGCTGGACCAGCTGTTCCGGGCCGCTCCCCAGCTGGCGGAGGTCGCGGTCGGCACGGTGTACGGCCACCTGGCCCACCGCCCCGCCCTGGACGAGCGCACCCGCGAGGCGGTGGCCATCGCGGCGATCGTGGCGGCCGGCTGCTGGGAGTCTCCCCTGTCGGTGCACGTCAGGACGGGCCTGGCCGCCGGCCTGACGGCGGCGGAGATCAGCGAGATCCTGGTGGAGACGGCGGCGTTCGCGGGCTTCCCGCGCGCGGTGAGCGCGGTGTCGAAGCTGCCGGACCTGTTCGCGGAGGCCGGCTCCCCCGTGCCGCCCGAGCCGGCGCCCCGAGAGGTGCTGCTCGACGCCCTCGACGGCGAGGAGCTGCGAGACCTCAGCGGGTACGAGGTGCAGGTGCTGACGACGGGCCCGAACACGGCGGTGGCGCTGTTCCGGGACGCCGACGGCACGCTCAGGGCCTCGGCGCAGGCCGACACGACCGGCGGGAAGATCTCGGGGATCACCGTCGTGCGCTGAAAACTGTCAGGGGCGTGCGGTACAAGATCCACATGAGGCTTGTGGACGCGCACGAGGCGTTCTTCGCGGCCCGGCGGCCGCGCAAGGACTCGCCGCACACGACCGACGCCTACCGGCGCGACCTGGCCGGCATCACGGCGCTGCTGGTGGAGGAGATCGGCGGCGAGGCGGAGATGCTGCTGGTGGAGGACCTGACGGCGCAGTCGCTGCGGACGGCGTTCGGCGCGTTCGCGGACACCCACGCCAAGTCCTCGGTGCTGCGGGCCTGGTCGACCTGGAACCAGTTCCTGACCTTCTGCGTGGCCGACGGCCTGTTGCCGGGCAACCCGATCGGGGCGGTGGCCCGCCCGCGCACCCCTCCCCTGTCCCCCAAGCCGTTGCGCGGCGAGGACACGCCGGAGCGGCTGCTGCGGGCGGCGGCGCACGGCGAGCGCAAGGCCCGGGATCCGTGGCCGGAGCGGGACGTGCTGGTGATCGCCCTGGGGCTGCTGGCCGGCCTGCGCAGCGCGGAGATGCGCACGCTGACGGTGAACTCGCTGGTCGGGCGGTCGGGTGAGATGCGGTTGCACGTCCACGGCAAGGGCAGTCGGGACCGGTCGATCCCGGTGGAGCCGTCGATGGAGAAGGTGATCGACGCGTATCTGGCGTCGTGTCGGTCCCGGTTCCCGCAGCAGCGGTTCGGGCGGGGCGCTCCCCTGCTGCGGGACCGGTCGGGCGAGGCGATCGGGCGTGGTGCGCTGGAGTACCTGGTGAAGTCGTGCTATCGGTGGGCGGGCCTGCACGACCGGGTGCCGGTGGGGGCAAGTCTGCACGCGTTGCGGCACACCTTCGCGACGCGGTTGGCCGAGGACGGGGCGACGGCGTCGGAGATCATGGCTCTGCTGGGCCATGCCAGCCTGGCCACGAGTCAGAACTACATCGAGGCCACGGGTCGTGAGCAGCGGGCGGCGGTGGCGAGCAATCGGACGTACCGTGCGCTCGAGGATGTCGAGACTCCCCCGTCGGCGTCGACCCCCTCGTGAGTCCACACCGAGGAGGATCGCGTGAAGTACCTGTTGATGATCTACCTGAACGACGAGACGTGGGCCGGGTTGTCGGCGGCGGAGCGGGACGCGGTCATGGCCGGGCACGAGGAGTTGCAGCGGATCACGCGTGAGTCCGGGGAGCTGTTGGACACCAATGCGTTGGGCGGTCCGGCGACGACGTCGGTGGTGCGGGTGCGGGACGGGGATCCGGTGGTGACCGACGGCCCTTTCCTGGAGGCGAAGGAGTACCTGGCGGGGTACTACCTGGTGGACTGTGAGTCGCGGGAGCGGGCGTTGGAGTTGGCGGCGATGATCCCGGACTCGCGGCATGGAGTGACGGAGGTGTGGCCGGTGATGATGTCGTCGGGGGTGGATGTGTGAGCGGTGAGGTGGCGGGGCTGCTGCGCGAGTTGGCGCCGCAGGTCCTGGCCGCGTTGACGCGGCGGCACGGGCAGTTCGACGCGTGTGAGGACGCGGTGCAGGAGGCGTTGCTGGCGGCGTCGCAGCAGTGGCCGGTGGAGGGGGTGCCGGACAATCCGCGGGCGTGGCTGTTGACGGTGGGGTCGCGGCGGCTGGCGGATGCGTGGCGCAGTGAGAGCGCGCGGCGGCGGCGTGAGGAGGCGGTGTTCGCCGCGGAGGTGGATGACGCGGAGGTGCCGGCGCGGGACGACACGTTGGCGTTGTTGTTCCTGTGCTGCCATCCGGCGTTGACGCCGGCGTCGCAGGTGGCGTTGACGGTGCGGGCGGTGGGTGGGTTGACCACGGCGCAGGTGGCGCGGGCGTTCCTGGTGCCGGAGGCGACGATGGCGCAGCGGATCTCGCGGGCCAAGCAGAAGATCAAGAAGGCGGGGGCGCAGTTCTCGCTGCCGCCGGAGGGCGAGCGGGACGAGCGGCTGCGGGCGGTGCTGCACGTGCTGTATCTGATCTTCAACGAGGGCTACACGGCGACCGCTGGGGATCGGTTGTCGCAGGTGGAGTTGACTGGTGAGGCGATTCGGCTGACGCGGGCGGTGCGGGGGTTGCTGCCGGGTGACGGCGAGGTGGCGGGGCTGTTGGCGTTGATGCTGTTGACGGAGTCGCGGCGGGCGGCGCGGTCGCGGCCGGACGGGTCGTTGGTGCCGCTGGCCGAGCAGGATCGGTCGTCGTGGGACGCGGCGGCGATCGCCGAGGGCGTGAAGTTGGTCAGCGACGCGTTGTCCACGACCCGGTTGGGCCCGTATCAGGTGCAGGCGGCGATCGCGGCTGTGCACGCGGAGGCGGCGTCGCCGGAGGAGACGGATTGGGTGGAGATCGCCGGTCTGTACGCGTTGTTGGCGCGGATGGCGCCGAATCCGATGGTGACGTTGAACCATGCGGTGGCGGTGGCGATGACGCGGGGGCCGGCGGCGGGGTTGGCGATGGTGGCCGATCTGGAGGGTGACGAGCGGGTGTCGGAGCATCACCGGGTGGCGGCGGTGCGGGCGCATCTGCTGGAGATGGCCGGGGACGTGGCCGGGGCGCGGGAGTCGTATCTGGCGGCGGCGCGGTTGACGTTGAGCATGCCGGAGCAGCGGTATCTGCTGGCCAAGGCCGAGGGCCTGGGTTAGGGGCGGGTGGCGCGTTCGAAGGTGTCGGCGAGTTCGCGGCCGAATTGGGTGGCGTCGAGGTCGGGGAAGGTGATGAGGCCGCGGACGGTGGCGTCGATGGCGCCGATGATGGCGACGGCCATGGCTTCGGGGTGGAAGGGGCCGAACTCCCCCGCTTGTTGGCCTTCGCGCAGGTGGGTGGCGAACAGGGTGAAGCGTTCGTCGACGAAGTCGGGGGTTTTGGGGGCGTTGAGGGCGATCTCGATCAGGGCGCGGACGTGGTCGGGGTGGGCGCGGACGAGTTCCATGTTGGATTCGAGGCGTGCGCGGAGTTTGGCGGCGTAGCCGGTGGCGGCGTCCATGCGGGGGCGCATGTAGTCGGCGGCGACGGTGGTGGTCTCGATGAGCACTTCGCGGATGAGGTCGTCCTTGTTGGCGAAGTGGTAGGAGATCATGCCGGTGCTGGACAGGCCGGCGTGTTTGGCGATGCGCGTGAAGGAGGCGGCGGCGTAGCCGTGTTCGGCGATCACGGCGATGGCGGCGGCGACGATCTGGGCGCGGCGGGCGCTTTCGGTGAAGGTCCTCCCCCGGGTGTTTGCGCGCATGAGCAATATGTAGCACGGGTGAGCTGGGAGGTGGCGGTGGAGGCGTTCGTGCGGGAGCACACCACGGCTCGGGCGACGGGGTTCGTGCCGGAGATCGTGTTGCGGGTGGCTGAGGACGTGACGCCGCTGTGGGAGCTGACCGGGGCGCCGGAGCCGCCGTTCTGGGCGTTTCCGTGGGCTGGTGGGCAGGGGGTGGCGCGGTTCGTGCTGGACAACCCGGAGTTGGTGGCCGGCAAGCGGGTGTTCGATCTGGCGTGTGGGTCGGGGTTGGTGGGGATCGCGGCGGCGTTGGCCGGGGCGTCGGCGGTGACGGCGTGCGATGTGGACGAGATGGCGTTGGTGGCGGCCGGGATCAACGCGGCGGCGAACGGGGTGTCGCTGACTCCCCTGGTGGCCGATGTGTTGGGGTCCACTGTGGACGCCGAGGTGGTGGTGGCCGGGGATGTGTTCTATGACAAGGACATGGCCGCGGAGGTGGGGCCGTTTCTGAGTCGGATGGCGGCGGGCGGGGCGGTGGTGTTGGTGGGTGATCCGAGCCGGCCGTATCTGCCGAGGGAGCGGTTCGATCTGCTGGCGCGCTATGACGTGCCGGTGCCGCGGTCGTTGGAGGGTGTGACGGTGTTGTCGACGACGGTGTGGCGGGCTAGGTGACCGGTCCGGTTCGGACGAAGCCGAGCGAGGTGAGCAGGCGTTCCGAGGGTGTGTTGCCGTCGGTGACGCCGGCGAGCACGACGGCGCCGGGCAGGGCTTGCAGCGAGGCGGCGACGACGGCGGTGCCGAGGCCTCGGCCTTTGCACTGAGGGTCGGTGATGACGTAGGCGATCATCGCCGTGCCGTCCCGTCCGGGAGAGACCAGGGAGGCGGCGAGCGGCTGGTTGTCCTCCCCCACGGCGACGAAGCTGGCGTCGGCGATCGCGCGCTGTCGCCAGGCGGCGATCTCCACTGCCCCGTCGTTGTTGTCGCCGAGGTCGTCGTCGATGGTGCCGGCGTAGGCGCGTTCCATGAGCGTGCCCAGCGCCGTGTCGTCGTCTGGGGTCAGTGGGCGCAGGGTGACGCCGTCGGCCTGCCGGGCCGGGGTGGGTCCGGGGTCGCGTCGGTACAGGCTTCGGTCCACGGCTTCATCCTGGCGGTGGTGTCGAACGGTATTAGGGTCTGGATCATGGCTGTTGCGACCAACGAAGCGGTGGACCGCGCCGCGCTGACCGAGTTCCTGCGCACGCGGCACCGGGCGATCATCATCACCACGCGGGCCGACGGCAGTCCGCAGTCCTCCCCCGTGACGTGCGGGGTGGACGGGCAGGGCCGGATCGTGGTGTCGACGTATCCGGAGCGCGCCAAGGTCCGCAACGCGCGGCGGGATCCGCGGGTGTCGTTCTGCGTGCTGTCGGACGAGTGGGATGGCCCGTACGTGCACGTGGAGGGCCGGGCCGAGGTGCTGGATCTGCCGGAGGCGCTGGAGCCGCTGGTGGAGTACTTCCGGGGCATCTCGGGCGAGCATCCGGACTGGGACGAGTACCGGGCGGCGATGGTCCGTCAGGGCAAGTGCCTGATCCGGGTGACGCCGACGCGCTGGGGTCCGGTGTCGACCGGCGGTTTCCCGGCCCGACTGGCCTGAGGCGGCTACACCAGGTGACGCCGCCGAATGAGTGCAATTGGCACACGACGGCGTGAACTGCGCTGTTCACCCCTGTCCCGTTGCACCGTTCGGAGCAGACTCGCTCTTGGTTACGGACAGCGACGAGAGAGGTGGATCCCGTGGCCAAGAGATGGACACTGCTCGGCACCGTCCTCGCGGCACTGCTGGTCGGCTCGGCCGCACCCGCGGTGGCGCAGCCCGACATCGTGGGTGGCCAGATAGCCACCGCCACCTACCCGTGGATGGTGGCCCTGCTGACCGACGAGGACACCGACTCGAGCGCGCACTACTGCGGCGGCGAGTTGATCGCAGCGGGATGGGTGTTGACGGCCGCGCACTGCGTTGACGAGAACACGGCCAACCACACGGTCAGGATCGGGTCCAACAACCGGAACAAGGGCGGCACGGAACGCGGCATCGTCCGGGCGCTCCAGCATCCCGACTACGACCCGACCACCGGTCACAACGACATCGCGCTGGTGCAGTTGCAGCAGCTCGTGCCGGAGAATCCGGTGGTGCTGGCCACCGCGACGAACTGGGACAACAAGACGCTGCGGCTGTTCGGCTGGGGGCAGACGTGCCCGACCAAGGGCTGCGATGACGGCTCGGATCGGCTGAAGCGGGTGGATGCGACAGTGACTCCGGCGGCGAAGTGCCGGGCCGACGCGAGCATGAACTTCGACTCGGTGCACGAGCTGTGCATGAACAGCACCACCAAGAATACCGCGTGCTACGGCGACTCAGGTGGGCCGGCGATCAACATGGCCACCGGTCGGCTCGTCGGCGTCACCAGCCGGGGCAGCCTGAAGTGTGGCGACCAGGACACCTTGTACACGCGGGTGCAGCCGTACCGGGCCTGGATCAAGGGTTACACCGGCTAGGTAGTTCTGCGCTGTCACCTCTCCCCCGTCCCGTCGACCCTGGACGGTGACATGGGGAGGGGTGGTGGCGATGCGCCCGATCTGGGCGGTGGTGATGACGGTCGCCGCGGCGGTGGCGGGGTGGGAGTTGCGGACTCTCGCGCCCGGCTGGGCCGCGTTGATCTACTTGTACGCCATCGTGCCGTTGCTGCTGGCGTTGAGCTTGTTGCTCCGGCCGCGGCTGGGTCGGTGGACGTCGATCCTGTTCGTGGCTCAGGCGGCGGCGATGGTGCTGTTCGGGCTGCTGATGCCGGAGGAGAGCTATGGGGCGGTCCGTGCGCCGATCGCGGCGCTGCTGGGCCAGTCCGAGGTCTCACCGGGGATGGCGGATGTGGTGCGGCCGATCGGTTTCGTGTGTGGTGTGGCATGGCTGCCGCTGGTCGTGTTGGCCGGGTTGGTGGCGTTCACGGTGGAGCGGACGCTCGGGCCGCTGGGGTATCCCGTTCCGTACGAGCTGGAGGTGGACAGCGGCGAGGCGGGGCGGGTGGCCGCGCGGTCGCGGTGGGCGATGCCGATCACGGTGGCCGCGGTGGTGGTGGCGGTGGGACTGCGGTGGATCGGGGGTGGCTGGTGGTCGGTGGCCTTCGTGGCCGGCGTCGGGGTGGCGATCCCGCTGGTGCCGGTGGTGATCGCCTACTGGCGACCGTCGAAGTGGCTCGTGGTGCAGGCCGGGGTGTTGGTGTTGACGAGTCTGGTGCTGCCGGATCGCGCGGACATGCTGCGGGCCCCGGCCGCGGTGTTGCTGGGACACCCGGCGATATCCGAGCACACTGCGGCGGTGTTGACCCCGGTGGGGTGGACGCTGGCCGCGGTGTGGGTGGTGTTGATTCCGGTGTCCTGGTGGCGGGCGCCCGGTCGTCGGACGCCCGCCAGGGTGGGGCTAGCGGCGGGCGAGGATCAGTAGCCGGTGGCTGCCGAGGCCGAATGCGGTTCGGTCGGTGTCGGCGTAGCGGTCGACGTGCCGGTAGCCGGCGGAGTGGAGTATGCGGGTGAGTTCGCCGGCGGTGTAGACGTGCTGGACGCAGTTCGCCTGCTGGGTCCGCTCCCCCCTGGTGAAGGTGAAGTCGATCAGCAGGCGGGCCTGGGTCGCGTCGTAGTGGTTGACGGCGATCATGTCGACGCCGCCGGCGGTCATGCGGATCTCCCCCGGCGGGTGGGGCAGGATGGCCTCGGCGGCGCAGCCGTAGTCGATCACGAGCGTGGGCGCGGCGGCGGCGAGGTCGGCCAGGAGCCGCTGGTTGGCGGCGTGGTCGAGGTAGCCGAAGCTGTTGCCCATGCAGATCGCCAGGTCGGCGGTGAGGTCGAGACGGCCCAGGTCGTGCAGGTCGGCCTGGATCCACCGCACGTCCGAGTCGGTCGACCGGGCGTGCTGGAGGGCCTCGGTGGAGATGTCGACGCCGGTGACGCTGAAACCTCGTCGGGCCAGCTCAAGGCTGTGCCGGCCGCTGCCGCACGGGGCGTCCAGCACGCGTGAGCCGGGGGCGAGGTCGGTGAGGTCGGTGACGAAGTCGATCTCGTTGATGGTCATGTCCGGAGGGACGGCGCCGCGCCAGAACGAGTTGGCGAGGTCGGTGAAGAAATCCGTGTACCACGGCAAGGTGAAAGCTCCTGGTGAATGCGAAGAGACAGTTCGCAGAAGTCACCGGGCAGCGGAGAGCGCACGCCCGGTGGGTCCGGGGGTGCCCATGGCATCAACCTTTGTGTCGAAGCGGGTGGTACGTCCGGTCCGATACTACACGGCGGCCCAGGCGCCGCCCCAGCCGACGGGGTCCTCCAGCAGGGTGCAGACGGCGCCGAAGGGGTCGGCGACGGCGGCGATGACGCCGGTGGGGACCTCGCGGGGCTCGATGAGCACGGTGCCGCCGCCTTCGACGGCGGTGTCGGTGACGAGCTTGATGTCGGTGGCGGCGAGGTAGCACATCCAGGAGGCGCCGACGTCGGCGGCGGTGGCCTCGTCGACCAGGAGGCGGCCGGCGATGCGGCGGGCGGAGCCGGGCTGCTCGTCGGGGGCGTCGAACAGGGCGAGCGGCTTGATGTCGGTGCCCTCGCCCGGCGCGCGCGGGGTCCAGCCGAGGTGCTGGGCCCAGTAGTCGTCGGTGGTGTCGGCGGTCATCAGCTCGATCCAGCAGGGTTCGCCGTGCCGGGGCGGCGGGGCCCAAGGTCCGTGGCGGACGCGGCCGGGGTCGAGGGTGACGGTGACGCCGGCGGGGTCGGCCAGCAGCGCGGTGGGGCGGCCGCCGAGCACGAGGTGCCAGCCGGGGGTCTCCCAGTCGGCGGGTCGCCGGATGAGGGCGGCGAGGCGGTCGCCGACCCAGCAGCGCAGGGTGCCGTCGTCGGCGGGCATGACGATCCAGCCGAACAGCCGGCGGTAGTACTCGGCGGACCCTGCCGGGTCGTTGCTGCGCAGTTCGACGCGGCGCAGTCCCTTGACGGGGACGTCCTCGGACACGGGTGGCGGGCCCTTCATGGGGATGCTAGGAGCGTCCATCCTCGGCCGTGGGCAGCGGGTCGGACAATGCGCCATCCGGCCGCTTCAGCACGCTGCCCAGGGGTTTGGGCTTGCCGAGGTGGAAGCCCTGGCCGACCGAGACGCCGAGCTTGGACAGCATCTCGACCTGGGCCGGGCGTTCCACCCATTCGGCGACCACGGACAGGTCGAAGCCGCGGGCGATCTCCAGGATGCCGGAGACCAGCACGGCGTCGCGGGTGCCGGAGTCGATGCCGCGGACGAACTCGCCGTCGATCTTGAGGCCGGTGATGGGCAGGTGCTTGAGGTGGACGAAGGAGCCGAAGCCGGCGCCGAAGTCGTCCAGGGCGATGCGGCAGCCGGTGGCGCGGACCTGGTGGGCGAGGCTGCGGGCGGCGTCGAGGTTGGTGACGGCCGCGGTCTCGGTGATCTCGAAGCCGAGCCGGCCCGGGGCGACGCCGGAGGAGGCGAGGCGGTCGAGCACGAAGTCGGCGAAGTCCTCGTCCTCCAGGGTTCGCCCGGAGACGTTGACGTCGAAGCGCAGGTTGGGGTCGGGGTGGGCGACGAGGGTGTCGATGGCCTTGCCGAAGACCCAGCGGTCGATCTCCAGCACGAGGTCGCTGCGTTCGGCGGCGGGCAGGAAGTCGGCGGGGCCCAGCAGCGGGAGTTGGCCGTCCTCCAGGCGCAGCAGCAGTTCGTAGCCGAGGGTGCGGCCGGAGGACAGGGCGACGATGGGCATGGCGTGCAGGGCCAGGTCGCCGTGTTCCAGCGCCTTGCGCAGGCGGTCCTGGACGGAGACGCGCTTGGCGGTGTCGGCGTAGTGGCCGGGGTCGTAGACGGTGACGCGGTTGCGGCCGGCGGCCTTGGAGGCGTAGAGGGCGAGGTCGGCGTTGGCCAGGACGGCTTCCCAGCCTTCGCCGGAGGTGAAGCCGGCGACGCCGGTGCTGACGGTCATGCGGGTGGTGGCTCCGCCGGCGACCAGGGGCAGGCCGGCGACGGCGTCGCGCAGGCGGGCGGCGACCTCGGCGGCGTCGGATTCCTCGCAGCCGGGCAGCACGACGGCGAACTCGTCGCCGCCCAGGCGTCCGAGCAGCTGGCCGGGGTCGAGGCGTTCGCGCAGGGCGGCGGCCATGGTGCGCATGAGGCGGTCGCCGACGGCGTGGCCGCGCAGGTCGTTGACGTCCTTGAAGTTGTCCAGGTCGAGCAGCAGCAGGGAGCCGGAGCCGCCGGTGGCCAGGTGTCGTTCCAGCTCGCGGGTCAGGGCGCGGCGGTTGGGCAGGCCGGTGAGGGGGTCCTCCTCGGCGAGTTGGCGCAGCTCGTCCTGCAGGCGCCGGTCCTGGGTGACGTCGTGGCAGGTGCCCATCATGCGGACGGGGGTGCCGTCCTCGTCGGCGATGACCTCGCCGAAGCACTCGAAGTAGCGTTCGGTCTCGCCGCCGACGAACATGCGGTGGGAGAAGGTGAACCGGTCGCCGGTGGCGCGGGCCACGGCGAGGCTGGTGGCGATCATGTCGCGGTCGTCGGCGTGCACGCGGGTCATGTAGCCGGCGAAGTCGAGTTCGGTGCCGGGTTCGAGGCCGAACATCTCCAGCAGGGCGTCCGACCACAGCACGCGGTCGGTGGTGATGTCCCATTCCCAGTTGCCCATGCGGCCCAGGACCTGGGCCCGGCGCAGGGCGTTGGCCTGCTGGGTGGCCTCCAGCTCGCGGTCGCGCCACGAGGTGATGTCCATGATCCGGTAGAGCAGCCGGTCGCCGCCGGGCAGCTGCGTGCAGCTGATCTCCAGCCAGCGGTGCTCGCCGTCGACCGGGCCCGCGGCCTGCACGACCAGGCCCGGCTGCGGGCTTTCGGGCGCGCCCGGCACCAGCGCCGGCAGGGACCGGCCCAGCGCCTGGTCGAAGGGCACGCCGATGAGCGTGCCCAGCGCCGGGTTCGCCCAGCTCAGTTTGCCGTGCAGGTCCGTGACCCCGAATCCGACGTCCGCCCAGCGCAGGACGTGGTTGTGCACGGCGCCGTGGTCCGCCACCAGCTCCTCCTTGCCACCCGGCGCCATAGTTGTCGGTTCACCGGCCACTGGGCAAGTCCGTGCCGGTCACCGGAGGCGTTCCAACCCGGTCGCGGTGCCCAGCAGTGCCCGCGCCATCGAGTGCAGTTCGTCCGGTTGCGCCCCGTCGGCGGCCGCGGTGGCGATGTCCTCGGCGGCGCAGCGCAGCTGGAAGAGCCGGTCCTGGAGGTTGGCCAGCTCGGTGCTGGACAGCACCACGGCGTCCTCGGGCAGGCCGCCGCGTTGCACGGCGCTGCGCCGCTCGTAGGCGCGCTGCCGGCAGGTCTGCGCGCAGTACTGGCGGCGGCGGCCGTACTGGCCGTCCGCGGGCAGCCGTTGGCCGCACCAGGCGCAGTGCCGGGCCGCCTCCCGTCGCCGGGTGCTGGTGGTGACCTCCATGGCCGCGGAGGTTATCCGCACACCTGATGGTGATCGTAAGCGCCACGCCGCTAGGGCAGACTGCGCACTGTGCGAAGTGGACATCCGTATCTGGCCGACGGCCCGTATCCGCGCGCGCTGGCGCACCGGGGCTGGCACCTGGGCGAGCTGGCGGCGATGGAGAACTCGATGAGCGCGTTCCGGCGCGCGGTCGAGGAGGGCTACCGGTACATCGAGACGGACGTGCAGGCCACCACGGACGGGGTGGTCGTGGTGCAGCACGACGACGTGCTGGACCGGACCACCGACCGGCAGGGGGTGATCGCGAGGCTGCCGTGGTCGGAGGTGGGGCGGGCCAAGGTCGGCGGGCGGGAGGAGATCCCGACGCTGGAGGCGGTGCTGGAGGAGTTGCCGACGGCGTTGCTGAACGTGGACGTGAAGGCGGACAACGCGGCGGGTCCGGTGCTGCGGGTGCTGGAGCGGTGCAACGCCTGGGACCGGGTGTGCCTGGCGTCGTTCTCCGACGCGCGGCTGGCGCGGCTGCGGAAGGTGGCGGGGCCGAGGCTGGTCACGTCGATGGGTCCGGGCACGGCCGGGGCGCTGTGGGCGGCGGGGCGGTGGCCGTGGTTGGGCACGGGCCGGTTCGTGCGGGGGCAGATGGCGCAGGTGCCGATCCGGCAGGGGCCGTTGCGGGTGGTGGATCACCGGTTCGTGGCCGGCGCGCACCGGTTGGGGTTGGAGGTGCACGTGTGGACGGTCGACGACGAGCCGACCATGCGTGAGCTGCTGGACACCGGCGTGGACGGCATCGTCACCGATCGTCCGGACGTGTTGCGGGACGTGCTCAAATCCCGCGGCTCCTGGGCGGCCTGAATCCGTTGCCAGGAAAGACCCGATACTGGCGTTGGGTGACGGGGGGCAGTCACAAGTTGGTGACCCGTGTCGACCGGTGGCGGTGATCACTTGTAGGGTCCGGCGACACCCGCCACACCGCCGGAAGGCAGCACGATGACTGAGGCCCCCACCCAGGCCGCCGGCGATCCGGCGACCAAGCGGCTGCGGTTCGGCTGGTACAGCTACGGCTGGTCGGCGCAGGTGTTCGAGACCACGGTGCTGGCGGTGTTCATGAGCCGCTACCTGCCGGCGGTGGCGGCCAACGCGGTCGGCGAGAACGGCCGGCTGTTCGTGCTGGGCATCCCGATCGCGCCGGGGTCGCTGTTCACCTACACGGTGTCGCTGGGCTCGGTGCTGCTGATCGTGCTGATGCCGATCGTGGGGGCGTTCGCCGACCGGACCGGGCGCAAGCGGGAGCTGCTGTTCGCGTTCGCCTACCTGGGCGCGTTGTCGTGCGCGGCGATGGTGTTCGTGGGGTTGACCGACTGGGTGCTGGGCGCGGTGCTGTTCATGGTCGCGTTCCTGACCTACAAGTGCGCGCGGGTGGTCTACAACTCGCTGCTGCCGGAGCTGGCCGGGGCCGACGAGCGGGACGCGGTGTCCTCGATCGGGTGGGCCGCGGGCTATCTGGGCGGCGGGGTGCTGCTGGCGCTGAACTTCGTGGCCTCGTTCCTGATCGCCGACAGCGCGGTGCTGGCCCGGTTGTCGCTGTGCAGCGCGGGCGTGTGGTGGGCGGCGTTCATGATCGTGCCGGCGGTGATCCTGCGGAAGCTGCCGCGCTCGGCCGACGCGCACGCGCCGAAGGCGGGCTCGGCGTTCACGGCGGGGTTCAAGGAGCTGGGCGACACGCTCCGGCACCTGCGGCTGTACCCGTGGACGCTGCTGTTCCTGCTGGCCTACCTCGTGTACTACGACGGCATCGCGACCACGACGACGCTGGCCGCCGACTACGGGCAGAACGAGCTGAAGCTGGGTGAGACGACGCTGCTGTCGGCGATCCTGGTGGTGCAGTTCGCCTCGTTCGGCGGGGTGCTGCTGCTGGGGCGGCTGTCGCGGCGGTGGGGCGCGAAGGTGGTGGTGGCGTGGTCGCTGGTGGTGTGGTCGGTGCTGATCACGCTGGCGTACTTCCTGCAGGCCGGGCAGCCGGTGCAGTTCTACCTGCTGGCGGTCGGGATCTCGCTGGTGCTGGGCGGCAGCCAGGCGCTGTCGCGGTCGATGTTCGCGAGCATGATCCCCACCGGCAAGGAGGCGGAGTACTTCAGCCTGTTCGAGATCTCCAGCTCGGGGACCTCGGCGCTGGGGCCGCTGGTGTTCGGGCTGGTGTTGCAGAACACCGGCAGCTACCGGTCGGCGATCTTTTCGCTGATCGCGTTCTTCGTGCTGGGGCTGATCCTGTTGCTGCTGGTGAACGTGCGCAAGGCGATCACCGCGGCGGGCAATCCGCTGCCGACCACCCTGGACCGTGAGCGATAACAGATTGAGCGTTCAAAATCAATTCCCTTGTTGTGTGATGTTGGCGACAGTTCTAGGCTGAGACAGTTCTGTCCCCGCTCTCTCACACCGCGAGGGAAGTGACCACCCATGGGCAGCGTGACGCCCCGCGCGCTGTTCGACCGCCGCACCGCTCCCCTCGACGACCTGGCCGAGCACGCCGAGGACGTGGCCCGCGCCTGTCACGCCATGGCGGTGCGCTTCCACCGGGGCGGCAAGCTGGTGGTGTTCGGCAACGGCGGCGCCAGCACCGACGCCCAGCACGTGGCCGTGGAGTTCGTGCACCCGGTGATCGTCGGCAAGCGGGCGCTGCCGGCGGTGTCGCTGGCCTCGGACGTGGCCACGCTGACCGGCGTGGGCCTGGACGAGGCGTTCGCCCATCAGATCCGGTTCCTGGCCGAACCCGCCGACGTCGCGCTGGCGCTGTCGGTCGACGGCCACTGCCGCAACGTGCTGCGCGGCCTGGCCGAGGCGCGGGCGTTGGGCATGCTGACCGTGGCGCTGGTCGGCGGGGACGGCGGCCGGATCGCGGCCACGCAGGCAGCCGATCACGTGCTGGTCGCCCGTAGCGACGACCCGCGGGTGGTCAAGGAGGTGCACGTCACCACGTACCACGTGCTGTGGGAGCTGGTGCACGTGTTTTTCGAGCAGCCGGGGGTCCTCGATCCGACGGTGCTGTGATGACCACCGGATCGGGTGACGGCCTCACCTGCCCCGCTAACGGGTGTGTCACCTGCGGCGACACCGCGGTGGTGGTCACCGTGGTGGAGCTGCGGCCCGACGCGCTGGCGGTCGTCGACACCGGCGCCGGGCGGGAGGAGATCAGCGTCGCCCTGGTGGACGCCGCGGTCGGCGCGAGCGTGCTGGTGCACGCGGGCGAGGCGATCGCCGTGATCGAGGACCGGCCATGACCGGGGTGGAGTCCCTCTACCCCTTCCTCTACGCCGACAAGACCGATGTGGCGGCGGTGTTGGCGCAGGTCAGCGCGTCCACGGTGGCCAAGGCCCGGGAGATCACCGAGCTGCGCCGCCGGGTGCTGGCCGAGCAGGGCGAGCGGCTGGCCCGGTGCGCCGCCGAGATGGCCGAGCGGTTCGTCGCGGGCGGGCGGCTGCTGTCGTTCGGCAACGGCGGCTCCTCCACCGACGCCCAGGAGGTCGCCGGCCTGTTCCTCTCCCCCGGCGGCGGCTGGCGTCCGCTGCCGGCGCTGTGCCTGACCAACGACATCGCCGTGGTCACGGCGCTGACCAACGACATCGGCTTCGACGTGGTGTTCGCCCGGCAGCTGGCCGCGCTGGCCCGGCCCGGCGACATCGCGGTGGGCCTGTCGACCAGCGGCAACTCGGCCAATCTGCTGGCCGCGTTCGACGAGGCGGCCCGCCGCGGGCTGCTGACCGTGGGCGTGGCCGGCTACGACGGCGGGCGGATGGCCGAGATCGACTCCGTCGACCACCTGTTCACCGTGCCCTCGGCCTCCGTGCACCGCGTGCAGGAGGCGCAGACCACCGTCTACCACGTGTTGTGGGAACTCGTTCTCGACCGGCTCAGAGGTGAGACCGCATGAGCACAACCGAAGAGCAGCCCATCCACATCCTCTGGATCAACGCCGGCCTGAGCTGTGACGGGGACTCCGTCGCGCTGACCGCCGCGACCCAGCCGTCCATCGAGGAGATCGTGCTCGGCGCGCTGCCGGGCCTGCCCAAGATCGCCGTGCACTGGCCGCTGATCGACTTCGAGTGCGGGCCGGTGCAGGGCGCGGACAACTTCGTCGACTGGTTCCACCGGGCCGACGCCGGCGAGCTGGAGCCGTTCGTGCTCGTGGTCGAGGGCTCCATCCCCAACGAGTCGATCAAGTCCGAGGGCTACTGGTGCGGGTTCGGCAACGACCCGGCGACCGGGCAGCCGATGACCACCAGCGAGTGGCTGGACCGGTTGGCCCCCAAGGCGTTGGCGGTGCTGGCGGTCGGCACGTGCGCGGCCTACGGCGGCATCCACGCCATGGCCGGCAACCCCACCGGCGCGATGGGCGTGCCCGACTACCTGGGCTGGGACTGGAAGTCCAAGGCCGGCATCCCGATCGTGTGCGTGCCGGGCTGCCCCATCCACCCCGACAACCTGTCCGAGACGATCCTGTACCTGCTGTACCTGGCCGCCGGGCAGGCCCCGATGATCCCGCTGGACGAGCAGCTGCGGCCGCAGTGGCTGTTCGGCAACACCGTGCACGAGGGCTGCGACCGGGCCGGCTACTACGAGCAGGGCCAGTTCGCCTCCGAGTACGGCGACCCCAAGTGCCTGGTGAAGATCGGCTGCTGGGGGCCGGTGGTCAAGTGCAACGTGCCCAAGCGGGGCTGGATCAACGGCATCGGCGGCTGCCCCAACGTGGGCGGCATCTGCATCGGCTGCACCATGCCGGGCTTCCCCGACCAGTTCATGCCGTTCATGGACGAGCCGCCCGGCGCGCGGGTGTCGGCGGCGGCCAGCGGCGCCTACGGGTCGGTGATCCGGCGGCTGCGCGGGATCACGCTGCGCAAGGCCAACCGCGAGCCCACGTGGCGGGCCAAGGGCAAGGAACTGCACACCGGCTACACGTCGTCCTGGCGCTAGGAGGCCCCGCGATGACAACCTCCGACAACCTCGTCGAGATGTCGTGGGACCCGATCACCCGGATCGTGGGCAGCCTGGGCATCTACACCAAGATCGACTGGGCGGCCAAGCGCGTGGTGGAGTGCCACTCCACGTCCTCGGTGTTCCGCGGCTACAGCATCTTCATGAAGGGCAAGGACCCCCGCGACGCCCACTTCATCACCAGCCGCATCTGCGGGATCTGCGGCGACAACCACGCCACCTGCTCGGTCTACAACCAGAACATGGCCTACGGCGTGCGGCCGCCGCACCTGGGCGAGTGGATCATCAACCTGGGCGAGGCCGCCGAGTACATGTTCGACCACAACATCTTCCAGGAGAACCTGGTCGGCGTGGACTACTGCGAGCGCATGGTCCGCGAGACCAATCCCGGGGTGCTGGAGCTGGCCGACCGCACCGAGTGCCCGCACGCGGGCGAGCACGGGTACCGGTTCATCGGCGACATCATGCGTTCCCTCAACCCGCTGGAGGGCGAGTTCTACCGCGAGGCGTTGCAGGTGTCGCGGTCCACGCGGGAGATGTTCTGCCTGATGGAGGGCCGGCACGTGCACCCGTCCACGCTGTACCCGGGCGGGGTCGGCACGGTCGCCACCGTGCAGCTGTTCACCGACTACCTGACCCGGCTGATGCGGTACGTGGAGTTCATGAAGCGGGTCGTGCCCATGCACGACGACCTGTTCGACTTCTTCTACCAGGCGCTGCCCGGCTACGAGGAGGTCGGCCGCCGGCGGGTGCTGCTGGGCTGCTGGGGTTCCCTCAACGACCCGGCGTTCTGCGACTTCTCCTACCGCGCCATGGCCGACTGGGGCCGCAAGATGTTCGTCACGCCCGGCGTCGTGGTGGACGGCAAGCTGGTGACGACGTCGCTGGTCGACATCAACCTGGGCATCCGGATCCTGCTCGGCTCCTCGTTCTACGAGGACTGGGAGGACCAGGAGATGTTCGTGACCGAGGATCCGCTGGGCAACCCGGTGGACCGCCGGCACCCGTGGAACCAGCACACCATTCCCCGGCCGGCCAAGCGGGACTTCGACGACAAGTACTCGTGGACGATGTCGCCGCGCTGGTTCGACGGCACCGACCACCTGGCCCTGGACACCGGCGGCGGGCCGATCGCCCGGCTGTGGACCACGGCGCTGGCCAACCTCGTGCACACCCCGTACGTCAACGCCACCGGGCACTCGGTGAAGATCGACCTGCCTCGCACGGCGACCAAACCCGAGGCCAGCTTCGAGTGGACCATTCCACAGTGGAGCAACGCCCTGGAACGCAACCGGGCCCGCACCTACTTCCAGGCCTACGCCGCCGGGCTGGCCCTGCACTTCGTGGAGCAGGCGCTGGCCGAGATCCGCGGCGGGCACACCAAGACGTGGGAGAAGTTCACCGTGCCGGACGAGGCCGTGTCCTGCGGCTTCACCGAGGCGGTGCGGGGCGTGCTGTCGCACCACATGGTGATCCGCGGCGGGAAGATCGCCAACTACCACCCGTACCCGCCGACGCCGTGGAACGGCAGCGTGCGGGACTCCTTCGGCACCGCCGGCCCGTACGAGGACGCCGTGCAGAACACGCCGATCTTCGAGGAGAACACCCAGGAGAACTTCAAGGGCATCGACATCATGCGGGCGGTGCGCAGCTTCGACCCGTGCCTGCCCTGCGGGGTCCACATGAACCTGTCGACCGGCAAGGTGATCGACACCGTGCACACCCCCCACGCGTTCCTCGGGGCCTGAGCGGTGGCCTCCGCCGGTGAGGTGGGCGACCGCGTCGAACGGCTGTTGGCCGAGTTCGAGGCGGCCGCCGACCCGACCATGGCCGCCCGCGCCGAGGAGCTGGTCCGCACGGTGGTGGAGTTCTACGGGGCCGCGTTGCAGCGGGTCGTGGAGCTGGTGCCGGAGCCGGTGCTGGAGCGGCTGGCCGCCGACGGGCTGGTGTCGGGGGTGCTGGTGGTGCACGACCTGCACCCGCACAGCCTGCACCAGCGGGTCCAGCACGCCCTGGACGCGGTGCGGCCCTATCTGGGGTCGCATTCGGGGGACGTGAGCCTGGTGGAGATCACCGACGACGGGGTGCTGCGGCTGGCGCTGGGCGGCAGCTGCGACGGCTGCCCGTCGTCGATGGTGACGGTGAAGCTGGCGATCGAGCAGGCCATCGAGCACGCCGCCCCGGAGATCGTCCGCATCGACGTCGAAGGCGTGGTGCCGGTGGAGACCGGGCCCGGCGGGCGGCCGCTGCTGCCGATCGTGACGGCGGAGAAGGCGTCGTGGGTGGAGCTGGGCGAGGCGGAGATGGTCGCCCCGGGCACGATGTCCTCGGCGCGGGTGCGGGGCGCGGCGACGGTGGTGTGCAACGCCGGCGGATCGCTGTACGCGTATCGGGACCAGTGCTTCCGGTGCCGGGAACCGTTGTCCGGCGGGCATTTCGACGGCCGGGTCCTGTCCTGCCCCTCGTGCGGCGCGGGCTACGACGTGGTGCTGGCCGGGCGGGCCGTGGACGGCGAGGGGCACCTGGATCCGCTGCCGCTGCTGACCGAGGACGGCACGATCCGGGTGGCGGTGCCGGCATGACTTCCGGCCTGAGACGTTTCGCGCAGCGGCCGCCCGTCGATCCGCGGGAGCGGTGCGAGATGTGCGCGACGCCGATCGAGCACGAGCACTCGCACGTGGTCAACGTGGAGTCGCGGGCCATCCTGTGCGCCTGCCGGCCCTGCTACCTGCTGTTCACCCACGGCGGCGCCGGCAAGCACCGGGCCATCCCCTCCCGGCACGTGCACGTGCCGGCGCTCAAAGGCGGCCGGGAGTGGTGGGAGTCGGCCGGCATCCCGGTGCGGATGGCGTTCGTGTTCACCAACTCCGAGCTCGGCGGCCCGGTCGCCTTCTACCCCAGCCCGGCCGGGGCCACCGAGTGCCTGCTGGCGCTGGACTCGTGGACCCAGCTGCTGGCCGACAACCCGGCGGTGGCCGATCTCGCGCCGGACGTGGAGGCGTTGCTGCTCAACCACGACGGGGAGGGCTTCCTGGTGCCGATCGACGCCTGCTACCGGCTGGTGGGCCTGGTTCGGCTGCACTGGAAGGGTTTCGACGGCGGCGCCGAGGCCTGGCGGGCGATCGACGCCTTCTTCGCGGAACTGCGGGCTCATGGCTGAGCTGGCGTTCGACTGCCTGCAGGTGCGGCCCCTGCGCTACGGGGTCGGGCCGGCGCTGGTGTTCCGTCTGCACATCGCCGAGGTCAACGCCGCCGCCGTGCACGCCATCGCGCTGCGGGTGCAGATCCGCATCGAGCCGCGGCTGCGGCACTACGCCGAGCACGAGGCCGAGCTGCTGACCTACCTGTTCGGGGAACGGGCGCGGTGGGGCGAGACGCTCAAGCCGATGCAGTTCACCACCGCCTCGCTGATGGTGCCCAGCTTCACCGGCTCGACGGAGGTGGAGTTGGAGGTGCCGTGCACCTATGACCTGGAGGTGGCGGCCGGCAAGTACTTCCACGCCCTCGACGACGGGGTCGTGCCGATGGTGCTGCTGTTCTCGGGGACGGTGTTCGCCAAGGGCGACAAGGGCTTCTGGGTGCACCCGATCCCCTGGCACCAGCAGGCGTCGTATCGGATGCCGGTGTCGGTGTGGCGGGAGCTGATGGACGCCTACTTCCCGCACGAGGCGTGGATCCGGCTGGACCGCGACACCGTGGACGCGATGCTGCGCTACAAGAACGCGCACGCCATCCCCACCTGGGACGAGGCGATCCGGTCCCTGCTCAAGGAGTCGCCATGAGCGTCGAGCAGGCCCGGGCCGTCGCGGACGCCGTGCTGTACGAGGGGTATCTGCTCTACCCGTACCGGGCGTCGGCGACCAAGAACCAGCTGCGCTGGCAGTTCGGCGTGCTCATGCCACCGGGATACCCGGAGGAGCCCAGCGCTTGCGTCACGCAGCTGCTGGTGGAGCCGTCCCTGCACGCGGTGTTGCACCTGCGGGTCCGGTTCCTTCAGGTGCAGGCCCGCACGGTTCTGGTCGACGGGGCCGAGGTGGCGTCGGCGGTCGTGGACGACGTCGAGTGGACCGCGTGGGACGAGGCCGTGGCACAGGAGGTCGACGCCGTGCTGCGGTTCGCCGACCTGCTGGCCGGCGACAACACCGTGCCGTTCACGGCACCGGGCGGGGTCGAACGGGAACAGATCTCCCCGGAAGTCTGCGTGGTGCGTACTCGGTGGCCGCTGTCCGGTTCGCTTGCGGTGCGGGCCGATGCGTTGCCGGGGCCGTATGGGGCGTCCCGGCTTTCCGTCACCGTGTCGAATGTCTCCGGCTGGACGGGCTCGGGCCGCGACGAGGCGTTGCGGCACGCGTTGATCGCCGCGCACACCGTGATGTCGGTGTCGCCCGGGCGGTTCGTGTCGATGGTGGACCCGCCGCAGTGGGCCGCGCCGGCCGTGCAGGAGTGCCGGTGCGAGCGGACGTGGCCGGTGCTGGTCGGCGACGCCGGCACGGTGCTGTCCTCGCCGATCATCCTCTACGACTACCCCTCGATCGCCGCGGAGAGCGCCGGGGAGCTGTTCGACGGGCTGGAGATCGACGAGATCCTCACCCTGCGCACCATGGCGTTGACCGACGAGGAGAAGCGGCAGGCCCGCGCCACCGATCCCCGGGCGGCGGCGATCGTGGACCGGGTCGACGCGATGCCGCCGGAGCTGCTGGACCGGCTGCACGGCGCCATCCGCTACCTCGAGTCGGTGCAGAAGCCGTGGTGGGATCCGGGGGCCGACGCCTCGGTGGATCCCGACACCGACAGCGTGCTGGTCAACGGCGTGCCGGTGGCGCGCGGCTCGCGGGTGGTGCTGCGGCCGGGCCGGCGGCGCGCGGACGCGCAGGACATGTTCCTGGCCGGGCGGGAGGCGACCGTGCAGGCCGTGCTGCACGACGTGGACGGCGACTTGCACGTGGCCGTGACCGTGGATGGCGACCTCGACCCCGCCTACGGGCGGTTCCGGTACTTCTCGGCCGAGGAGGTGGAGCCGTTGTGAGTCTGCTGATCGCGGGTGTGGGCAACATCTTCCTCGGCGACGACGGCTTCGGCGTCGAGGTCGTCCACCGGCTGTCCACAGTGGACCTGCCGGACTCGGTGCATGTCCGCGACTACGGCGTGTCCGGCATGCACCTGGCGTTCGATCTGCTGGAGGGCTACGACACCACCATCCTGATCGACGCCACCTCGCGCGGCGAGGTCCCCGGCACCGTCTACGTCGTCGAGCTCGACCCCGTCACCGAGCCGGCCGGCTCCATCGACGCCCACGGCATGCAACCCGAGCTGGTGATGCAGCTGCTGGCCATGCTCGGCGGCTCGGCCGGCCGGGTGCTGCTGGTGGGCTGCGAGCCGGCCAGCGTGACCGACCACATCGGACTGTCCCCGCCGGTCGCGGCGGCCGTGGACGCGGCCGTGCGCGCCGTGCTCGAACTCGTGGAGGTGTGTGATGTGCCTGGGCATTCCCGGTGAGGTCATCGAGATCCTCGCCGACCGGCCCGACCTGGCCAAGGTCGACGTGTCCGGGGTGAAGCGGGCCATCAACATCGGCCTGCTGGAGGGCGAGTCGGTGGCGCCAGGGGACTGGGTGCTCATCCACGTCGGCTTCGCCCTGTCCAAGATCGACGAAGAGGAGGCGCGGGCCGCGCTGGAGTTCCTGGAGTCCATCGGCAAGGCCTACCAGGACGAGATGGCCGCGCTGGCCGCCTCCCGGATCGAGGAGTGAGCCGTGCGTTTCGTCGACGAGTTCCGCGACGCCGACAAGGCCCGCGCGCTGGCCGCCAAGATCGCCGGGCTGTGCCAGCCGGGGCGGCGCTACAAGTTCATGGAGGTCTGCGGCGGGCACACCCACACCATCTACAAGCACGGCCTGGAGGACTACCTGCCCGAGCAGGTGCAGCTCGTGCACGGGCCGGGCTGCCCGGTGTGCGTGATCCCGATGGGCCGCGTGGACGACGCCATCCACATCGCCCGCCAGCCCGAGGTGCTGATGACCTCGTTCGGGGACATGATGCGCGTGCCCGGCTCGGGCGGGAACTTCTTCGACTCCAACGCCGAGGGCACCAGCATTCGCATGGTGTACTCGCCGCTGGACTCGCTGAAGCTGGCCCGCCAGCACCCCGACCGGCAGATCGTGTTCATGGCCATCGGCTTCGAGACCACCGCCCCCTCCACCGCGATGACCCTGCTGCGGGCGGCGGCCGAGGGGCTGGAGAACTTCTCGGTGTTCTGCAACCACGTGACGATCGTGCCGGCGATCAAGGCCATCCTGGACTCCCCCGACCTGCGGCTGGACGGCTTCGTCGGGCCCGGGCACGTGTCCACGGTGATCGGCTGCCGCCCGTACGAGTTCATCGCCGCGCAGTACGGGAAGCCGGTGGTGGTGGCCGGGTTCGAGCCGCTGGACATCCTCCAGTCCATCTACCTGCTCATGCTCCAGCTGCACGAGGGCCGGGCCGAGGTGGAGAACCAGTACTCGCGGGTCGTGCCGTGGGACGGCAACCCGGTGGCGCTGCGGGTGATCAACCAGACCATGCGGCTGCGGCCCTACTTCGAGTGGCGGGGCCTGGGCTTCATCTCCCACTCCGCGCTGCGCCTGCGCGACGAGTACGCCGCCTTCGACGCCGAACGGCGCTTCACGGTGCCCGGGCTGCGGGTGGCCGACCCGAAGGCCTGCCAGTGCGGTGAGGTGCTCAAGGGTGTGCTGAAACCGTGGGAGTGCAAGGTCTTCGGCACCGCCTGCACGCCGGAGACGCCGATCGGCACATGCATGGTGTCGCCCGAGGGCGCCTGCGCCGCGTACTACAACTTCGGCCGGTTCAGCCGGCAGCGCGTGCAGGAGGTGACGATCGGATGATCGACCGCGAGCAGCAGGTGCTGGACCGGATCGAGCGGCAGCGGCGGCGCCCGGCCAAGGTCCGGGAGGAGCGGATCACCCTGTCGCACGGGGCCGGCGGCAAGGCCTCGCACACGCTGGTGGAGGCGGTGTTCCTGGAGGCGTTCGGCAATCCGCTGCTGGCGCCGCTGGAGGACGCGGCACGGCTGCGGGTCGGGGACGCGCGGCTGGCGCTGACCACCGACTCGTACGTGGTGTCGCCGCTGTTCTTCCCCGGCGGGGACATCGGGGATCTCGCGGTGAACGGCACCGTCAACGACCTGGCCGTGTCCGGGGCGACGCCGCTGTATCTGACCTGCGGGTTCATCCTGGAGGAGGGTTTTGCCATCGCCGACCTGACGCGGATCGCCGCCTCCATGCGGGCCGCCGCGGACCGGGCCGGGGTCGTGATCGTCACCGGCGACACCAAGGTCGTGCAGCGGGGCAAGGCCGACGGCTGCTACGTCAACACCGCCGGCATCGGGGTCGTCGAAGGCACGACGGAGTTCGGTGTCTCCGCGGTTCGGCCGGGAGATGCGATCTTGGTTTCCGGGCCGATCGGGGAGCACGGCGTGACCGTCATGCTGGCCCGCGGCGAGCTGGACATCGAGGCCGACCTGGTCAGCGACACCGCGCCGTTGAACGGGCTGATCGCCTCGCTGCTGGCCCAGTGCCACGGCGTGCACGCGATGCGGGACGCCACGCGGGGCGGGGTGGCGACGATCCTCAACGAGATCGCCGCCGACGCGCAGGTGTCGGTGATCGTCGACGAGGACGCCATCCCGGTGCGGCCCGAGGTCCGGGGCGCGTGCGAGCTGCTGGGCATCGATCCCCTGTACGTGGCGTGCGAGGGCCGGTTCGTCGCCGCCGTCGCCGGTGACCAGGCCTCGGCGGCGTTGGCGGCGCTGCGCCGGCATCCGCTCGGGGCGCAGGCGGCGATCATCGGGCGGGTCGCGGCCGACCAGCCGGGCATGGTGCTGCTCAACACCGCGTTCGGCGGGACCCGGATCGTGGACATGCTCGTCGGCGACCCGCTGCCACGGATCTGTTGACATGCATGAGCTTTCGCTGACCCAGGGCATCGTGGAGACGATCACCGACCGGCTCGGGCCGCGCCGGGTGGTGATGGTGCGGCTGGAGATCGGCACGCTGGCCGGGGTGGTGGTCGACTCGGTGCGGTTCTGCTTCGACCTGGTCGTCGCCGGCACGCCCATGGAGGGCGCTCGGTTGGAGATCGTGGAGCCCGGCGGCCGGGCGCGGTGCCGGGACTGCGGCGTCGAGTTCGCGTGTGACGACCCGATCCTGTTGTGCCCGTGCGGTTCCAGTGATGTCGAGGTGTTGGCCGGACGAGAACTGTTGATCAGAGCGGTGGAGGTGGCGCCCGATGTGCGCGACGTGCGGGTGTGAGCACTCCGGCGTGGTCATCGATCTGGAGGAGCGGCTGCTGGCCCGCAACGACCACCTCGCCGGCCACAACCGCGAGTGGCTGGCCTCGGTGGACGTGCGGGCCTACAACCTGATGAGCTCCCCCGGCTCGGGCAAGACCACCCTGCTGGAGCGGACCGTGCGCGAGCTGGGCATGCCGTGCTCGGTCGTGGAGGGCGATCAGGAGACCACGTTCGACGCCGACCGGATCAGGGCCGCCGGGGTGCGGGCGGTGCAGGTCAACACCGGCGCGGGCTGTCACCTGGACGCCGTCATGGTCCGCAGGGCCTTGGCCGAGCTCGACCCGCCCGCCCATTCCGTGGTGTTCGTGGAGAACGTGGGCAACCTCGTCTGCCCGGCCCTGTTCGACCTCGGCGAGACCGCCCGGGTCGTGATCGTCTCCGTCACCGAGGGCGAGGACAAGCCGCTGAAGTACCCGCACCTGCTGCGCACCGGCGACGTCGTGCTGCTCAACAAGGTGGACCTGCTGCCGTATGTCGACTTCTCGACGGAGCGCTTCCTGACCTGCCTACGCCAGGTCAACCCGCACGCCCCCGTGCTGCCGGTGTCGGCCCGCACCGGCGAGGGCCTGTCCGACTGGTACGCCTGGCTGTCCGGCTAGCTCACCCGGTTGAGCAGGATCTTGGGCAGGTCCGGCAGGTCGAGGTGCTCGGCCAGGAACCGGGCGCGGTCGGCGAACGCCGCCGGGTCGTTGACCACGTGCCCGGTGTCGTACCAGCGCTGCTGCTTGGGCTCGCTGGCCGCCGCGTAGAAGGCCTGCGACTCGGCCTCGGTCACGCCGATGTCGAAGCGGGCGAACTGGAACAGCTTCGGGCCCCGGGCCTGGCCGACGAACCGCACCGAGTCGTAGGGCTTCAAGGCGTCCAGCCCGGCCTGGAACACCTCCGGCGGGGTGGACTCGCGGATGGCCCTGATCGACGGGTGCTGGCTGTCGCGGTAGTGGAACGACATCCCGGACAGGCCCACCTCGAACACGAAGCACACGTAGCGGTGGTCGAGGCCGCTGACCGTGGCCGCCGCCATCGACGCCCCGCTGTGCCCGACCAGCGCCACCCGCTCCACCTCACGCCGCAGGATGTCGGTGCCGCGACGGATCGCGAAGATCGACTGCCGGATCATCGCCCTCGGGTCGCCCAGCGCCACGAACGGCAGGCAAATCGAGCTCGCCCCGGCCTCGGCCAGCTGGATCGCCTCGGGCAGAAACGCCTCGCGGCCGCTGGTCGTGTGCTGGAACACCACTCCCGCCGAGGCTTTCCGGGTCGGCCGCACCAGGTAGCCGCGGACCGGGTCGCCTTCCACGTTGTCGAACCGGCACTCCGCGATCGTCACCCCGGGCCGCTCGGCGACCGTCTCCACACCCAGCTCGAACTCGGCGTTCCGGTCGTACTCCAGGTTGTCCCCCATGCGGCGATTAAACCCCGCGGCGCCGGGCCGGCGCCGATGTTCGACCCCTTCGGGCGGTGATCAGCCGAGTGCCGCCGCGACCAGCCCCGTGACCGTCCGGATCGTGGCGCCGGCCGGGTCAGCCGTCCTGGGCTGCGGGGCCGGCTCGTCGTCGATGATCGGGATCTCCTGGGTGTCCTCGACGGTGTTGCGGTACCAGTCGCTGCGCCGGTCGTCAGTCCTGGCCACTGGTGTCTCCTCGGTTCAGTTCGGGGTGTGGCACGACGGCCACCGTCACATCATCACGGCTGCCGGCCTCCCGGGCCGCCATGATCAACCGATCGGCGCAGCCCTGCGGGCCGTCGGCGGCGGCGATCACCGCGGCCAGGGTCTCCGCGTTCAGGCGGGTCGGGGCGGCCAGTCCGTCGGAGGCCAGGATCAGCCATTCGCCGGTGACTTCCACGCCGTCCACGCCGTGCACGGGGACCCGGGAGAGGCTTTTGGTCAGCACATTGTCCTTGGCCCGGGCCTCGTCCTCGGACTCGCCCTGCTGCCGGAGGCGTTCGCCCAGGGTGTGCGGGGTGGTGGCCCGCCGGACCGCGCCGTCGCGGACCGTCCACGCGGTCGAGTCCCCCACCCATGCCACGCGCCACTTCAAGTCGGTGTGCGGGGAGGCCACCACGATCGCCCCGGTCGGCTTGGGCAGCTCCACCGACGGGTCCGCGCACAGCTCCGCCGCCGCCAGCACCCCCCACACCGGCGTCCGCCGCGCCGCCGCGCGGGCCGCCACTCCCGCCGCGAGCGGGGCCAGCTCGGCCGCCTGCGGACTCCGTCCGGCCCCGTCGGCCAGCGCCACGGTCAGGCGCCCGTGAAACAGCTCGGCCGCCACCGCGTCGGCGTTGCGCTCCCGGTCCGGGCCCCGCTCTGTCGCCCAGCCCCACACCGGCGGGTCCGAAGAAGTCATCGCGCCACAGTAGCGGCGGACGGCCGAATCCCCGCTGTGCCAGGCTGGTTGGCGTGGTGGTTCCGGTCGAGCAGTGGCTGGCCGTGCGGCGGCGGCTCAACCAGTCCCGCGGGCAGCTGACTCGTAGTGCCGCGCTGCTGTATCCGGCGGAGTGGTCGGTGGCGGGGTCGCCGCTGCTGGCGTTGTGGCGGCCGGAGCGGCCGGTGCCGGTGGACGATCTGCGGCTGGTGTGGACGGTGTCGCCGCCCGTGCCCGCGCCGGCGCTCGACGGTCTCCCCGACGGGTTTTCCTCTTACAGCGCGGCGATCGGCGGCATCGACCGGCCGGCGTTGTTCGCGAACCGGCCGTGCTACCGGCTGGTGGCCGTGCGAGACGGCCGTCTGACCTTCGGGCCGGGCCGCTACTTCGACAAGCTCGACTCGGCCGAGGCCCTGGCCCACGAGCACTGCGCGGGCGGCACGGCCTTGCGCTCGCGGATCCGGGATCCGTTCGATCTGCTGGCGCGGTCGGTGATCCCGGACGTGCAGACGCTGGTCGTGAGCCGGGACGGGCGGTTCCTGGTGCAGTGGCGGGATCCGGCCAAGGTCGCGACCAACGGCGGCGTCTACGGCCTGGCGCCCAGCGGCGAGTTCCAGCCCTCCGGGGCCGACGTCCGAGGCGACCTCGATCTGCGTCGCCTGATCGCCCGCGAGTACGCCGAGGAGCTCCACGGCGCACTCGAGCTCGTCGACCCGCCCGCGTCCTTCTACGAGCCGTTCCGGGACGTGCCGGTGCACGTCCTCGGCATCGGTCTCGACCCGCTGACCCTGGCGGCCAGCATCCTGACCGTGGCGGTCGTCGAGTCACTCGACGGTGTCGTCGGGTCGAACGCCGAGGGCCGGGTCGTCCGCGCGGGCCTGCCCTTGAGCGACGTCGCGCGGTTCCTGCGGGAGGAGCAGGTCACCGCGCCCGCTGCCGCGGCCCTCGCCCTGGTCGCTCGCCGGTGACGGCTCGCCGCAAGCGGCCACGGCGGCTTGGCCGAGGCTGACGCCGCCGTCGTTGGTGGGCACACGGTGGTGGGTGAGCACCCGGAAGCCGTTGTCGGACAACGACCTCACCACACGGGTGAGGAGCAGGGCGTTCTGGAAGACGCCGCCGGACAGGGCGACGGTGGTCAGGCCGGTGTGGTCGCGGGCCTGGCGGCAGGCGGCGAGGATGGCGGCGGCGACGCCGTTGTGGAAGCGGGCGGCCCGGGTCGGCCGGGGGCTGTCCTGGTCGTCGAGGAGGCCGTGCAGGAGATCGATGCCTTGCACGATCAGATCATCGACGCGGACGGGGTAGGCGTCCGGGACGGCCGGGTCGGCGAGTTGTTCGAGCTCGATGGCGGCCTGGCCCTCGTAGTTGATCTCGTCGCGGACGCCGAGCAGCGCGGCGGCGGCGTCGAACAGGCGGCCGGCGCTGGAGGTCAGGGGCGAGTTGATTCCCTTACGGGCCATGGCGACCACGGTGTCCCACTCGGGTCGCCAGCCGGGCGCCGAGGTGCCGAGGTAGGCGGCGGCCATCCGCCACGGCTGGCGGATCGCGGCCGCGCCGCCGGGCATGGGCACGGTGGCCAGATGCCCGATTCGCTCAAAGCCGGTGAACGAGGCGAGGAGAAACTCGCCGCCCCAGACGGTGCCGTCGGGGCCGTGGCCGGTGCCGTCGAAGGCCACGCCGATGACCGGGCCGGATTCGCGGTTGTCGGCCAGGCAGGAGGCGATGTGGGCGTGGTGGTGCTGCACGCCGACCAGCTCCACGCCGTCCAGGTCGAGGGCGTGCTTGGTGGACAGGTAGTCGGGGTGCAGGTCGTGGGCCACGACGCGCGGGGTGATCTCGAACAGGCGGGAGTAGTGCTCGATGCCCTCGGTGAACGACCGGTAGGTCTGGGCGTTGGCCAGGTCGCCGATGTGGTGGGAGAGGAAGGCGTGGTCGTCCTTGGCCAGGCAGAAGGTGTTCTTCAGCTCCGCGCCGCAGGCCAGCACCGGCCGTGGGCAGTGAAACGCCAGCGACACCGGCTCGGGGGCGTAGCCGCGGGAACGGCGCAGCAGGGCCCCGGCGCGGACCACGGAGTCGTCGGTGCAAATGTGGATGGGCCGGTCGTGGTCGAGCACGGCGTCGGCGATGCCGGCCAGCGGCGCGCTGTCCCGGTAGGCGATGGGCTCGTCGGAGCGGTTGCCGCTGGTCAGCACGATGGGTTCGCCGAGGTCGCGTACGAGCAGGTGGTGCAGCGGCGTGTACGGGAGCATCACGCCCAGCTGCCGGTTGCCCGGGGCCACCGCCGCGGCGATCGGGGTGTGGGGCCGGCGGGGCATGAGCACGATGGGCCGGCGGTGGCCGGCGAGGTCGCGGGCCGACTGCTCGTCCACCTCGCACAGCAGTCGGGCCTGGTCGAGGTCGGCGGCCATCACGGCGAACGGCTTGTCCTCGCGGTGTTTGCGGGCCCGCAGCACGCCCGCCGCCGACGGGTGAAATGCGGCCACGGCCAGGTGATATCCGCCGAGTCCCTTGACGGCCAGCACCTCGCCGCCGCGCAGCCGGCGCACGGCCTCGGCCAGCGGATCGGGGGCGTCACCCAGCGTCAGCCGGGGGCCGCAGGCCGGGCAGCAGGTGGGTTGGGCGTGGAAGCGCCGATTGGCCGGGTCCTCGTACTCGGCCCGGCATGGCTGGCACAGGGTGAAGCCGGCCATGGTGGTCAGCGGCCGGTCGTAGGGGACGTCGCGGACGATGGTGAACCGCGGTCCGCAGTTGGTGCAGTTGACGAACGGGTACCGGTAGCGGCGGTCGGCGGGGTCGAGCAGTTCCCGCAGGCAGTCCGCGCAGGTCGCCGAGTCGGCCGAGACGAGGGTGTTGCGCGCTCCCCGGGCGTCGCTGGCGGCGATCTCGAAACCGGCGATCCCGAGCGGGGTGGCGGGTCGGACGTGGACGTGCTCGATGCGGGCCAGCGGCGGGGCGCCGCGGGGCAGGGCCGCGAGGAACTCCCCCACATCCTCGGGCGCGCCCTCGATCTCGACGAACACGCCGGCGACGTCATTGCCGACGCGGCCGGCCAGCCGCAGGCGGGTGGCCAGCGCGTGCACGTAGGGGCGGAAGCCGACCCCCTGCACGACCCCGTCGACCCGAACGTCCCTGCGGATACGCCGGTCCACGCGGCCAGTGTCGCACCCGTTAGGGTCACCCGCCGTGAGCGAAACCGGTTCGATCATCGACGCCACCGACGCGCTGTCCTCGGTGCCCGCGGCGGGTTCGCGCCGCTGCGCCCCGCAGACCGGCCGGATCCGCTGGTATTTCGGGCCGATGGACTGCGGCAAGTCCACGCTGGCCCTGCAGATCGACCACAACCAGGCCCGGCAGGGCCGGCACGGCCTGGTGCTGGTGCGCCACGACCGGTCGGGGCGGCCGCAGATCTCCAGCCGGATCGGCATCTCGCGGCAGGCCACCGAGGTCGCCGACGACGCCGACCTGCGGGTGCTGGTGCGGTCGCGGTGGGCGGCGGGGCTGCGGGTGGACTACCTGGTGGTGGACGAGGCGCAGTTCCTGTCGGCCGCGCAGGTGGAGCAGCTGGCCGAGCTGGCCGACGACAGCCAGGTGGACGTGTACTGCTTCGGCATCGCCACCGACTTCCGCAGCCGGATGTTCCCGGGGGCGCGGCGGCTGTTCGAGCTGGCCGACGAGCTGCATCCGGTACAGGTGGAGGTGCTGTGCTGGTGCGGGCTGCCGGGCCGGTTCAACGCGCGGGTCAACGGCGGGCGGGTGGTCCGGGAGGGCGACACGGTGATGGTCGCCGACACCGACCACGCCGGGCCCGAGCCTCATCAGGAGGTGCGGTATCAGGTGCTGTGCCGGCGGCACTTCCGGCTCGGGGAGCTGGCGCGGGACCCGGTGTCGCCGCAGCAGCTGAGCCTGACCTGAGGCGAGTCTCACAACAAGGCCCCTCCGGCGGTTGCGATCCGTGCCGTTCGGGTACACGCCAAGACTTGTGGGGCCGTCATGGGCCTGCCGATCGGGCAGTTTCCGGGGGCGCCACGCACCGTGAACAGCTTCGCATGGGCCATCTATGCTACGCTCTGTCATCGAAAGTCGGGGAAAATGTCACTCATTGAGGTCTTGTCAGCACGCTTGGTTGCGGAATGCAGTCAGATGTGCCGGCCGTGTCGGCCGGAAGCGGCACGGACTAGGCCATTAGAGTGATAGTTGCACTCGGTAGCTGGATAACGCGTCACGACGTCCGACCGATTGCATCTCTGAGACGGGACACTCTGGTTGACACGTGAACGACGTCACCCAGGGTGCCGAAACCCCTCGCCGGGGAACGATTGGACCAGTCCCGTCGTTGCACTCGGTAAGCACAACCCGGGGCGTCACGCCCCGAGCCGAGCGAAAGGACACCGTCATGGCCGACCGCGTTCTGCGTGGTAGCCGGCTCGGTGCGGTCAGCTACGAGACTGACCGCAACCACGACCTCGCGCCGCGCCGGTCGGTGCGGTACGCGTGCCCGAAGGGGCACGACTTCGAGGTGCCGTTCTCCGACGACGCCGAGATCCCGCCGGTCTGGGAGTGCCGACTGCACGGCCTTGAGTCGAAGATCATGGACGGCAACGAGCCGGAGCAGAAGAAGATCAAGGCGCCGCGCACGCACTGGGACATGCTGCTGGAGCGCCGCAGCATCCCGGAGCTGGAGGAGCTGCTGACCGAGCGCCTCGAGGAGCTCAAGGGCCGCCGCACCCGCACCGCGTGAGCTGGGAGACCGGCGGCTCGGCCGCCGGGACCCGGCGAGGCCGGCGTGAGATCGTCACCGAGCCCACCACGAAGTAGAAAGACCCCCTGGCCTTCGTGGCCAGGGGGTCTTTCGCGTCGAGACCAAGCTAGCGCTTGATGACGCCGACCTGCTCCAGGCGGCGGCGCACGCCCCACTTGGTGACCCGCCACAGGGCCTCGCGCACGATGTCGCCGCTCATCTTGGACTGGCCGATGGCGCGCTCGGTGAAGGTGATCGGCACCTCCACGACCTCGAAGCCGGCCTCGATGGTGCGCCAGGTCAGGTCGATCTGGAAGCAGTAGCCCTGCGAGGCGACCGAGGCGATGTTGATCTTCTCCAGGACCTCGCGGCGGAACGCCTTGAAGCCGCCGGTGATGTCGCGGACCTTCGCGCCCAGGGCCAGCCGGGAGTAGATGCCGCCGACCCGGGAGATCAGCTCCCGGTACTTGGGCCAGTTCACCACCTTGCCGCCGGGCACGTAGCGGGAGCCCAGGGCCAGGTCGGCGTCGGTGAGCGCGTCCAGCAGCCGGGGCAGGTCCTCGGGGCCGTGCGAGCCGTCGGCGTCCATCTCCACGATCACGCCGTAGTCGCGGTCCAGGGCCCAGCCGAAGCCGGCCACGTAGGCCGCGCCGAGGCCGGCCTTCTCGGTGCGGTGCAGCACGTGCACCCGCTCGTCGGCCGCGGCCATCTCGTCGGCGAGCTGCCCGGTGCCGTCGGGGCTGCCGTCGTCCACCACAAGCGCGTGCGCCTCGGGCAGCGCCTCGTGCAGCCGCGCGACGATGGGGCCCAGGTTCTCCCGCTCGTTGTAGGTCGGGATCACCACCAGCACCTGGCCGAGCTCCGCGCGGCTGTCCCGCTGGTCCGCCATCTAAGATCCTCTTCCGGTGTTCTCGTGTCGTCAGGTCGTGCTGCCGGCGCGGTGGCGCAGGCGTGCGCCGACCGCCAGCGCCAGGGCCGCCAGACCGGCCAGCGACGCCACCCGTTCGGGCCAGCCGCCGAGCCGGGTGGCCAGCGTAGCGGTCGTGCGCAGCGGCACCTTCGCCACCAGGGTGGCCGCCGTGTAGAGGCCACTCTGCCGGGTGATGGAGCCGTCGGGCTGGACGATCGCGCTCACGCCGCTGGTCGCCGAGACCGCCACCGCGCGCCCGTACTCGACCGCCGCCACCCGCGACATTGCTAGCTGCTGGTAGCTCATCTCGCCGGGCCCGTACCAGGCATTGTTTGTGGGAACCGCCAGCATTGTCGCACCGGCGCGGACCGCGTCGCCGACCACCTGGTCGTAGGCCACCTCGTAGCAGATGGCCACACCGACGGTGGTGTTGTCGACGGGCAGGGCGCCGGGCTTGTCGCCGGGGATCATGTCCCGGGTGTCGGCGACGAACGGCGTGACCGCGGCGGAGATGGAGCGCAGCGGGATGAACTCGGCGAACGGCACCAGCTTCTGCTTGGCGTAGCGGGCGCCGGGGCCGGTGGCCGGGTCCCAGACCTGGACCACGTTCTGGATGGTCTGGGGGTTCTGGATCAGCCGCCCGCCGATCAGGAACGGCACGCCGACGTCGGCGATGGCCTTGGCCAGCTCGGGATCGTCGGTGGGGTCGGGGTCCAGGTCGGTGACGACCTCGGGCCAGATGACGAGGTCGGGCTTGGCGACCTTGCCGGCCTTGATGTCGGCGGCCAGCTGCTCGGTGGCGGCGAGGTGGTTGCGGCGCAGGATCGGCGTGTCGTACATGAGGTTGATGCCGTCGTCGGGGGCGTTGCCCTGGATGACGGCGACGGTGCGCGTGCCGGCCTGCGCGTCGGTGCCGACCAGCGACCAGCTGGCCGCGCCGGCCGCGATCGGCAACACCAGCAGCGCCGCCGGCAGCACGAGGGCGCGCCGCCGCCGGCCGTCACGGACACGGGCGACCAGTTCGGTGGCGCCGGCGCCGGTGACGATGACCGCGAAGCCGAGCAGGGCCGTGCCGCCGATGGAGGCCAGCGGCAGGAACAAGCCCTCGGGCTGGCCGAAGGCGACCTTGCCCCACGGGAAGCCGTCGAACGGGAAGTTCTCGCGCAGCACCTCGCTGCCGATGAACAGCGCCGCCATCCACACCGGGCCGCCGCGCAGCTTGCTGACCGTGGCCATCGCCGCGCCGGCCAACGCCATGTAGAGGGCCACCACGAACGACAGGCCCACCCACGGGAACGGGCCGAAGTCCGCGCCCAGGAAGCTCTGCAACCAGGTCAGCAGGGGCAGCGTGAACGCCAGGCCGAAACACAGGCCGTAGAGGAAGCCGCCGCGGGCGCTGCGGTGCCGCAGGGCCGCCGCGAGCAGCGCGAAGGCCAGCGGCGCGAGGTACCAGTCGGTGCGGGGCGGGTAGCTGGCGTAGAAGATGCCGCCGCCGGCCAGGGCCGCGACCACGCGGACCAGCACGGGCAGGGCGCGGCGACGTCGAGAAGGCGTCGGGAGGGGGGTGTCGGGTTCCGACGTCACAGCGGGTGCGGCCACCCGTTCAGCCTACGGGCCGGTTGTGAGGCCCTTGTACGCACGGTGACCGGCGTCAGCGGCCGGTGCGAAGTTGTGACCGTTGGTCCATCGCCGCGCACACCCCCAGGCCGACCAGCAGGAATCCGACGCCCGCGGCCAGCAGGCGGGCCTCGGAGTAGTCGCTGGCCAGCAGGTAGCCCGCGGCCGCGCCGACGATCCCGGCGACCGTGGCCATGGCCAGGCTCCCCAGCCGCCGGTGGTCCCAGCCCCGCCACACCGCCGCCGCCGTGACGACCAGGCCGGCGGCCATCGACAGGAAGGGCAGGCCGAAGTTGAAGCCGTAGCGCAAAGGCAGCGCCGGCAGCATGAACAGCAGCAGGAACCAGCCGAGCGAACCCGCCACCGACGCCAAGGTCGGGCCGTGGGTCACCGGGCCGCGGGCCCATCGCCGCGCCACCGCCAACACCGCCAGCGCCACGGCCACCGTCGGCAGCCACGACACCGTGTGCCCGAGGTTGTAGAGCGTGACCGTGTCGTAGACCGCCAACACGATGACCCCCAGCGCCCCCATCGACGCCACGAACGGCAGCAGCCGGGGCTGCCCCGCCGCTCCCTCCGACAGCAGCGGCAGCAGCAACGGCGTGACGATCCCCGACACCACGCGGATCACGAGGTCCCCGGCCGTGTAGGGGCTGGGCAGGTCCAGCTCGATCAGGCAGAACGTCACCGTGAACGACGCCGACAGCAGCCACCGCGCCTGCACCGCCCGCCGGTAGACCTCCGCCCCGAACCACCGGCACACCAACAGGTAGGCCAACACCCCGAACGGCAGCTCGATCGCCGACTGGGCGTGCAGCACCGTCCACGGCCACGCCGGCAGCTCATACTGCACGCCGCCCAGATCGGCCAGGTCGAACCACCCCGGCGGCATGTACCGGGCGACAAACGAGGCGTCCCCGTGGTGTGCCTGCGCCACGTAGGCCGTGAACAGCACCTGGTTGACGAAGAACAGGCCGATCACCACCGCCAGCCACGTCCCCGGATGCCGCCGCCAGCCCCCGCCCGGCCGCTCCGGCGCTCCCCCGCGCGGCACCCACCACACACCCGCCACCGTCGTCGCGACGATCACCGCCGCCAAGGTCAACTCCCCCATCACGCCGCGAGGCTACCCAACCCGACCCCGCCCCCGGGGCCCCTTTCCCATGCCAGGACGCGGGCGAAGGGACCCTTTCGAGCGTTGGGCGTCAGGAAGGGCCCCATCATGACGGCGCGCGGAACGCATGGACGCCGCCGTCCCACGCGACGTTGACGAAGCCGACGAGCGTGCCGGCGGAACGGGCGCAGACCCAGCCGAGGCTGTGGCGCTGCACCCGCCCCCACCAGTCCACCGAAGTAACCGGGTGAGAGAACGCCGAGGCGTGCAGGGCGTTGACCTCGGTGTTGGTGAACTCGCCGCGCCAGATCACGCCTGGGGCACGACCACGGTGCCGGTGGCGCGGGTGGCGACGACCGGCTCGGGCAGGACCTCGGCGGCGGAGGCGCCCTTCTCGGGCGTGGCCCGGCAGACCACGCGCAGTTCGAAGGTGACGCCACGCGAGCGGGTGCCGATGCGGGTGAGGGTGGCGGTGGCCTCGACCACGTCACCGGCCTTCAAAGGCGACACGAACTGCACGGAGTCGTAGCCGGCGAACAGGCCCTCGTCGCCGTCGGTGCGGATGCACAGCTCGGTGGCGACATCGCCGAACATGCCCAGACCGTAGGCGCCGTCGACGAGGTTGCCGCCGTAATGGGCGTGCGAGTACGGCACGTACCGGCGGTGGGTGACGGAGAAGCCCTCGACCAAGCTCACGCTGCGACGCCCTTCTGGGAAATGGTGTGCACGAGGTACGAGGCGACCTCGCCGGGAGTGGTGCCACGGCCGAAGACCCGGTCCACACCGAGCTCCCCGGCCATCAGGGGATCGAACCGGGGCCCGCCGGCGACCAGGGTCGGCCGCTCGGAGCCCATGGCCTCCCGGAACGCTGCGGACATCTCCTGGGTGTTGAGGATGTGCGCGTCGCGCTGGGTGACGACCTGCGACACCAGCACGGCGTCGGCCTTCTCCGACCGGGCCCGCTTGACCAACTCCGGCACGGAGACCTGGGCGCCGAGGTTGATCACCCGCAGCTCCCGGTAGTACTCAAGGCCCTTCTCGCCGGCGAAGCCCTTGATGTTGAGAATGGCGTCGATGCCGACGGTGTGCGCGTCGGTCCCGATGCACGCCCCGACGACAACCAGCTTGCGCCCCAAGGAGTTCTTCACGGTCGCGTTCACGTCGTAGGGCGAGAGCAGCGGGTACTCCCGCTCCACGACCTTGACCTCGTCCAGGTCCACGAGGTGGCTGACCGAGCCGTACACGACGACGAACGTGAAGTCGGCGCCGATGGCGTGCGAGTGCACGACCATGGCCGGGTCCATGCCCATCTTGTTGGCCAACTGCTGGGCCGCGCCCTCGGCCCGGGGCCCGTGCGGCACGGGCAGCGTGAACGACATCTGCACCATGCCGTCGCCGGTGGTGTCGCCATACGGCCGCACATAACGCTTTTCGGTCACAGCCCCGCCTCCAGGAGCTCACTGGCCGGGTTGACGTACCCGTCGGCCTTGGCCACCACACCGTCCGCGCCCTTGCCGCCCTCGGCCGGCCGCTTCATCAACCCGAACGTGCCCTCGCCGATCGCCCGCAGCAGCCCGTCGTCGACGATCCGCTCCAGCAGGTCCACGGCCTCGCCCAGCACCTGCTTGGCCCGCTTGACGATGAACCCGTCCGGCGAGGGCCGGAAGTCCTCGGCCAGGTTGCCGGCCGCGCCCAGCACGTACTTCACGTTGGCCAGCGCCAGGTCCCGGTCGGACAGGAACGGCGTCACCACCGCCTCGGTCATCATGCCGACCAGCAGGATCGACTGCCCGGTCAGGACGCCGGCGAGGTTGAAGAACCCGTCCAGCAGGTAGCCGTTGAACACATCGCCGGTCATGTGCTTGGTCGGCGGCATCCACTTCAGCGGCGCGTCGGGGAACAACTCCCGCGCCAGCAGGGCATGCGCGAGTTCGAGACGGAACGAGTCGGGGACCTTCGGGTTGATCTCGAAGGCGTGCCCGAGGCCCAGCAGCTCATCCGGCAGCCCGGCCTCGTGCGCGAACCGCTCGTTGAGCAGCTGCGACACGGTCACGGTGTGCGCGGCCTCGACCGCGTCGGCGGTGGTGAGGTAGTTGTCCTCGCCGGTGTTGATGATGATGCCGGCGCGGGCGTGCACCTGACGGGAGAACCGCTGGTCCACGAAGGTCCGAATGGGGTTGATGTCGCGGAACAGGATCCCGTACATGGAGTCGTTGAGCATCATGTCCAGCCGCTCCAGGCCGGCAAGCACCGCGATCTCCGGCATGCACAGGCCCGACGCGTAGTTGGTCAACCGCACATACCGGCCGACCTCCTTGGACACCTCGTCCAGCGCCGCCCGCATGATGCGGAAGTTCTCCTGCGTCGCATACGTGCCGGCGAACCCGTGGTGGGTGGCGCCCTCCGGCACGTAGTCCAGCAGCGACTGCCCGGTGGAACGGATCACCGCGATGATGTCCGCCCCGGCCCGCGCCGCGTTGCACGCCTGCACGACGTCCTCGTCGATGTCGCCGGTGGCCACGATCAGGTAGATCCACGGCCGCTGCGGCGGATCACCCAGCTTCGCCACCAACTTGTCGCGCTGCCCGCGGTTGCGGTCGACGGTGCGCAGCCCCTTCGCCACCGCGCTCTTCGCGGCCTTGGCCGCGGCGGTGGCGTCCTTGCCGGTGGGCACCGTGAACTGGATCTGCCCGGCCGCGGTGGCCTCGGCGAGCTCGGTCAGCGAACCCAGATCGTGCTCGCGCAACGCGTGGAACGCCGGCAGCACCGAGCCGTGCTCCAGCCCGCACTGCTCCCGGATCGTGTCCACCACCCGGTTCACCCACGGCACGTCGCCCGCACGATGCGTGGTGTCCGCGCCGGCGATGCCGGCCAGCCGCAGCGTGGCCCGCTCCACCGCGACCGTCGTGTGCGCCCGCGCCAACTCGATCACCGGCTCCGCGGCCCGCGCCGCCAGCTCCCGAGCCCGCGCCGCGACCTCCGGGTCCAGATCCAGCAACGTCACCCCAGCGCCCCTTCCCGTTCGTAGATCACCTGACCGCACAGCACCGTGCGCAGGCACTCCGGCAACGCCACCCCCGGCTCCAACGCCGGCAGCGCCGGCACCCGCGACCGCGGGTCCGTCGACCACCGCTGCACCCGAGAATCCGGCGCCGCCACCAACAGCTCCTCGGCCCGCCACACCGCATACGTGGCCGGCGCGCCCGGGGCCAGCGTGCCCGTGACGCCGTCATCCACGCCCGCGGCGCGCCAACCCCCGCGCGTGTGCGCCGTGAACGCCGCCCGCGGCGACACCCCGAAACCGTCGGTGCGGTGATGCACCGCCGCCCGGACCGCGTCCCACGGGCTCACCGGCGTCACGGGCGTGTCCGAGCCCAGCGCCAGCAGCATGCCGGCCGCCGCGAGCTGGGAGAACGGATTAAGCCGCGTGCCCCGCTCCGCCCCCAGCCGCCGCACGTACATGCCGTCCGGGCCGCCCCACGTGGCATCGAACAACGGCTGCACCGACGCCACCACACCCCAGGACGCCAGCTTCGCCGCCTGCTGCGCCGACACCATCTCCACGTGCTCCAGCCGATGCCGGCACGCCGCCAGCTCCGGCGCGCCGACCTGCTTCTCGGCCAGCTCGAACCCGGCGATCACCTCGGCCACAGCGGCGTCGCCGATCACGTGGAAACCGGCCTGCATCCCGGCAGCGGTGCACGCCAACACGTGCTCGGCGATCCCATCCGCGTCCAAGTACAGGGCACCGGAATTGCCGTGATCGTCGGCGTAGTCGGCGCACAACGCGGCCGTACGCGAACCCAACGCGCCGTCCACGAACAGATCGCCGGCCGCGCCGCGCGCGCCCAGCGCCTTCGCCGTCTCCACGCCGCCCAGCTCACCCCAGTAGCCCACAACCTGCGGGCCCGTGCCCAGCGCCAGCAGCTCGGCGAGATCCTCGGTGCTGGAGATGTCCGGCCCCGCGCACTCATGCACGCTCGCCACGCCCCGCGACGCCGCCAACGCCAGAAACGCCTCCTGCGCCTGCCGCCGCTGCGCCGGCGACACCGCGTCCTTCGCCGCCCGCCGCACCTCGTGATGCGCCGCCCGCGACAACGCACCACTGTCCGACCAGCCGTCACGCTCACGCGCCTCAGGCGCCAGCTCGATCAACGCGGACGACGCCAACGCCGAATGCACGTCGATCCGCGACAAGTACACCGGCCGCCCATCGGCCGCCTTGTCCAACTCCGCCCGCGAGGGCGCACGGCCCTCAGCGAACCGCGTCTCGTCCCAACCGTGACCCCACACCGCCGCTCCCGGGGCCCTCCGCACCGCCGACAACACATCGGCCACCGACCGCGCCCCGGTCAGATCGACCCCGGTCAGCAACAACCCCGCCGAGGTCGCGTGCACATGCGCGTCCACGAACGCCGGCGCCACGAACGCCCCGTCCAGATGCACGACCTCGGCGCTGTCCCCGTACAGCGCGATGCCCGGAGTGTCCTGACCCACCCACACGACCTGGCCGTCGGCCACCGCCATCGCGGTCGCGTCCGGCGAGGCCGTCGAGTAGATCCGGCCGCCGACAAGCAGAGTTGTGTTCACAGTGCTCACGATCCGGCAGTCTGCCGCTCACGGCCCCGGAACAACGCCAGCACCCCCGGCGTCCGCCGCGCCAACTCCAGCGCGAACTCCGCGTGCCCCGGCACATAACCGTTCCCGATCAGCATCTCCACGTCGGCAGCCACCCCCTCGGCCCCCAACGCCGCCGCCGAGAACGACGTCGCCATCGAGAAGAAGATCACAGTCCCGCCCGGCGCCGTGGCCAAGATCGCCCCGTGCTCGCAGCCCGACACGTCCACACACACCACCGTCACCTCAACCGGCTCACCCACAGCCTCGGCAACCGCCACCGGATTACGCGCGTCGACGACCACGACCTCATCGGCCAGGCCCGTCTCCCGCACCGCCGCCGCCTCACCCTCGGTCGGCACCAACGCCACCAACCGCGTCGCCCCCGCCGCCCGAGCCGCCGCCAACGACAACGACCCCGACTTGCCGCCGCCACCCAGCACACACACCGACTTCGCGGCCTTCGCCCGCACCACCCGATCCGTCAACGCCGGCGCGCCACACACGTCCAACACCGACAACGCCAACTCATCCGGCATGTCCCCGGGCAACACCGCCGCGATCGACCGCCCGAACAACACCGCCGTCCCCCTGCACGGCACCTGCTCGCCCAAGCCGTCCCACTCGGACAACCCGTCGGTGATCCGCAGCGGCGTCAACGTCAACGACACCAACGTCGCGACCCGATCGCCGACCCTCAACCCGAGCGGAGAGTCCGGCCCCACCGCCGACACGGTTCCTAGCAACATCCCGCCAGAACCTGTGACCGGATTCTGCATCTTGCCCCGCGCCGCCACGATGTCCAGCACGGCCTGGCGCACGGCAGCCCCGGAGCCGTGCGCCTCCCGCAACTGCCGATACGACGCGGCATCCAGATTCAACCGCTCCACCGCCACCACGACCTCGTCCGGCCACGGCGACGGATCCGCGTCCAGCACCTCGGCCTGCTGCGGCAGCACGCCCGACGGCGCCAACACCCGGTGCAACCCGATCGGCGACCCGGTCACGTCACCAGCCATCCCGAACTCCTTCGTCACTGGACGCGGCCACGCCGGAAGATTTACGCTCAGCCGACGTTCCGACAGCATATCTTTACGGAACCCTGAGGGCGAGGAGTAGGGATGACAGCGCTGTACGAGACCCGTGCCGCCGCGGTTACCTCGGTGGCCACCGCCACCGAACCCCAGCCGTACGAGTACGTCCGGCGCGAACTGGTCGAACCCGACTGGCGACGCCTCCCCGGCTGGCGCGACATCACCGAAGCCCAATGGCGCGACGCCCAATGGCAACGCGTGCACTGCGTGAAGAACATCAAACAACTGCGCACCGTCGTCGGCGACCTGCTCACCGACCGCTTCTACGACGACCTCGCCGACGACCAGCAACGCCTGGCCACCATGTCCATGCTGCTGCCGCCCCAGATGCTCAACACCATGGCCGTCGACGCCGACCTCACCCCCGACGCCTTCACCGACGCCTTCTACCGCGACCCCGTCCGCCGCTACATGCTCCCCGTGGCCAGCGACCGCATCACCGACTGGGCCAGCCACCCCCACAGCTCCCGCGACTCACTGCACGAAGCCGAGATGTGGGTCGTCGAAGGCCTCACCCACCGCTACCCCACCAAGGTCCTAGCCGAAATGGTGCCCACCTGCCCGCAGTACTGCGGCCACTGCACCCGCATGGACCTCGTCGGCAACTCCACCCCCCAGATCGACAAGCACAAACTCACCCTCAAACCGGTCGACCGGCAAGACGCCATGATCGACTACCTCAAGCGCACCCCCGGCGTCCGCGACGTCGTCGTCTCCGGCGGCGACGTCGCCAACATGCCCTGGCCCCAACTCGAGTCGTTCCTCATGCGCCTGCTGGACATCCCCACCGTGCGCGACATCCGCCTGGCCACCAAGGCCCTGGCCGGCATGCCCCAGCACTGGATCCAGCCCAAGGTCGTGGAAGGCCTGGAACGCGTCGCCCGCACCGCGCGCCGGCGCGGCGTCAACCTCGCCATCCACACCCACGTCAACCACGCCCAGTCCGTCACCCCACTGGTCGCCGAAGCCGCCCGCACCGCCCTCGACGTCGGCGTCCGCGACGTCCGCAACCAGGGCGTGCTCATGCGCGGCGTCAACAACACCCCCGAAAACCTGCTCGACCTGTGCTTCGCACTCCAGGGCGAAGCCAACATCCTCCCGTACTACTTCTACATGTGCGACATGATCCCCAACGCCGAACACTGGCGCCTGGCCGTCTGGGAAGCACAGGAACTCCAGCACGCCATCATGGGCTACCTGCCCGGCTACGCCACCCCCCGCATCGTCTGCGACGTCCCCTACGTCGGCAAACGCTGGGTCCACCAACTCTGCGAGTACGACCGCGAACTCGGCATCTCCTACTGGACCAAGAACTACCGCACCGGCATCGAACTCGACGACGCCGAAGCCCTCACCCGCCGCTACCCCTTCTACGACCCCATCTACACCCTCCCCGAACACGGCCAGAACTGGTGGACCACCCAACAACCCTGACCCCCACAACCCACACGCGTGAACTTTCACGCTTGGAAGGGGGGCTTTCCTCCACTCCAAGTGGAGGAAAGCCCCCTTCCAAGCACCAAGCCGGAGCCGTGACCTAGAATCCAGCAGCGATGCGGAACATGCTCCGCCGGGCCGCGGTCATCCTGATCGTCTTCCCGGTCCTCGCCCTCCTCCTGCTCACCGGCGACAACCGCATCACGCCGCCCCCACGGCCCCCCGACAACGCCCCCCACGCCATCGTCGCGCTGGGCGACTCCACCATGTCCGGCGAAGGAGCCGGCGCCTACACCCCCGACACCGACGGCGCCGACAACGACTGGTGCCACCGCTCACCCCAGGCCATGCCCCAGCACATCAAACTGGCCGGCATCACCAAGATCTTCAACTTCGCCTGCTCCGGCAGCAACGCCCAGGCCATCCGCCTCGACGGACCCCACACGGTCGAACCCAGCCAAGCCGCCCAACTCGCCGCGGTCGCCGGCCAGTACCGCATCGACGCCGTCGTCATCGCCGTCGGCGCCAACGACGACCCCCAGTTCGGCTCCCTGCTCACCAACTGCGTCGACGCCATCTTCACCAGCACCCAACCCGGCTGCGGCAAACAGGTCGACCCCCAATGGCAGAACCGCGTCGACGCCATGGTCCCCAAGGTCGCCGCCGCCCTGCGCGACGTCCGCCGAGTCATGATCGAACACGGCTACCCCGACACCGCCTACAACCTCGTCCTCCAGTCCTACGCCGCCCCCGTCGCCCCCGACATGCTGCGCAGCCTCCAGAACGTCGGCGGCTGCCCCATCCGCACCGACGACCTGCGCTGGGTCCAGGACCGCGGCGTCCCCATCCTCAACGACGGCATCCGCCGCGCCGCCCAACAAGCCGGCGCCCGCTTCCTCGACCTCTCCCGCGCCGGCGTCGGCCACGAGGCCTGCCACGGCGGCCAGGAATGGTTCACCCGCCTCACCGTCAACTGGCAGGACTTCCAGGACAAGGCCCGCTACGCCCACGCCCTGCAACAGTCCTTCCACCCCAACTCCGCCGGCTACACCGCCTTCGCCCAGTGCATGAGCCAGTTCCTCACCCTCACCGAACGCCAGGCCGCCTGCGTCCCCGACGGCCACGGCTCCGTGCAACTGGCCCTGCCCGCACCATAGTTCGGCAGCCGCCGAACCCCAGGGTGTCTAGCCTCGACCCATGCCCGCCAACCCCCTGGCCGAGGTCGCCGCCGTCTTCGCCGACCCCACCCGGGCCGCCATGTGCACGGCCCTGCTCGACGGCCGCGCCTGGACCGTCGGCGAACTCGGCCGCGCCGCCGGCGTCGCCCCACCCACCGCCACCGAACAGGTCGCCCGCCTGTCCGCCGCCGGCTTCGTCGACACAGTCCGCCAAGGCCGCCACCGCTACGTCCGCCTGGCCGACCCCCGCATCGCCGAACTCATCGAACAACTCACCGAACTCGCCGAGCACCCCGTCCCCCGCCCGAACAGCCTCCGCACCTCACGCCGCGCCGAACGCCTCGCCTACGCCCGCACCTGCTACGACCACCTCGCCGGCCACCTCGGCGTCGCCCTGCGCACCGGCATGCTCACCGCCGGCCTCATCGACACCTCCGGCGGCCTCGCCCTCACCGAACGCGGCCACCAGGTCCTGGCCGACCTCGACATCACAATCCCCGGCGGCCGCCGACCCCTGCTCAAGGACTGCCTCGACTGGACCGAACGCCGCGAACACCTCAGCGGCTCCCTGCCCGCCGCCCTGCTCGACCACGCCGTCGACCACGGCTGGCTGCAACGCGGCCCCGACCGCTGCGTCACGCTCGTCGACGCCGACGCCTTCGCGATCCTCGGCATGGAAGCCGACTACCCCACGAACGGCGCCAGCCGCGACCGCAGGATCTCCTCGTCCGGATAGTTGAAGACGTCCTCGGACTTCTCGTCGTCAGGCGTCCAGATCATCGGCGCGCAGTTCCCGTTGAATTTGCTGCCCTCGGTGGTCAACGACCCCAGCAGCCGACCGGTCCGCGCCTCGAAGACCCTGACCCGGAACTGGCCATCGTAAAGCGTCCGCGTGTAGCTGGACTGGTACTCGCACCGCTTGACCAGCTGACCACCGATCGCGTCGACGCACGCGACCAACTCCACCGACGCCGGCTCCACCCGGGGATCCGATGAGTACAGCTGCGTGCCGTCACCGAACGCCACCACCGGATGCGGGGCCTCACTGTCGTACGACGCGGACTGGCCGAACGCCCGGCCGCCCTGGCACAGCCGCTGCAACTGGTCGACCTTCGCCGGCTGATCCCCGATCACGTAGTTCCGCACGATCGGCACCGCCGTGAACAAGGTCGCGACCACCGCGAACACCGCGATCGCCCCCAGGCCGCCGACCCGCCGCGAGGTCCACGCACCCACCGGCGCCCGCCGTAGCCGCGAGTCCTCCACATCCCTTACACCGCACAGGGAACTCTCCTCCAGCCGCGGCGCATCGGCCCAGGTCGCGGTCCACACCGAGTCCCGCTCCCAGAACACCAGCCCGCCCCGCGCCACCCCGACCCAGTGCCGCCCACCGAACATCGGGCCGACCTGCGGCAGCACCAGGGCCAGCCCCACCAGGAGACTCCACCCCAGCAACGGCCATTGCCACGTCGTGGATCCCTCGTAGACCTGGATGATCGTCATGATCACCGCCACCACGAAGGACACCACGACCAGCGCCCACAGCCCCACCGCCAGCGCTCGGCTGTAGCTGCGGTGGATCCGCACCACCTCGCCCAGCCCGGCCTCGCGGGCCGCCTCCCTGATCGCTCGCCGCCGCTGTAGCGGTCCCATGCCCACATCCCCTTGCCGCCAGGAGAAAGCAGGGTAAGAGCGGTGATCAGGGACGGGTCCCCGCCTCGTCGTTGGCGTTGTGGTTTGTGGTGTTCAGTGGAGTATGGATTTCAATCGTCACTGAAGCTATAGTGATATTATTCAACTAGAGCACACGAGGGGTCGCCCGGACGTGCTCCGTCTCGACGGGCTGCCAGGTGGCGACGCCGGCCTCGTCCCGGGCCACCCGGCCGAAGGCCTGGTCCCCGAAGTGGATGCCGAAGCCGAGGGTGCCGGGCCGCTCCAACTCCCCCAGCAGCCGGACCCGGGCCTTGAGCACGCCGTCCGTGTCGGTGTCGGGCAGCGAACCCCACTCCGGATGCGCGATCTGGGCCGGCGCGTGGAAGGCGTCGCCGAACGCGACGATCCGCCCGGCCCCGCTGTCGATCACGAACGACGAGTGCCCCGGGGTGTGCCCGGGCGTGACGACGGCGTGCACGCCGGGCCACACCTCCTCCCCCTCCCGGATCAGCTCGTGGTTGCCGCGCATGGGCGCCACGGTCATCTCCGCGATCACGCCGGGCACGGCGATCCCATGCTCGTGCGGGGCCCACTCCTCCGTGGCCACGAGGTACCGGGCGTTGGGGAAAACCTTGCTGCCGTCCCGAAAAGCCCAGCCGACGTGATCCACGTGCAGGTGCGTGAAGGCGACCGCGTCGATGTCCTCCGGCGCGACGCCCACCTCGGCCAGGACGTCCAGCATCGAGCCGCTGTCCGCGGTTCCGAACGGCTCCTCCCCCACCGACATGTCGCCCTGGTACGGCCCGAGGCCGGCGTCCACGAGCAGCTTCCGCCCGTCCCGCTCGACCAGCAGCCCGCCGGCGGACATCGCGATCCGGCCCCCGGCGTCGACGGCTTCGGGGTGCTCACGCCAGTACTCCCCCGGCACCGCCGGCAGGAAGGCGCTCGCGACCAGCGCCATCGCGCCGTCCACCACGTAGGTCAGGCGCACGTCGCCGAGCTGGATCCGGCGCACGGCGGACTGATCGTTGAGAAGCCCCAATTCAGACATGGATCTTGTTGTACCGGGTCTCGCCCGTTCGGTGTCGGCAGTTGGTCCTTTTCGACGCCACGTGAGCGCGATCAGGCATTGCCTTCACTCGTCACTGAAGTCATAGTGATACATCAACCAGAAGGAAGGGGCCCCGCGGCGCAGGACCCCTTCTCCGACCTACGGCAGGTGCCAGACCTGGTTGGCGGTGCCGGCGCAATCCCAGATCTGCACCTGGGTGCCGGGTGTCGTGGAGTACCCCGGATCGTCGAGGCACTTGTTGGACTGCGGGTTGTAGAGGGTGCCGTTGGACTGCGGCACCCACACCTGCGCCCCGGTGTTGTTGCAGTCGTACAGCTGGACCAGGGTGCCGTTGGCGGTGCCGCCGCTGGCGATGTCCAGGCACTTGCCCAGCACGTGCAGGGTGGTGCCGGCCTGCACGAAGGTCCACTGCTGGGCCGTGGTGCCGTTGCAGGTGTAGATCTGGATCGGGTTGCCGTTGGCCGTGCTCGCCGACCGGTCGTCCAGGCACAGCCCCTGATAGCCGGTCACCGCGCCGCCGCCGGGCGGCGGGGTCGTGCCGCCGCCGGTGGTGGTGTACGCGGCGACGTACTGCACGGCCATGGTGCCGCCAGAGGTGGTCGAGCCGCTCGGGCTGGTGCAGCCGCAGACGCCGTTCGGGAAGCCGCCGCCCATGGCCAGGTCGAACAGGATGGTCAGGTTGTGGTCGAACGCCTGCTGCCAGGTGCTGGCGCCGACCTGCCCCTCGGTGACGGTGAAGTACGAGGCGCCGTCCAGGTAGAACGTGATCGACTCGGCCGAGGTGTTGGTCCGGTCCAGGATCATCGTGTACGTGTGGAAGCCGGTCTGGCAGCCGCCGCAGCCGCGCAGCCCGCTGCCGATGCCGTTGCCCTCGTTGCACGGGCCGCCCGGGTACACGCCGCAGTGGATGGTGCCGGCGACCTCGGACAGGGCGTTGACGTCCTCCATGATGTCGATCTCGCCGTTCTCTGGCCACTGTCCCTGCCCCAGCATCCAGAACGCCGGCCAGTAGCCCAGGCCGTTGCCGGGATTGGGCTGCTGGATGGAGGCGGTCACCTCGAGCTTGCCGCCGGCCGGCGCGCCGGCCACGGCCGTGGGCGTCTGGATCCGGCCCGACGTCCAGTTCGAGCCGGAACCGAGCGCGGTGATGTCGAGATTGCCGTTTCCGTCGAGATGGACATTGCTGGCCGAATTGGTCATCGTCTCGATCTCACCGGTGCCGAAATTCGAGCCGGGGCCGGTGTTGTACGTCCAGTTCGCGGTGTTCACACCGCTGCCGGCGGCGCCGTTGAAGTCGTCGCTGAACACCGTGGTCCAGCCGGACGGCGGCGCGGGCACGGCGGCCTGAGCGGGGGCGAAGCCGAACGCGGTGAGCAGCACCGTCAGTCCGCCGGTGGCGAGCATGGCGACGCCGCGTCGGACCGAGTTTCTTCGGGACAGGGATTTACGATGCGCAAGAATCATCGTCGACTCCAGGCTCTTTTTCGCAGGGTGCAGGGTGCGACCGGTTTCATGGAAGCGCTCCCACGCAATCCCCGGCAATAGCCCGTTCGACCGCCGTGTGCGGCCTTTCGGCTCAGCGAAAACGGACTTGTCGGACGGAAAAACAGAAAGGGCGCCGTGCCCAGACGGCCACGGCGCCCTTTATCACACCCCTGGCGGACGGTCCTCGTACGGCGTCGACAGCACCACCGTGGTCCGGGTGGACACGTTGGCCTGTTCCCGGATCTGCCGCAGCAGGTCCTCCAGCGCCGTCGGCCCGGCCACCCGCACCTTCAGCACGTACGAGGCGTCGCCGGCGACCGAGTAGCAGGCCTCGATGGCGTTGAGGTGCTCCAGCCGGTGCGGGTAGTCGTCGGGGGCGGCCGGGTCGATCGGCGTCAGCGAGATGAACGCCGTCAGCGGCAGGCCCACCTGCTCGCCGTCGACCCGCGCCGCGTAGCCCTTGACCACGCCGCGCTGCTCCAGGCGTCGCACCCGCTGGTGCACGGCGGACACGCTCAGGCCGACGCGCTCGGCGAGGTCGGTGAAGCTGCACCGGCCGTCGGCGGTCAGCTCCCGCAGGATGGCCTGGTCGATCGGCTCCAGCGCGGTCACGGGTGCAGCACCGCCAGCTCGTGCGGCCGGGTGTTCAGACGCACCGCGCCCTCCTCGGTGACCACGACGATGTCCTCGATACGCGCGCCCCAGCGGCCGGGTAGGTAGATGCCGGGCTCGACGCTGAAGGCCATGCCGGCCTCCAGCACCAGGTCGTTGCCGCTGACGATGTACGGGTCCTCGTGCACGTCGAGTCCGATGCCGTGGCCGGTGCGGTGCACGAAGAACTCGCCGAAGCCGGCGTCGGCGATGACGTCGCGCGCCGCCGCGTCCACCGCCTCGGCGGTCACGCCCGGCCCGGCGGCGTCGACCGCCGCCTGCTGCGCGGCCTGGAGCACGGCGTAGGTGCTGGCCACGTCGTCGAAGGCGGGCGTGCCGACGGCGTAGGTGCGGGTGGAGTCGGAGTTGTAGCCCTCGGGCACCGGGCCGCCGATGTCCACCACGACCACGTCACCCTGCTCGATGACCCGGTCGGAGACGCCGTGGTGCGGGCTCGCGCCGTTGGGGCCGGAGCCGACGATGACGAAGTCCGCCACCGTGTGCCCCTCCTCGACGATCGCCGCCGCGATGTCCGCGCCCACCTCGGCCTCGGTGCGGCCGGCGCGCAGCCACTCGCCCATCCGCGCGTGCACCCGGTCGATCGCCGCGCCGGCCTTGCGCAGCGCCTCGATCTCGCCGGCGTCCTTGCGCATCCGCAGCTCGCGCAGCACCGGTCCGGCCAGGCTCTGCCGCGCGTCGGGCAACGCGTCGCGGAGGCCGAGGGTGTGCAGTGCCGGCATCATGTCGGTCACCGCGACCGATTTCGAGGCCTTGAGCACGTCGGCGACCAGTCGGTACGGGTCCTCGCCGTCCACCCAGGTGGACACGTGTACGCCAAGATCGTCGGTCGGCACACCGGCGTAGCCGGGGTACTCCAGCTTGGGCACCACCAGCGCCGGCTCGGCCGCGCTGCCCGCCGCCGGCAGAACCAGACAGGTCAGCCGCTCGAACGACGAGCCGCCCGCGCCGAGCAGATAGCGCAGGTCGGAGCCGGGGGACACGAGCAGGGCGTCGACGCCGGCCGAGGCCGCCGCCTCGGCGGCCCGGCGGAACCGGTCACGAAGGGAATCGACGTCGATCATGGCAGTGCTGACGGACATGACACAGGAGCCTAGCGAGGTCGACGCGCGAGCGGATCATGCGATCGTCCGGGCCCGCCGTCCGATGAGGTACTTCTGGATAACTTTCCGGTCACCGCAGGTGCACGCGTCCAGATGGCGGATGTTTCTACGCGCGATCACCGGTTAACTCCATAGGTGTCACCCGATTGGGGGCTCAAGGTGCCAGCTCCCGATCAAACGGTAAACCGAGAGTGACCGCGAGGAGTCGACGATGTTCCTTATCTGGACGTCAGTGCTCGTAGTGGTGGCGCTCGGCTGCTGGGCGCATATCCTGCACCCCGCGCCGACACGGGCGGTGACCAGGCCGCTGAGCCTGTGGCGCACCCGTCGGACCACCGACCGGATGCTGCGGGAGCTGGCCGAATCCGGCCAGCTGGTCCCGCCGCTGCCGCGCCGCGAGGACGACGTGCTCAACTCCTCCGCCCAGGTGACCATCGTGTGCCGCAAGCGCACCCCCGAGACCGAGGTGTCAGGCGATCGCACCCCCGACGTGGTCGCCTGACGCCTCTTCCACCGGCTCGTCGAGCCGGCGCCAGACCCGGAACACGAACGGGCACAACGTCATCACGAAGTAGAGCGCCGCCGCGCCCAGCAGCGCCGACCTCAGGCCGGCGAACTGCACCAGCACCCCGGCCAGCAGCGCCCCCACCGGTATCCCGGCCAGCGCGCCCGAGGCCACCACGCCGAACACCCGGCCGCGCAACGTCTCCGGCACCCGCGAGTACAGCTGGCCGAGCAGAATCGGGTTGATCATGCCGAACGCGAACGCCGACACCGCGAGCCCCGGCAGCAGGACCAGCATCGACGGCTCCAGCGCCATCAGCACCAGCTTCGGCGTGCCGGCGATCAGGAACGCGACCGCGTAGGTCCCCCACTTCGGCAGCCGCTCGCCGACCGCGCCGTACGCCATGACCCCGCACAGCGTCGCGGCGCTGGACACGCTGGCGACCACGCCGAGCAGGACGCTGCTGTGCAGGATCAGCGTGCCGTACGACGGCAGCAGGACCGAGACGTACGCGCCGTCCAGCATGTTCGTCACCAGGACCATGCCGACCACCGCTGCCAGCAACCGGTCCCGCATCAGGTAGCGGAAGCCCTCCCGGAGCTCGGCGAGGTGGCCGCCGACCGTCCAGGCCTTCGGCTCGTCCTGGTGCAGGCGCACGTGGATGAACACCGCGGTGAGCAGCGCCGAGACCAGGTAGCTGACCGAGTCGACGTACAGCACCTGCGCCGGGCCCAGGAAGGCGATCAGCGCGCCGGCCGACACCCCGCCCACCAACCGGCCGATGCGGAACGCCCCCTCGAACCAGCTCGCCGCCCGGGTGATGGGCGTGCCCGCCAGCTTCGCCGCCGACGGCAGCAGCATGTCCGCCGCCGTCGACCCCGGCCCTCGGGTCAGCCCCAGCAGGGCGGTGAGCAGCACCAACCCCCACAGCGGCAACAGGTTGAGCATCGTCAGCGCCGGCACCAGGCCGACCGCGACCGCCGCCAGCGTGTCGGAGGCGATGCTCACCAGCCTCGGCTGGATCCGGTCCGCGATCGGGCCACCCAGCCCCGTCGCCACCGCCAGGCCCGCCACCTCCGCCGCCGCGACCAGTCCCGTCTGGGCCGCGCTGCCGGTGGTGTGCAGCACGAACCACGGGATCGCCAGCACCGTCATCGACGTGCCGGCCGAGGACACCACCGAGCCTGTGAGCAGGGCTAACAGCGGCGTCCTCATCGCTTGGTCTTCCGCGGGAATCCCTGGATCTGCGTCACCACGATCTCGTCCCCCTGTCGCTCCGGCCGGCGGTACTTGTCGACGACCTCGTGCAGTTCCGTGCGCATCGCCTTGAGCTCGTCCGGAGTCAGCGGCAGCTCCTGGGTCGACATCACGAACGACTCGCGCCACTCCTGCGCCCAGTCCTCGGCCAGGAACGTCGTCATCCGGCGGTAGGCGCCGGCGGCGATCTCGTACAGGAAGGCGGCCAGCGCTCCCGCCGACTCGTCGTCGCCGCGGAAGTCCTCCATGCGCAGGTCAGTGCCTTCATAGGATGCCTTCCACCAGCGCTCGCGCTTGTTGCCCAGCGCCGTTTCCTGCTCGATGAGGCCGTTGTCGGCCAGCTGCCGCAGATGCCAACTCGTCGTGCCGCTCGACTCCCCCACCCGCTGGGCCAGGCCCGTCGCGGTCGCCGGGCCGTCCAGTTGCAGCAGGCCCAGCAGCCTGATCCGCAGCGGATGCGCCAGCGCGCGCAGCGTCTTCGCGTCGAGCCTGATCTCCGTCACGGGCTCAGCGTAGCGATCGCAGAGACTTCTTTGCAAAGGATTCTCTGCGATTGAACCCGGCTCGATGTTGTCGGGGGCAGCTGGTTGACTTGAGCGATGACCGCCGCCCCGCTGGTGCTCCTGGACTCGGCCAGCCTGTACTTCCGGTCGTTCTACGCGCTGCCGGACTCGATGACCTCCCCCGACGGCCAGCCGGTCAACGCCGTGCGCGGCTTCGCCGACACCGTCGCCCGCATCCTGGTCGACCGGCGGCCCTCGCGCCTGGTCGCCTGCCTCGACGCCGACTGGCGGCCCGAGTTCCGGGTCGCCGCCATTCCGTCATACAAGGCGCACCGGGTCGCCGCCGAGGGCGACGGGGCCGAGGAGGAGGTGCCCGACGCGCTCACTCCCCAGGTGCCGATCATCCTCGACCTGCTCGACGCCGCCGGCCTGGCCACCGCCGAGGCCACCGGCTACGAGGCCGACGACGTCATCGGGGCGCTGGCCCATGCCGAGAAGGTCGACCCCGTCGAGGTCGTCACCGGCGACCGGGACCTGTTCCAGCTGGTGCGCCACTCCCCCACTCCCGTCACCGTGATGTATGTCGGGCGGGGCTGGAACAAGGTCGAGATCATCGGTCCCGCCGAGCTCGCCGCCAAGTACGCCCTGCCCGCCGAGTTCGCCGGCGACGCCTACGCCGAGATGGCCGTCCTGCGCGGCGACCCCTCCGACGGCCTCCCCGGCGTCGCCGGCATCGGCGAGAAGACCGCCGCCAAGCTCATCACCGACTTCGGCTCGCTGCACGCCCTCATCGCCGCCGTCCACGACCCCCGCGACCGCCGGCTCACCGCCCGCGTCCGCACCAAGCTCACCGAGGCCGCCGACTACCTCTCCGCCGCCCCCACCGTCGTGCGCGTCGCCGTTGACGCCCCCGTGCTGATGGACCGTCCGGACGTGGTCCCCGCCGGCGCCGCGGACGTGGATCGCCTGCTGGCGTTGAAGAAGCGCTGGAACCTCGGCACCTCCGTCGACCGGCTGATCGCCGCCCTGAAGCGTTAGCCAACTCCTCGGCGGCGCCGTATGAGTGGTTTGTCCGCTACGGCAGCGTAATCGGACACGGAAACCACGGACACCCGAACGGCGATGATGCCCGATAGGGCATCATCGCCGTTCGCGCCGCGAACCCGGACTTGAAGGCGTGCTACTTTCACGACGCCCGCTCTCACCTTCTACTCTTACCGGGAGAGTCACGATGCGGCGACCAGTCACTATTGGCCTCATGGTCGGCGCGGCCATCGCGGCCGCGATTTTCAGCGCGTCCACCGCACAGGCGGCGCAGCCCACTCACACCACCGCGAACACGATCGTCACCGGCGACAGCAAATCAATCATCCCACCCCAGTAGTGGTCTTCTTTCGTGAATTGGACGACGGATGTCGGTGAACCAGGACGAGCCGGACCAGCGAACGTCCGCCGCCAGGGCGTTCACGCTGACCCTGGCCATCCTGTTCACCGTCCTCCTCGTCGCCTGCCTCACCCAGTGGGGAGCCTTTTCCGGCGTGAGCTGGCTCAACAGTCGGGCCCAGGGATACGAGAAGGTCTGGCCGCAGCAGTGGTCCTTTTTCACCGGGCTTGACAAGAACCAGCTTGTCGATGCCTACGAGATCACGCCGGACGGCACGCTCGGCGCCTCCCAAAATCAGAGAACCGGCTGGTCGGACTACGCCTGGGGGTTGAATCGTGCCGGCGGAACAGAATTGCTCTGGGTCGCGCAGCTCGCGCAGAGCATCCCGCAGCAATACTGGCAGCAGTGCGGCGACGTGGTGCCGAGCGCTTGTCACGTCCAGCGTGGCGCGGGGTATGTCTTCATGACGAGCGATCAGGCGCCCGTGCCGGGGTTGTGCGGGCTGACCGCCATTTCCGTCGACCTGCCCGGCCCGAGCGCCGTCGGGCAACTACCGGGGAACCCGCGGACCGTGTATCGCGTCGCCGTGGTGAATCTGCCCTGCCCGGGCCGATGAGACTCGTGTCATGGCTGCACGGCCTGCCGATCCGCTGGGAGTCACGGGGCACGCCGCTCGCCCTCGGCCGCTGCTTCATCGCCGGCGCCGTGCTGCTCTCGATCGTGTTCACTCCCGACAGCGCCCTGCTCGGAACCACCAGCGGTCTCCCGGCGGCCGGCAGTTGTGACGGGCTCGGGTCACTGTCGCTGTGGTGCCACAGCAATGCGCTGCCCGGCGGAGCGCTGACGGCCCGGTCGCTGTCGATCTGTGTTCTGGTCGTGGCGATGTCGGGGTATCGGCCGAGGTGGACCTGCATTCCGCAGTGGTACGTCACATTCAGCGTCGGTTCGAGCATCTTCACCGAGCTGGGCGTGGACAGCGCGGCCAAGGCGATGACGCTGCTGCTGATCCCGATCTGTCTCGGCGACCGGCGCGTGTGGCAATGGCAGCGACCGGCCGACCCTGTTTCCCCTGGGTGGCGCGGGGCCGCGTTCGCGAGCCATCTGGTTATCAGGTTGCAGGTTTTCATCATCTACGCGACAGCCGTCGTCTCGAAACTGACCGACTCGTCGTGGCAGCACGGCGTGGCGATGTACTTCGTCGCCAACGATCCCACCTACGGCTTCCCCCCGTCGCTCCGCGCCCTGCTGGACCCTCTCCTGAGCACCTACTGGCTGGTGGCCGCACTGTCCTGGTCGGTGGTCGCGATTCAAGGCGTCATCGCGGTCACCATCATCGGGACCCGGCGGATGCGCCTGATCGCCCTGTGCTGCTCGACCGCCCTGCACCTCGCGATCGGCGTGCTGATGTCCCTGCCGACGTTTTCGCTGGCGATGATCGGACTCGTGCTGGCCGCCTACGGCGGTTGCCTGGTCGACCACCACGGCGGTCAACGCAGTGACGCGGGCGGGCTAGCCGGAGCGCACAGAACTTCCTTGGCACACTGAGGGAAGAGTTCGGTTTGGACTGAGGAGTTAATGCGAGGCAGCGTCGGGTATCCGGCACTATGCGACGACTACTTGGGACGATCGCGATGGTGGGGCTGCTGACGGCGTGTGGTGGGGCGCCGGCGGCGACGCCGGGCACGGCTGCGCCGACGCAGGCTCAGTTGCCGAGGGGTGGGCGGACGGTGTTTCCGCAGTACCGGGTGGTGGCGTACTACGGGACGGCGGGGACGAAGGCGTTGGGGGTGCTGGGGCAGGGAACGCCGGAGGACGCGGCGGAGGCGGTGGAGAAGGCGGCGGGGGCGTTCGGGACGCCGGACCGGAAGGTGCAGCCGGCGATGGAGTTCATCGCGACGGTGGCGGACGGGGGCCCGGGCAAGGACGGGGCGTACAGCCATGACGTTGCGGCGCAGCAGGTTCAGGCGTACCTGGATGCGGCTAGGAGGCACAAGGAGCTGTTCATCCTGGACGTCCAGCCGGGGCGGCGGGACTTCCGGGAGGCGGTGAAGCCGTGGCAGAACCTGGTGCGGCAGCCGGATGTGGGGCTGGCGTTGGACGCGGAGTGGCGGATGGGGCCGGGCGAGGTGCCGGGGCAGGCCATCGGGCAGGTGGGGGCGACGGAGGTGAACGGGGTCCTGGACTGGGTGGCGGACCTGACGAAAACCGGTGACCTGCCGCAGAAGGTGGTGGTGCTGCACATGTTCCGGGCCTCGATGATCCCGGACCTGGCCAGCGTGCGGCAGCATCCGGAGCTGGCGTTGGTGCAGCACCTGGACGGCTTCGGGGACGTGAAGACGAAGACGGACATCTACCACGCGATCGCGGCGCCGAAGCAGTTCCACATGGGGTTCAAGCTGTTCTACACCCAGGACAAGCCGCTGCTGGCCCCGCAGGACGTGCTGGCTATGACGCCGCAGCCGGAGTTTGTGAGCTACCAGTGACCGAGACGATGCGGGCGATGAAGGCGGCCTTGGAGGCGGCGTAGCCGGCCCGGTCGTCACGGAAGCGGTCGGCCAGGTAGTACTTGAGCTCGGCGTAGGCCCGCACGGTGTCGGGATGGGTGCGCAGGTAGTCGCGGTAGGCGAGGCTCTGCACCAGGGTGGGGTGGTCGGCGGTCCAGACGGAGAGGCGATGGGCCGGGCCGCCGGGCGGGACGGTGAAGGAGTCCCAGTCGGCGCCGCCGTGGTGGCGGTAGCCGAGCGGGGCCAGGCGGCAGACGGCCGTGGGCAGCTGGTCCGGGGAGTCCAGCACCACGCAGACATCGAGCACGGGCTTGGCGGCCAGATCGGGCACGGCGGTGCTGCCGACGTGCTCGATCCGGCCCAGCCCGCACAGCGCGGCCGCGAGACGGTCCCGCAGCGTGGCGAAGTGCACGGGCCAGGCCGGGTCGTACGGCACGATCTCGATCACCGGGCGGTCCGCAGCCGTGAGACGAGCACGGCCCCGGCGACCATCACCACGCCGATGGTGACCAGGCCCCACTTGCTAGAGCCGAACAGGTCGGTCATCCAGCCCACCCAGTACGGCCCGATGAAGCCGGAGATGTTGCCGATGGAGTTGATCACGCCGATGCCGGCGGCCACCGCGGCCCCGGACAGGAAGGCCGTCGGCAGCGTCCAGAAGCACGGGAACGCGGCCATCACCCCGATGGCGCAGGCGCACAGCCCGACGTAGCCCAGCCACGGCGCGGAGGTCATGAAGGCGGAGATGGCCAGCAGCGCGCCGCCGGCGGCCATCGGGGCCAGGGTGTAGGCCACGGGCTTGCCGATCCGGTCGCAGCGGCGGCCCCACCACACCATGGCGACCGCGCCGATGGCGTACGGCACGGCGGTCAGCAGGGTCACGGCCAGGTTCCCGAAGCCCAGCGAGGTCTTGAGGATGGTCGGCATCCAGAAGCCCAGCCCGTACAGGCCGAAGGTGATGCCGAAGTACACCAGCCCCAGCGCGATCACCCGGGGATGCCGCACGGCCCGCCGCACCGGCATCTCGGCCACGGCCCGCTGCTCGGCGGCCAGCGTCTCGGTGATCCAGGTCCGTTCCTCGGCCGACAGCCAGCGGGCGTCGGCCGGCCGGTTGGGCAGCAGCCACAGCAGGGCCAGGCCGAGCAGCACCGACGGCAGGCCCTCCAGCAGGAACAGCCAGCGCCAGCCGGCCAGGCCGCCGACGCCGTCCAGGCCCAGCAGCAGGCCGCCGAGCGGGGCGCCGATGGCCGTGGACAGCGGCACGGCGGTCATGAACAGGCCGACCACGGTGGCCCGCCGCGCGGCCGGGAACCAGTAGCTCAGGTAGAGGATCATGCCGGGGAAGAAGCCGGCCTCGGCCACGCCCAGCAGGAAGCGCAGCACGTAGAAGCTGACCTCGCCCTGGATGGCGGCGCAGGCAGCGGCCACGATGCCCCACACCACCATGATCCGGGCCATCCAGACCCGCGCGCCGACCCGGTGCATGATCAGGTTGCTCGGGGCGTCCAGCAGCACGTAGCCCACGAACAGCAGCCCCGCGCCCAGCCCGTACGCCGTCGCCGACAGGCCGAGCTGCTTGTTCATGGTCAGCGCGGCCACCGACAGGTTGGTGCGGTCCAGGTACGCGAAGAAGTAGCAGACGGCCATCAGCGGAACCAGGCGCCAGGTGGCCCTGGACAGGGTCCGCTCCCCCACATCGCCGGAGATCATTCGCTGAGCTTATCGACAGCTGCCAGCCGGACACTTCGACCCGGCCCGGCGCGTTGTAGGGGAAACGACCCAAGGAGACGAAATGGGCCTGATCGGCACACTGCTCGGGTGGGTGGTGACCCTCTTCATCCTGGTGATGATCATCCGCATGGTCCTGGACTGGGTGTCGCTGGCCGGCCGCGGCCCGTACTGGACGGCGCGCGCCCGCCGGCTCGCCCACGCCGGCACCGAGCCGGTGATCGCCCCGGTCCGCCGCGTCCTGCCGCCCGTCCGCGCCGGCGGCATCGGCATCGACCTGGCCTTCACGGTGGTCTTCGTGGCCGCCCTGATCGTGCGGGGGATCTTCTTCAGCCTGTGACGGCGACCAGGGCCAGGGCGTCGCGGACGCGGGCGGCGCAGTCGGCGCCGGGGGTGGCCAGCCAGTCCTCGACGGCGACCCGGAGGGCGGCGAAGGTGGCGGCGACGAGCAGGCGGGTGCGCAGGGTCTGCTCGGGGTCGGCGTCGGGGGGCAGGAGCCTGGCGACGAGCTCGTGCTCCTGCTCGACGGAGCGGTGCAGGAAGGTGGCGTGCAGGGCGGGGGTGCGGGCGAGCAGCTCCTGCACCCGGCGGAAGCGGTCGTGGTCGCCGTCGATGGCGGCCACGACGGCCTCGGCCAGCGTGGGGGCGGTGTCGACGGCCGCCATGAGCCGGGCGAACTCCTCGTCGTGCACGGCGAGGAGCACGGCCTCCTTGGCGGGGAAGTAGCGGAAGAAGGTGCGCGGGGACACGTCGACGGCGGCGGCGATCTCCTCCACGGTGGCGGCCTCGAAGCCCTTGGTCTCGAACAGCGCCAGCGCGGCGTCGACCAGGGCCATCCTGGTCTGCTGCTTCTTGCGCTCGCGCAGCCCGCACAACTTGGTCATCGGCGCAGTCTATCCGACCTCGTGTCATTTGACGCCAAGTGTCAGGGTGTGCCACTTTTGTGTCATGACCTCCTGGCGTCCGGCCGACCTGCCCGACCTCACCGGCAAGACCGCGCTCGTCACCGGCGCGAACAGCGGCATCGGCCTGCACGCGGTGCTGGGCCTGGCCGAGCACGGCGCGCACGTGCTGCTCGCGGCCCGCAATCCGGAGCGCGGCGAGAAGGCCGTGGCGGCGGTCCGCAAGCAGCTGCCGGCGGCGAAGGTGGAGCTGGTGCACCTGGACCTGGCCGACCTCACCGCCGTGCGCGAGGCGGCCAAGACGGTCCTGGCCGAGCACGAGCACCTCGACCTGCTGATCAACAACGCCGGCGAGAAGATGGTGACCGAGCGGCGCACCACCCGGGACGGCTTCGAGGCCCAGTTCGGCACCAACCACCTCGGCCACTTCGCGCTGACCGGCCTGCTGCTGCCGGCGCTGCGCCCGGGCGCGCGGGTCGTGAACATCACCAGCCTGGCCCACAAGTTCGCGCCGTTCGACTTCGCCGACCCGCAGCACGAGCGCCGCTACTCGCCCAGCAAGTCCTACGGCAACTCCAAGCTGGCCAACATGATCTTCACGCTGGAGCTGGACCGCCGGCTGGCCGGCACCGGCGTCGCCAGCATGGCCGCGCACCCGGGCTTCGCCCTGGAACCCGGCCAGAGCCTCGGCAACCCGGCGCTGGACCTGCTGATCGCGCCGATCAAGCAGGACATGGCCGGCGGCGCGATGCCCACCCTGTACGCCGCGACCGTGCCCAACCTGCCCGGCGGCTCGCTGATCGGACCCGGGAACCTGTTCCGCACCAAGGGATTCCCGCGCCCGGAAAAGCCATCGGCCAAGGCCACCGACCCCCAGGTGGGCCGGCGCCTGTGGGAGCTGTCCGAGGAGCTGACCGACGTCCGCTACCTCAGCGCTACTTCCTGAACAGCTTCGACACCAGCCGCAGCCCCTGCCGGGCCGTGAGGTCCGGCAGGTAGGCCCGGCCGATGGCGTTGCCGATGGCCGGCAGCGCCCCGGAATCCGGGTAGGCCATGAACAGCGGCCGGTACTCGGGCTGGAACTTGGCCTTGAAGCTCAGCAGCGACCGGAACCCGTACACCGGCTCCAAAGCCTTGCCGGTGACGTCCAGGATCCGTTGCAGCGACGAGACTTCCTCGCCCCGGTCCAACCGGGCCAGCGGCGCGCCGGACAGGCTGAGGAACCGGGCGCCCTCCTCCTTCAGCGTCAGCGCGGCCGAGGCGATCATGAACTCGGTGACGCCGCGGAAGCCGGCGCCCCGACGGCGCATGAAGTCCAGCGTCCAGCCGACCGGCTCGTCGTTCTCGTACACCGGCAGCCAGCTGGTCACGCCATGCACGGTGCGGTCCCGGTCCACCGCCACCAGGCAGCGCACCGACCGGTCGGCCAGCTCGTCCAACCCGCCCAGGGTGAAGCCCATCTCGGGCATTCCCTTGTCCGCCACCCATTCCTCGGAGATGGCCCGCACCTGGTCGGTGATGGCCAGCGGCGCGTCCGGATAGGACAGCCACTCGGCGGTGATGCCCTCCTTGCCGGCCTTGTTCAGCGCCGTGCGCACGTCCTGCCACTTCTTGCCGGTGAACTCCAGGTCGGCCAGCGGCACCACGGTGTCCTCGGCGACCTGCACCGTCTGCCAGCCCAGGGCCACGGCCGCGTCGCGCACGTCGGCGGTGATGCTGTAGAGGCACGGGGTCCAGCCGTTGTCGGCGCAGAACTCCTGGAAGCCGACCACCACCTCGCGGTGCAGGCCGGGGTCGCCGATCGGGCCGCCGGTGGTCAGCGCGACCGTGGCCGACACCCGGTAGGCCAGCGCCGCCTGCCGCAGCGGCGTGAACCAGTACTGGTTGCCGGGCCAGGTCGTCATGTACGCCAGCGAGGAGTTGGCGTTGCGCTCCATGAGTTTGCGGGCGACCACGGTGGCGTCGGCGTCCTGCACCGGCTTGGCCCGCCAGAAGCTGACCAGCAGCCCGATCAGCAGCACCACCCAGAACACCGCGCCGGTGTACTCCCAGACCAGGCCGGCCAGGCCGCCGGTGGGCAGGAAGTCGATGTCGGCCAACAGGATGTAGCCGGGCGGCAGGTACCGGGACGGCAGGTCGCCCAGCAGGCCGCCCAAGTCCGGCACCGGCTTGAAGTGGGCCCGGTCCAGGTAGCCGACGCCGACGTAGACCGCCGAGGTGGCCAGGAAGGTGCCGAGCAGGCCGGCCGCGAGCCGCCGGTAGGTGCGCTGCGGCGCGGTCACCGTGAACACGTCCCGGGTGACCAGCAGCAGCCCGCACACCGCGAACGGCAGCAGCATCGGCGGGATGTTGGGGATCACGTCGTTGAGGCTGGACTCGCTGAAGTACAGGTAGCCGCCGATGAACACGACGCAGCTCAGCCCGAGCATGGCGTTGAACAGCAGCGCCAGCCACCACGCGAACCGCCGCCCGCGGCGCAGCCCCTCGGCCACGGCCAGCAGCAGCAGCGCCGGCGCGATCGAGGTGACCGCCGAGCCGATGCCGGTGCCCAGCGTCTCGGAGGTGACCAGCCGGCACTGCGCGGTGTCCTGGGCCCCGTTGGCGCAGGCCTCGGCGACCGAGTCGGCGCCGACGGCCGGTGAGGCGAACATGATCTCCAGCAGGCCCAGCGGGCCGGCCGCCGACTTGGAGAACAAGGTGGCGATCGGCCCCAGCGCGGTCGCCGCGACCAGCATCGCCACCAGGACCTTGGTCTCCGAGCGGGACGGGGCGTTCATCGCCACGCGCGGCGGCCGGTTGAGCAGGGCCAGCCCGATGACCAGGCCGGCGATGCCGCCGGCCAGCCGCACCACGTCCTGCATGGTGCCGGAGTACAGCACCAGCACGGACGCGCCGACCAGCACGAACAGCCGCAGCCGCCGGCGCCACAGCGCGCCGAGCCGGCAGCTCAGGGCCAGGCCGAGGCCGGCGACGCCCGGCGACAGGCCGAGCGAGGTGTCGTGCACGATGCTCGCCGTCCACGGCTCGCCGGTCAGGGCGACCAGCCGCACCGCCGGGATCGCCACCAGCACGGCCAGGACCTGGCTGGCCGCCAGCACCAGCATGCTGCGCCGGGGCCCGAGCCGCCGCTCCGCCGGCACGCCGATCACCAGCAGCAGCAGGGTGGTCAGCAGGTAGCCGGTGAGGTCGAAGCACCACATGCCGTTGGTGACGACGGTCCACAGGTTGCCGGCGGCGAAGTCGTCCCAGGACACGGCGACCACGTCGTACAGGTTGTCCGGCGGGCCGCCGGGCAGGCTGCCGGTGACGATCGCCGTCAGCCAGAGCAGCCCGACCAGGCCGATGGTGAACGGGGCGCGTCGCAGTGCCACCAGCGCGTGCGCGGCGTTGCGACGCCAGCTGGCGAGCGTGGTCATGGTGCTCCAGGCGGTAGGTCGTCGAACGTCAGAAGTAGGTTCCGCACCAGGGGGCCTCGTCGAGCCGGAACAGCCGGTCCGCGTCGGCCAGCGCCGTCCGGTCGGCCACCTCGACCCGGCCGGCGGCGGCGAACCGGCTCAGCGGCCGGTCGCCCAGGTAGGCCGCGGCCAGGTCGGCGACGCCCAGCCGGAGCTGGGGGTCCCGGTCGGTGCGCTCGGCGCCGTCCGGCCCGACCAGGTAGCGGCCGCTGTTGGCCGGGAGTAACTCGTCCACGACCTCGAGCACCACCGGCTCGGCCGGTCCGTAGGCGCGGACGGACAGCGCGGCCGGCACGTCGACCAGCCGCAGCCAGGTCTCGTCCTCGATCTCGGTGTACCGGCAGGCCCGCGGGTCGACCAGCAGCAGGTCCAGGTCCTCGTCGACCGGCCGGCCCTCGGCCACGACCGTGTCGACCAGGTCGAGGCCGCGCAGGAACGACCACAGCGCGACGGTGGCCGCCGGGGTGGCGGCGAACAGCGCCAGCACCTCCAGCCGGTGGCCGTAGTGGTCGCCGACGTGCTTGGTCTTGAACACGGCGAAGCCGTCCTCGTGCAGCACGAGGCGGACGAAGCCCTCGCGGCGCAGCGTCAGCCGCCAGTACCCGTCGCTCAGGATCACGCCGCCGGGCCGGGCCGCGCCGAACCGCTGGGTCAGCCCGGGCACGAGCCGCCGCACCTCGTCCTGGTCCTGCACCAGGCGAACCTCGCCGGCCGCCTGGACCTGGTCGTGGAACCGGGCCGTGCGGTCCAGCTGGACCTTGCGGTAGCGGGTCGCCACGCCGTAGCCGTACCGCCGGTAGATCGAGCCCTCGGTGGCCCGCAGCGAGGCCAGCGGCGCGGACACGCCCTCCAGGAACGTCCGCATCACCGATGTGAGCACTCCTCGGCGCGTGCGGTCGGCCCGCACCCCGACCCGCGACACGGCGGCCATCGGCACGACTTTGCCGCCCGGCAACGCGATCACGCTGTCGGTGGCGGCGAGCGTGCCGATCATGCCGGAGTCGTCGAACGCGCCCAGCACGGTCGCGCCGTCGTAGCTGTCCAGCACGAACGCCCACAGCTCGTCGTCGACGCGCGGATCGTGCATCGCCGAGCGGAACAGGGTGTGGGCGTCGCGCAGCTGGTCTTCACCGCTCAACGAACGGACTTCATGCGGCGGCTTGGTCATGTCCCGAACTCTACTGACGGCGCTGAAACGGATTACGGCGAACGAGGGTCACTGCGGCTGACCGACCTCGTAGTGGCCGTCGTCGCTCTTCACGGTGATCTGCACGGTCTTCTGCGCGCCGTCCACCGTGACCTGGCAGGTGAAGGTGGTCCCGGTCGTGACCGCCTGGTTGTCCGGGCACTGCACGTTGCTGGCCTTGAGCTTGTAGTCGTTGGTCAGCACGCCGGTGACGCCCTGCTCGACCTTGGCCGTGTCGAAGACCTTCCGGGTGAACACGCCGCTGACCAGCAGCACGACCACCACGATGACGATCAGCGCCGCCACGCCGATGATGCCGAAGACCAGGCCGCGCTTGCGGGGCGCGGGGGCGCCGGGGAAGCCGCCGCCGAACTGGCCGCCGGGCTGCGGCTGCTGCCCCCACTGCGGCTGCCCGGGCTGGGGCTGCTGGCCCCACTGGGCGGTCTGCTGCGCCGGCTGGCCGTAGGGGTTGAAGCCGGGCTGGGGCTGCTGCGGGTAGCCGGGCTGGCCGCCGCCGTACGGGCTGGGCTGCTGGTACTGGCCGGGCTGGGGTTGCTGAGGCTGGGGCTGCTGGGGCTGGGCCGGCTGGCCGTACGGGTTGGAGGGCTGGCCCCACTGCGGCTGTTGTTGCTGCGGCTGGGCCGGAAAGCCACCGGACGGTGTGCCGGGATACCCGCCTTGGGGCTGCTGGCCCCACTGCTGCGGATCGTTGCCCCCGGACGGTCCGTACGGGCTGGTCATTGTCGCCTCCGAGCTCTCTTCAACACCGAAATCCGGCCGCTTGGCCGCGATCAAACCACAGGCCGGCCCCGCCGCGTGGCCACCCAGCGGTAGAACACTGCCCAAACGTGTCCCACCGCGCACGCTGCCACCATCCCGCCGGGGGCGGATCCGCCGTTCAGAGGGTGCCCATCGCCACCACTCCCCGGCGCAGCGCCTTGACCGCCTCGGCGGCGGTCGCGCCGACCGGCTCGCTCCTGCCGACCACGTCCCGGAGCTGGTCGAGCAGGTCGATCACCTGCCGGCACCAGCGCACGAAGTCGCCGGCCGAGATCTCCTGGCCGTTGGTCTCGGCCGCGGTGAGCACCTTCTCCAGCGACTCGCCGCGGGCCCAGCGGTAGACCGGCCAGGCGAAACCGGTGTCGGGCTGGCGGGTGCGGTCCAGCTTGTGCCGGCGCTCGTCCTCCTCGATGGAGGCCCACAGCCGCATGGTCTCCTGCATCGCCGTGACGACCTCCGGCGTGGGCAGGCGCGGGTCCATCGGGCCGTCCCGGCGGGCCTCGAACACCAGCGATGACACCACCGCCGCCAGCTCCGGCGCCGTGAGGTTCTCCCAGACGCCGTTGCGCAGGCACTCGGCGGCCAGCAGGTCGGACTCGCTGTAGAGGCGGGCCAGCCGTCGGCCGTGCTCGGTGACGCCGTCGCCGTCGGACGCCAGATAGCCGCGTTCCCGCAGCAGGCCCCGGATCCGGTCGAACGCGCGGGCCAGGGAGTGCGTGGTCGAGGCGACCTGGCGCTCCAGGCGCTCGGTCTCGGCCAGCAGCCGGTGGTAGCGCTCGGCCCAGCGGGCGTGCGCCTCCCGGTCGTCGCAGCCGTGGCACGGGTGCGCGCGCATGGCCCGGCGCAGCGCCCCCAGCTCGGCGTCGTCGTGGGCGTCGCCGCGGCCGCGCCGGCCCTGCCGGTGCGGGGCGGTGATTCCGGTCTCACGCAGGCTGTTGGCCAGGTCCCGGCGGATCCGCGGCGAGCGCCAGTCCACGTTCTTGGGCAGCCGCATCCGGCCCAGCGCCTCCACCGGGGCCGGGAAGTCGGCCACCGACAGCGTGCCGGCCCAGCGGTCCTCGGTCAGCACGAACGGCCGGGGCTCGCCCAGCGGGTCCAGGCCCGGGTCGATCACCACGGCGATGCCCGAACGGCGGCCCGAGGGCACGGCGATCACGTCGCCCTTGCGCAGCCGCTCCAGGGACTCGGCCGCCTCGGCCCGGCGGCTGGCGCTGTTCTGCCGGGACAGGGCCTTCTCCCGGTCGGTGAGCTGGCGGCGCAGCTCGGCGTACTCGGCGAAGTCGCCCAGGTGGCAGGTCATGGACCTGGCGTAGCCGGCCAGGGCCTCCTTGCCGCGTTCGATGCGGCGGGACAGGCCCACCACCGAGCGGTCGGCCTGGAACTGGGCGAAGGACTGCTCCAGCATCTCCCGGGCCGCCTGCGCGCCGACCTGGTGGACCAGGTTGACGGCCATGTTGTAGCCGGGCCGGAAGCTGGAGTGCAGCGGGTAGGTGCGGGTCGAGGCCAGGCCGCCGACCTGCTTGGGGTCGATGCCCGGCTGCCACACCACCACGGCGTGGCCCTCCACGTCGATGCCGCGGCGGCCGGCGCGGCCGGTGAGCTGGGTGTACTCCCCCGGCGTGAGGTCGACGTGGGCCTCGCCGTTGTACTTGACCAGCTTCTCCAGCACCACCGTGCGGGCCGGCATGTTGATGCCCAGGGCCAGCGTCTCGGTGGCGAACACGACCTTGACCAGGCCGCGCACGAACAGCTCCTCGACCGTCTCCTTGAACGCCGGCAGCAGGCCGGCGTGGTGGCTGGCGATGCCCCGCTCCAGGGCCTCCCGCCACTCCCAGTAGCCGAGCACGATCAGGTCGCCCTCGGGCAGGTCCTTGGTCCGCTCGTCGATGACGGCCCGGATGACGTCGAGGTCCTCCGGGGAGGTCAGCCGCATGCCGGCCCGCACGCACTGCTGCACGGCGGCCTCGCAGCCGGCCCGGCTGAACACGAAGTCGATGGCCGGCAGCAGGCCGGCCTGCTCCAGCCGGCCGACCACGTCCACCCGCGACGGCGGCCGGAACCGGGGGCCGCCGCCGCGGGCCCGGGACGCGCGCGGGCCCCGGCCGTGGCTGAACGGCACGTGGTGGCGGCCCATCTCCTCGGCCCGCCGCAGCAGCTGCGGGTTGATCCGGGCCTCGTTGCCGCCGTCGTCGGCGAACAGGTCGACGATCCGCCCGCCCAGCAACATGTGCTGCCACAGCGGAACCGGCCGGATCTCGTCGACGACCACGGCGGTGTCGCCGCGGACCTCGACCAGCCACTCGCCGAACTCCTCGGCGTTGCTGACGGTGGCCGACAGGCCCACCACCCGGACCGTGTCGGGCAGGTGCAGGATCACTTCCTCCCACACCGCGCCGCGGAACCGGTCGGCCAGGTAGTGCACCTCGTCCATCACCACGAAGGCGAGGTTGTCCAGCGCCGAGGAGCCCGCGTACAGCATGTTGCGCAGCACCTCGGTGGTCATCACCACCACCGGGGCGTCGCCGTTGATCGAGGAGTCGCCGGTCAGCAGGCCGACCTTGTCCGAGCCGTAGCGGGCGGTCAGGTCGGCGAACTTCTGGTTGGACAGCGCCTTGATCGGCGTGGTGTAGAAGCACTTGCCGCCCTGGCCCAGCGCGAGGTGCACGGCGAACTCGCCGACCACGGTCTTGCCGGCGCCGGTCGGCGCGCACACCAGCACGCCGTGCCCGTCCTCCAGGGCCTCGCAGGCCTGGCGCTGGAACGGGTCGAGCTCGAAGGAGAGCACCGAGACGAAGTCGGTCAGCCGGGGCCGGACGGAGCGGCGCCGGGACGCCGCGTAGGCCTCGGCGGGAGACCGGTCCGGTGAGACGCTGGAAGCCACGACACCAGGCTGTCACATCCCACCGACAAACGCGTCCAAGATCTACTGCGGCGCGTCCCGAAACTGTCAGGGGTGCGCGTTTAGATGTGGGTGTGCGGGTTGCGGTGGCGCCCACCGGCGAGGGCGGGGCGTGGACGCGGGAGCTGGCCGAGGACGGTCAGCCCCTCGGCCAGCCGCGCCTGTGGACCGATCTCGAGATCGCGGTCGCCGCGTACGAGCCGTCCGGGCCGCGCTGGGTGTGGGCCCACACCATGGACATCTATCCCCGGCTGCTGGCGGCCGGGGTGCGGGTGGAGCGCTGCCACGACGTCGAGCTGACCGAGACCCTGCTGATGGGCTACGTCGGCCGGTGGGGTTCGCCGAGGGGCGTGCCGGCGGCGTGGGCGCGGATGAACGGCGGGCCGGTGCCGCCTGACAAGCCCGCCCGCGCCCGGGACACGCAGCCGACCCTGTTCGACGCCGAGCAGGCGGATCCCTTGAACGGGGCGGATCCGCTGGAGGTGCTGGTCGCCGTGCACGCCGACCAGCTCAGGCGGATCGGCGAGACGGCGCTGCCGGGGCGGTTCCGGCTGCTGGTGGCGGCCGAGTCGGCCGGGGCGCTGGCGGCGGCCGAGATGGGGCACGTGGGTCTGCCGTGGCGGGCCGACGTGCACTCCGCCCTGCTGACCGAGATGCTGGGCGCGCGGCAGGCCTACGGGGTGCCGCCGCGCAAGCTGGGCGAGCTGTCCGAGCGGGTGGGGCTGGCGCTGGGCGACCGGCGGCTGCACCTGGACTCGCCGGCCGAGGTGCTCAAGGCGTTCGCCCGGGTCGGCATCCGGCTGTCGTCCACGCGGTCGTGGGTGCTCAAGGAAGTGGATCACCCGGCGGTGCCGCTGCTGCTGGAGTACAAGGAGCTGTACCGGATCTACACCGCGCACGGCTGGGCCTGGCTGTCGGCGTGGGTGCACGACGGCCGGTTCCGGCCCGAGTACGTGCCCGGCGGCGTGGTGTCCGGCCGGTGGGCCTCGCGGGGCGGCGGGGCGCTGCAGATCCACAAGCGGGTGCGGCGGGCGGCCATCGCCGACCCGGGCTGGGTGCTGGTGGTGGCCGACGCCGGACAGCTGGAGCCACGGGTGCTGGCCGCGCTGGCCGGGGACGAGAAGCTGGCCCGCGCCGGGGCGTCCGGGGACCTGTACCGGGCGCTGGCCGACGAGGCCTTCGGCGGGGACCGGCCCCGGGCCAAGATCGGCATGCTGGCCGCCCTGTACGGGCAGACCAGCGGCGAGGCCGGAGTGCTGGTGGCGGCGCTGCGCAAGAAGTTCCCCCGGGCCGTGGACCACGTGGAGAAGGCCGCCCAGATCGGCGAGTCCGGCGGGCTGGTCCGGTCCTGGCTGGGCCGCACCTGCCCGCCGGCGACCTCCGGCTGGGTCGAGGGCGCGCTGGATCCCGAGCCGGCCGAGGAGGTCTCCGACTCCGGGGCCCGCAACCGGGCGCGGGGCCGCTTCACCCGCAACTTCGTCGTCCAGGCCAGCGCCGCCGACTGGGCCCTGGCCCTGCTGGCCACCCTGCGCACCTCGCTGACCGGCGTCGGCGTCGAGGGCGCGCGTCCGGAGCTGGTGTTCTTCCAGCACGACGAGGTGATCGTGCACTGCCGAGCCGAGGACGCCCCCGAGGTCACCGCCCTGCTCGAACAAGCCGCCGACACCGCCGGCCGCGTCGTCTTCGGCGACACCCCCGCCCGCTTCCCCCTCGATATCGCCACCGTCGAGTGCTACGCCGATGCCAAGTGAGGGACCAGCTGCACGAGGCGGCCGCCGGTGTGCAGCACGATCGGGGACAGGCGGGTGCGCTCGGAGCCGTAGGCCTCGTCATCGGAGCCGAGGAGCCAGTCGGCTAGCTGCGGGGGCAGGGTGAAGAACAGGCGGAAGGCGGCGGAGCCGTCGGCGGGAATGAGGGCCCACTGGGCCGGGCCGGCGACGCGCTCGACGCGGACTTCGATGTCGGGTTGGGGGGCGCGGTCGAGGTAGGCGGCGAAGCCCTGTGGCGACTCGGGCATCAGGATGACGAGCGGCAGGGTGTCGGAGAAGCCGATGAGCAGGCAGCTGTCGGGCGGGGTGACGCCGGCGGCGATGCGTGCCAGCTCGGGGTGGTCGGGGGCGGCCGACGAGCCGGTGCCGAGGGCGGCGCGGACGGCGGCGCGGAGTTGGACGGTGGAGAACGGCGCGATGCCGCCGTTCTCCACGAGCCGGGCCATCTCGGTGGCGACCCGGTCGGCCGCCCGGACCAGCGGCGCGAACGCGGGCCGGGACAGGTCGACCATGGGGATCTCCCGGGCGAACGCCAGGCGTTGCGAGGCGACGGTGAACCCGGTGGCGGAGAACAGCAGATAGCGGTGCCGGGCCGGCCCGGGCGACTGGCGGGCCCAGGCGGCGGCCAGGAGTTGCCGGGCGCGGCGGACGGCGTCCACGCCGACGCGCCGCGCCCGGAATCTGACCTCGAAGACCATCCGCTCCTCCCAGACCCGGGCCGGGAAGGAGAACGGGATCCGCATCCCGACCTGCCCCACCACCCCGCTGGCCGCGGGGGCCAGCAGCCGGTAGCCGCTGTCGCCCCGGTCGAGCAGGCAGGCCGCCAGCTCCTCGAGCACCTTCTCCCGCAACACCTCTAGCGTGGTCACCCGCACGTTCCCTTCCCCCAGTGCCCGCGTCGACGCCGCTTGGTCAGCGTTTCGGCGCGGCGTTGATCAGCAGTGCGCAGAGCACGGCGGCGGCGACCAGAATGCCCGCGCCCCAAGCACTTGCCACCACGTAGCCGTGCACGGTGCCGGCCTGCACGACGTCGGCGGTCTTGGTGACGCTGGCCGCGATGAACGACGCCGTGGCCATGGTGGCGATGGTGTTGAACAGGGCGGTGCCCAGCGAGGCGCCGATCTGGCCGGAGGCGCTCACGGTGGCGGCGGTGACGCCGGCGTCGCGCGGGGTGGTGCCGCTCAGGGCGGTGTTCATCGCCGGCGAGTTGGTCAGGCCCAGGCCGATGCCGAGGATGATCTCCGCCGGCAGGATGCCCAGCACATAGCTGCTGTCCGGGGTGAGGAAGGTGAACAGGAACACCGCGCCGGCCGAGAGCAGCAGGCCGGGCGAGACCAGCCAGCGCGGCGGCACGATCGGCGTCAGCTTCTGCACGAGCGAGGTGGCGGCGACGCCGTTGGCGATGACCAGCGGGATGGCCGCGAAGCCGGTCAGCAGGGCCGAGTAGTGCATGACCTCCTGCAGGTAGTAGGTGAGGAACAGCAGCACGCCGAACATGCCGACCCGGGACAGGCCCATGCCGAGGAACGCGCCGGCACGGTTGCGTTCGGTGAGGATCCGCATCGGCAGCATCGGGTGCGCGACCCGCCGTTCCACGAGCACGAACGCGGCCAGCCCGACCACCGCGACCGCCATCGAGACCAGGACCTGGCCGCTGCCCCAGCCGTACTCGGCGGCCGAGGACAGGCCGTAGGTGAGCGCGACCATGCCGACGCAGGCCAGCACGGTGCCGACCAGGTCGAACCGGGTGTCCTGCTTGCCGGCCAGGTCGGGCAGCACCAGCAGCGCGCCGACGGCGGCCACCACCGCGATCGGCAGGTTGATGTAGAGGCACCAGCGCCAGTCGAGGTAGGTGGTGAGCAGGCCGCCGATGGGCAGGCCGAGGGCGGTGCCGCCGAGGGCGATGGCGCTGGCGATGCCGATGGCCTTGGTGCGCTCGCGTTGCTGGGTGAACATGGTGGCGATCAACGACATCAGCGACGGCGAGAGCACGGCCGCGAACGCGCCCTGCACCGCCCGGGCGCCGATGATCATCGCCGGGAACTGGGCCGCGCCGCCGACCGCGGAGGCGGCGGCGAAGCCGATGACGCCGATCAGGAACGTGCGCTTGCGGCCGAGCCGGTCGGCCAGGTTGCCGCCGAACAGCAGCAGGCCGCCGAAGGCCAGCGTGTAGGCGGTGATCACCCACTGCCGGTCGGCGTCGGTCAGGCCGATGCCGTGCTGGACCGACGGCAGCGCCACGCTCATGACCGTCACGTCCAGCATCACCATCAGCTGGGCCAGCGAGACGATCGCCAGGCCCAGCCACTTCCGCCCGCCCAGAGCGCCCCCCGGTCCGGCGGCCGCCGCCGGCCGGGTCCGTCGGTCTGTCTCGCTCATCCGAAGCCCCCTGCATTTACTTACGCGTGAGTAAAACTTACTTACGCGAAGGTAAGCTACACTGGCCGGGCCGGTCAAGCGGCCGACGGAGGGGAGAGCGGGCATGGTTCGGAGAGACACCCGGCAGCGGATCCAGGACGCGGCCCTCGCGGTGTTCGCCGAGCGGGGCTTCGAGCAGGCCACGCTGCGGGAGATCGCCGAACGGCTGGAGATCACCCGGCCCGCGCTCTACTACCACTTCAAGACCAAGGAGGAGATCCTCGACGCGGCCATGAGCGACCTGCTCGTCCAACTGGACGACATGATCGCCTGGGCCGAGGGCCAGCCGCGCGAGATCGCCACCTACCGGGAGCTGCTGACCCGATTCGCCCTGCTGCTGATCGACCGGGTGCCGCTGGTGATGCGGCTGATGCAGGCCGAGGGCCGGGTCCGCTCCCGGCTGGTCGAGCAGACCATGGCGGTGCTGGCCCTGCTGACGCCGCCGGACCCGACGCCGGCCGAGCAGCTGCGGGCCCGGGGCGCGCTGACGACGGTGCTCGTCGCCAACGCTCCCCTGCCCCTCAAACCCGACGTGCCCAAGGCCGAGCGGGCCCGGATGGCCGTGGAGATCGCGGTCGAGCTGCTCGACCCGGCCCGGGCTCACGCCGTCTCGACCGCCTCCCACTCCCAGCCGTAGGCCGGCAGGCTGCTGCGGTGGTCCACGCTGAGCTTGCGGTAGATCCGGGTCAGGTGCTGCTCGACGGTGCTGGCGGTGATGAACAGCTTCTGGGCGATCTCCCGGTTGGTCATCCCGTACGCGGCGAGCGCCCCGACCCGGCGCTCGGCCTCGCTCAACGTGGCGATCGCGTTCTGCGCCTTGGGGTTCTTACGGCCCGAGGTCTGGCTCACCGGAGCCGGCACCTCGGGCGTCGGGCGGACCACGTCCTCCCGCGGCGCGGACGCGGCCGCCGCGAGCGGCCCGGCCAGCGGTTCGGCCCCGCACTCCACGGCCATCCGCCAGGCCCGCCGGGCGAACAGCTTGGCCCGGTCGGGATCCTGCAACGCCCGGTGGACCTGGGCCAGCTCGGCCAGGGCGAACGCGAGCTCGTAGCGGTCGTCGCTGCGCTGGAGCGTCTCGGCGGCCTCCCGTAACAGCTTCGGCCGCTTCTGGTTCGGGACCGTGGCCGCCAGTAGCCGCAAGGTGATGCCGGCCGTGCGAGATCCCCGGCTGCCGACCAGAGTCAGCTGCTCTTCGAGCAACTCACGGGCTCGTGCCGCGCCGCCGATCTTCAGCAGCGCGGCGGCCGCCCCCGTGCGCCACGGCAGGAACGCCGGCTGGTCGATACCCCATCGCCGGGCCAACCGTCCACATGCGAGGAAGTCGTCCAGCGCCGCCGTCGGCATGCCCGCGGCCAGGTAGTAGTGGCCGCGGCCGATCCGGTAGCGCAGGCCGAATCCGGTCTGGAACAGCATCTCCGGGACTGGCCGCTTCAGGTGCTCAGTGGCCTCCTCGTGCCGGCCGGCCTGGGCCAGCGCGGTCAGCAGGATGCCCCGCACCAGGCCGATCGCCACGCCCCAGCTGGCCTCGGGCAGGCTCGCCAGCGCCAGCTCCGCGTAGTCGACGGCCTCGCGCAGCCGGCCCCGGCTCAACGCGACGTCCGCACGGACCATGGCCACCATCGCCCGCCCCAGCGACCGGCCGTGCGGGCCGTCCTCAGCCATGAACACCTCGCACCACCTGGCCGCGAGGTCGGCCCGCTCGGCGTAGACCAGGGTCAGCAGCGCGGTGACGACGTAGTCCATCAACGCGTACGTGGCCCGCGCGCTGCGCAGCACGTGCTCGGCCGAGGCGACGACGTCGGCGGTCGGCCCGCTGGTGATCACCTTGTGCAGCGCGGCATTCGCCCGATGCCGCAGGCCGACCGAGACGAGCACGTCGTCGTAGCCGGCCGGGGCGATCACCGCCGGCACCGCGCCCATCGCGTCGGCCAGCGGCGGGCAGACCAGCCGTAGCAACTGGCTGATCGAGTACAGTTCCGCCCTCGCCCGCTCGTCGCTGCCACCGTCGCCCAACTGCGCCAACAGATCGGTGGCCTCGGCGACCTGGCCGTGCCACAGCAGCAGCCGGATCACCACCGCGGCGTGCGGGATGTCGAGCTCGCCGCGACGACCGGCCTCGGTCAGCGCCCCGAGATGGCGCATGGCCCGGGTCGGATCCAGGATCCACTCGGCGCCGGCCAGCCGCACGCGGGTGCGGATCCGTTGCACATCCCCGAGATTGGCGCTGGTGGTGGCCAGCCGCAGGCACGCCACCGCGCCCTCGGCCCGGCCTTCGAGCCGGAGCTGGACGGCCGCCGACTCCAGGACTTCGACCGTCCACGGCTCGTCGACGTGTTCGGCGGCGATGAGGTGCTCGGCGACGGCGGTCGCCGGCATTCCTTCGTGGTACAGCAGATTCGCGGCCTCGCGGTGCAGACGGGCCTTGGTGTCGGCCGGGATCGCCGACAGCACCGCCGCCCGCGCGACCTCGTGCCGGAAACTGCCGTCATGCAACAGGCCGGCGGCTGCGGCCCGGTCCATGAGGCTGACGACCTCACCGGCCCCCAGGTCCAGGAGGCCGGCGATGCGGGCCGGCGTGGTCTCGCCGAGGATGGCGATCGCCCGGATCACGCCGATCACCCCCTGGGCATCCTGGTGCAGGCAGCACAGATAGGCCTGCCGGTAGTAGTCGCCGGGCTCGATGACACTGTCGTCGTGGTCGGCGTGCCGGTGATCTTCGAGCAGGCCCCGCACGAGCGTCGGATTGCCGCCGCTGCCGCACATCCAGTGCGCCAGCCGCTCGGCTGTGGTCGGCACGCCGAAGCCGGCGGCGAGAGCCTCGATCTCGGCCTCGCTCATCGGCGGCACCGTGAACGCCCGACTGTCGGCCCCCTGCATCAGCTCGGACAGCCAGTGCGGGAACGGCGAGGACTCCAGCGGCTGCAAGCCGCCGACGACCAGCGCCAGTCCCGGCGCGGGCCGGCGGGACACGAGGCACAGCAGGCTGCGCAGGGAGCCGGCGTCGATGTGCTGCACCTCGTCGATCGCGATCAGCACCGGCCGCTCGGCGGCCAGCGCCAGCAGGAGGTCACACAGCCCGAACACGACCCGGCGTTCCCGGAACTCGGCGACGACGCCCTCCCGCGTCCCCGCCGCCAGGCAGCTCTCGATCAGCCGGTGGGCCGCGTCGACCACTTCCGGCGGCAACGCGGCGTTGGAGAACAACTGCACGAACGCGGCGAACGGCAGCGCCGACTCCATCCGGGCCGCGGTGGCCCGCAGCACCACCGCCCCGCGTTCGACGGCGGCCCGGCCGGCCCCCTCGACGGCCTCGCGCACGCCGGCCACGGACATGCCGGTGACGACCGCTAGCGGCCCCGACCCGGTCCAGTCTCCCCCGATGAAATCACGTAACGATACTCTGCCATTTCCATCCTGCACGGCCCCCTCCAGAGCGATTACGCGGACAACACGCGGTCGCGGGACGGGGCCCCCGGATATGTAAATCGAAATCCATTTCCCCACCCCCGGGATCGGAGACTACCGGACGGCGTTCGACAGAGGCAAGAAGACCAAAGCAAAAAGCGTGACCAATCCGGACAAAAGTAACTATTCTCCCAGAAAGGAATTAACAATACGGAAATAGGCCAGGTCCCGAACAATCGGGTCACAGTCCCGTCCACCGAACGGCCGACCCGATTCACGCCGAACGGCCCGCCGCGCCGACAACGCCGGTCGCGACGGGCCGTTCGGCGGAAAAACTCGGTCAGCTCGACGGCCGGGGCGAACGCGGAATCCATTCCGGAATTCCGCCCTCGGCGTTCACGCCTTTGTCGATGAACGCGATGTTGTGGTAGACGTGCAGGCCGACGGCCTGTTCCTCCAGGGTGCGGGGCACCGCCGCCGGGACGTGCGCGCGCTCCTCGTGGTGCAGGGCGTCGGTGATCGTCTTGAGCAGTCCGATGCTGGTCGCGGCCGAGTTGACGTCGGCGTCGTCGCCGCCGTAGCCGGGGCAGAACGAGGTCCACAGATCCTCGACCACGTAGACGCCGCCCGGCCTCAGGTGCGGGAACAGCTCGCGCAGCGAGGTGTGGATGTGCTGATTGACGTGACTGCCATCATCTACAATCACGTCGAAGGGACCGTACCGCTCAACTATTTCCCGGAGCTGCTCCGGGTCGTTCTGGTCGGCCTTGACCGTGACCAGTCGCGGCTCGTCGAGCTCGGACTTGTCGAAGATGTCCATGCCGAACACGATGCCCCGGCTGAAGTAATGCTTCCAGGCCCGCAGCGACCCGCCCTGGCCGCCGCCGGCGGCATTGTTGTAGCCGCCGATGCCGATTTCCAGGAATCGCACCGGCTGGTCCCGCAGATGGCCGATGTGCCGCTCGTAGTGCGGCGTGAACCAGTGGTGGACCCCGCATTTGTCCGAGCCGTAGCGCAGCATCAGCTCGTCCAGCCCGGCCCGCGGCGCCGACCACGCCTGGTTCAACGTCTGCAGGGCCTGGGAGATCTGGTGCATCGTCGACTTGAACGTGGCCATCGCCTTCGCCGGCTCGCGCTCGGCGCCGGGGCCCAGGCTCTTGGGCGAGTACCGCAGCTCGGTGCTGTGCAGGCGGCCGAGCGGCGCGTGGGCCGGGCCGAACAGCGCCCGGGCGAAGTCCGCGAGCTCGAAGCCGATCGCCGCGTGCTGCTCCCGCCCCTGCCAGGGCTGCGACAGCAGCCCGACCTTGGCCGTCGCCGTCAGCTCGAACGAGGACACCGAGCCCTCGTGCGTGAGATCGAGGCGGACCACGATCTCCTCGTCGTTGAGCGGTCTCGGCGCTCGGAAGACGAGCTCGTCGACCAGCAGGCCGGCCACCCGCTCGGGGCCGATGTCGGCCAGCGCGGCCCGCAGGTCGCGGTCCCGGAAGGTGGCCAGGACCAGCTGCTCCACCACGCCGTTCACGTCGGCCGGGACCTCGGTCCGAAGCTGTTCGACGGTCATACCGCGCCCCCTTGGCGCAGCCAGGCCGGCGCGCCCTGCTCGTGGTTGATGCCCTTGCCGAGAAAAGCCAGGTTGTGGGTGACGAAGACGTCCGACGGGTGGCCGGCGGCCCAGGCCGCGTCGTCGTCGACGGTGTCGTACTCGCGCCGGTGGATCCCGTCCAGCAGCTCCTTGAGCAGCCCCATGGTGGTGGCCGACGAGCCGGGCGGGCGCTGGCCGCCGAACTCCGGCCAGTACGAGGTCTGCAGGTCCTCGATCACGTAGTAGCCGCCCGGCCGCACGTGCGGGAACAGCGCCTCGAAGCTGGTGCGGACGTGCTCGTTGCGGTGGCTGCCGTCGTCGATGACGATGTCGAACGGCCCGTGCTCGGCCGCGAAGGCGGCCAGCCCGGCGGCGTCGCCCTGGTCGCCGACGACGGTCCTGATCCGCGGGCCGGCGATCTCCTTGGGGAAGATGTCCAGGCCGTAGACCAAGCCGCGCGGGAAGTACTCCTGCCACATCGCCAGCGACCCGCCGCCGGCGCGCTCGTCGTCGTAGCCGCCGATGCCGATCTCCAGCACCCGCACCGGCTCGAACCGCATGGCCTGGAAGTGCCGGTGGTAGTGCGGCGTGTACCAGTGCAGGAAACCCCACTTGTCGGAGCCGAAGCGGGTGGCCAGCTCGGCCAGGCCCGGCGTGGGCGCGGTGATCGCGGCGATCACCGCCTGCATGGTGCGCAGCGTGCCGTCGAACTTCTTCTTGGCCAGCAGCCGCGCCTCCCGGTCGGCCAGGCCCGGGTCGCTCGGCACCGGCAGCCGGACCTGCTGCGAGCTCGACTCGTAGCCGTCACGGTTGCGGAACACCAGCCGCACCAGGTCGACCACCTCGTACCGCAGCACGACCAGATCCGTCGCCTCGTCGGCACCCGCCCGCAGCACGCTGTCCACAAAGGACACCGTACGGGCGGTCACCTCGCTGCCGGACAGGACTTCCAGCGCGATCGGGATGCCGGCGACACCGGCCGGCGCCACCGCCCGCGCGGCGATCTCCGCCACCAGCACGTCAACTACAGCCGCCGGTCCCACCCGGTCGACCACTTCCTGCACGTCGCTGTCGCGACCGCCGACGGCGACGGCCAACTCCTCGACAACCGACCACGGCTCCACCTGCACAGTGCTCGTTCCTCCCACGGTGTTCAGCCGGCCAGTCCGGCCAGTTCCGGGACCAGCGACGCGGGGCTGGGCATCTCCGCGATCTCCTGCCGCACCTCCCGCGCGGCCTTGGCCAGGGTCTCGTCGGCGACGAGCCGGGCCAGCAGGTCCGCGTCGACCTCGCCGACACCGGCGGTCAACGCGGCCCCGTGCCCGGCCAGGATCTCCGCGTTGATGTCGCGGTCGGACCCGTCGGGCGTGATCAGCTGGGGCAGGCCGGCCTCCAGCACGGCCAGCGAGGTGCCGGAGCCGCCGTGGTGGATGGCCGCCGACGAGACCCGCAGCAGCGAGTTCCACGGCACCCAGCCGGCCACCCGCACGTTCGGCGGCAGCTCGCCCCAGTCGTTGTCCTTGGCCTGCCCCAACGCCAGCACGAAGTCCGCGTCCACATCGGGCGCGGTCTCGATCACCCGGCGCACCAGGTCGAGGCCGCCCATACGCGGCGAGACCGTGCCGACGGTCAGCGCGATCAGCGGCCGCTCGGCCGGCCGGGCCAGCCAGTCCGGCAGCTCGCCGCCGGCGCTGTAGGACACCGGGCGCAGCGACCAGCCGTCCGGCTCGCCGTCGATCAGGCTGGGCGGGGCGATGTCCAGCACTCTGACGTCGGTCGGCACCTCGACACCGTGGCGCTCGAAGGTCGGGGCCAGCTCTTCCAGCATCGCCGCCCGCAGCGGGGCGGTGCGGATGAGGCCCAGGTCGTGCTGCACCGCCGGCACGCCCAGCTTGCCCGCGGCGATCAGGCCGACCGGCGAAATGTACTCGTACACCACGAGATCCGGCTGCCACCACTGGGCAAACTCCACCAGCCCGTCCGCGACCACGTCGTTGACGTGGGCGAACAGCCGGCAGAAGGCCACCCGGTCGCGGCCGAGCGAGCCGGCGGTGGCGCGCATCAGGTCCGGCCGCGAGGGCGCGGCCACGTTGAACAGCTCGTGGTACATCTGCACACCCGGCGCGATGTTCCGCCACGGCAGGCCACTCGGGGTGATGATCGGCTCGGCGCCCTCGTAGGACGCGAACACGACCTCGTGGCCGGCCGCCCGCAGCGCCCAGGCCAACGGAATCATCGGGAACACATGCCCGTACGCGGGCGCGGAGTGGAACAGAACGCGCACGATGAACCTGCTTTCCTGGTGAGGTGTCTCAACGTAACGGCGCTGCGGCGCGGCTTTTCGCGGCTCGGCGCGGATAGGGGAGGCTAGGGGTGCGTAGGGGGATCAGCCCGCCCAGGTGGCCTCGAACAGCCAGCCGCGCAGGCCGCTGCCGACGGCGGCCAGGTCGACCGGCCGCAGGGCGACGGAGTCGATGTGCAGCACGGGTTCGCCGGCTTCGGACACCGCCAGCACCGAGACTTCGTTGTCCCCGCAGGGAGTTAGCCGTACCCGGAGCCGGGTCGGCATTTCGGCGTGCTGGGTGACGCCTCGCCAGGTGTGGGGCAGGAGCAGTTGGCCGTCGGCCGCCATCAGTGGCTGTAGTGCGGCGTCGAGCAGCTCCGGTACTGAGGCAACGGCCACTTCGGCGAACAGTTCCGGGCCACCCCGCCAGATCATCTGCACGCCGCGGAAACGGGGACCGTGGACCAGACCTGCTTCGTTGAGTACTGCGTAGAGATCGTCGGTGCCGTGCTCGGTCGCTCCTGTTGGTGGCCAGGTGTCGATGCGGGTTCCGGGCTTTGTCGCCGGTCCCCGGGAGACGACGGCTTCGGCGTTGGTCACCCAGGGTTCGGCCGGCGCGCGGGAGGAGATGGTGCAGATCTGGTGCCGGGCATCCGCTCCCGGCGACAGGGCCGCTCTCACTTGGATCTCCCCCGTGTCCGGCACGGTCATCGGCGTGAGGATCGTCAGGTCGTCAAGCACGGCATGGCCGCAGCCGGCGCCGACGGTCATTGCCATGTCCACCAGGGTTGCGCCCGGCACCGAAATGGCTCCCAGCACTCGGTGCTCCGCGAGCCAGGGATGGGTGCGGACCGACAGCCGGCCGGTGTGGATCGCGTTGTCGCCGGGCGATTCGACTATCGCCTTGAGTATGGGGTGGTCGACCGGGTTCAGGCCGGCGGCGGCCGGGTCGACGGCGGATTCCGGGCCGTTGAGCCAGTAACGCCGCCGTTGAAAGGCATAGGTCGGCAGTCCGATCACCCGACCACCCCAGCTCTCTCCCACCGCACGCCATGACACCGGCAGTCCCCGGACCCAGAGGTCGGCCAGGACCTCGTATGGGGTTTGGCGCAGGGCTTCGAGGTCGACCGTGAAGGCCGGTTCCTCGGCGCTGTCGAGAGGCGGGACTTGCAGTGTCTCGGGCACGGTGCCCATCGCGAAGTCCGGTCGTACGCCCCAGGTTTCCAGCTGACGGCACAGGCTTTCGTCGGTCCCTGCTCGGAAGAGGAAGGCGACCCGGCCGGCGCGGGCCTCGCCGGTGATCAGGTTCGGCGCTTCCTCGTCACGGCTCAGCGCGGCCAGACCCTGTCGCAGCTCGTCCAGGTTCCGGCCGTGGATCACCGCTCGGTGGGCGAAGGTCGAGCGGGTCGTCGCCAGCGACCGGGCGATGTCCGCCGCCGAAGTGGGGTCGGTTGCCGCTAGTCGCAGCGCCTGGCTGATCAGGGCCGGGCGGGACTTCGCCGACAGCACCCAGGCGAACGGTCCCTGATCTGGTTGTGGCGCCTCGACTTCTGCTTCGGCGGCTTCGAGGACGAGGTGGGCGTTGGTGCCGGAGATGCCGAACGACGACACCGCCGCCCGCCGGGGTCGGCCGGTCGCCGGCCACGGGCGGGCCTCGGTCAGCAACTCCACCTGGCCGGCCGACCAGTCCACGTGGGAGGACGGCGTGTCGACGTGCAGGGTCTTGGGCAACGTGTCGGCCTGCATGGCCAGCACGATCTTGATGATCCCGCCGACACCGGCCGCCGCCTGGGCGTGGCCCATGTTCGATTTCAGCGAGCCCAGCCACAGCGGCTCGGCCCGGTCCTGGCCGTAGGTGGCCAGAAGTGCCTGTGCCTCAATGGGATCGCCAAGTTTGGTTCCGGTGCCGTGGGCCTCCACGACATCGACGTCCTCAGTGGACAGACCGGCGTCGGTCAGCGCGGCGCGGATCACCCGCTGCTGCGATGGGCCGTTCGGCGCAGTCAAGCCGTTCGAAGCGCCGTCCTGGTTCACCGCCGAACCCCGGATGGTGGCCAGGACCTGGTGCCCGTTACGGCGGGCGTCGGACAGCCGTTCCAGCACCACGACGCCGGCGCCTTCGGCCCAGCCGGTGCCGTCGGCGGCATCGGCGAAGGACCGGCAGCGGCCGTCGGGCGACAGGCCGCGCTGGCGCGAGAACTCCACGAAGACCGACGGCGTGGCCAGCACCGTCACGCCGCCGGCCAGCGCCAGCTCGCACTCGCCGCTGCGCAGTGACTGCACGGCCAGATGTGTTGCCACCAGGGAGGATGAGCAGGCCGTGTCCACGGTGATCGCCGGGCCCTCCAGGCCGAGCGTGTAGGCCACGCGGCCGGAGACGACGCTGCCGCCGCCGGCGATGCCGAGCAGAAAGCCTTCCAGCTCAGCGGGAACACCGCTGGTGGAGAAGCGGCCGCCGTAGTCCCCGTACATCACGCCGGTGAACACACCGGTCGCGCTTCCCTTCAACGCTAACGGATCGATGCCGGCCCGCTCCACCGCCTCCCAACCCAGCTCCAGCAACAGCCGCTGCTGCGGGTCGGTGGCCAAGGCCTCGCGGGGTGACAAACCGAAGAACTCCGCGTCGAAATTTCCTACGCCGTCGAGGAAACCGCCCTCGCGGACGTAGGACTTGCCGATCACCTCGGGGTCGGGGTCGTACAGGCCGTCGACGTCCCAGCCGCGATCGCCGGGCATCGGGCCGACCACATCCCGGCCCTCGGCCACCACATCCCACAACGCCTCGGGTGAGTCCACGCCGCCCGGGAACCGGCACGACATGCCCACCACGGCAATCGGCTCGGACTTCGCCGCGGTGAGCTCGGCGAGCTGCTGGCGCAGCGCCGCGTTCTCCTTCACCGAGGCGCGCAACGCCTGCACGACCTGGTCGTTGGTCACAGCCATCGGTTCGTCAGCCTTCCTTCACCAGGTCGCCGAGCACGTACCCGACGAGGTCCTCGGCGTCCATCTCATCGATCTCCACCTCCGGCTGGGCCGGCACGTCGACGTCCCGCGCGAGGTCGACCAGCATCTTGGCCAGCCCGGCGGCACGCAGTCGGTCGAGCGGGATGGCCGCGATCGCCTGGCGCAGCTCCGCATCGCCTACGTTGGGCGGCGTGGCCGGGGCCAGCTCCTTGGCCAGCATGGTGGCGATCGCCGTCGGGGTCGGGTGGTCGAACACCAGCGTGGCCGGCAGCCGCAGGCCGGTCGCGGCAGTCAGCTCGTTCCTCAGCTCGACCGCCATGATCGAGTCGAAGCCGGCGTCCTGCAACGCCCGGTCCGGATCCACCGCGTCGGCGTTGGCGTAGCCCAGGATCCGCGCGGCCTTTTCCGTGACGAGCAGCGCCAACGCCCGGTCCCGGCCGGTGTCGTCCAGGCCAGCCAAGCGTTGTTGCAGCGACGTCTCCCCGCTGGTCGTGGGGCGCACGGCCCGACGCCGCAGCAGCCACGGCACATCGCTTCGGGCCGCCAGCGCGGCCTGGTCGATCCGCAGCGGCACCAGGTGCGGCCGGGGTGAGGCCAGTGCGCGGTCGAAGGCGGCCAGGCACTCCCCGACCGGCATGGGCGGGAATCCGCTGCGGCGCATGCGTTCCCGGTCTGCCGCGGTGAGCCGCCGGCCGAGACCCGTTTCCACGTCCCACATCCCGTACGACAGCGACACCGCGGCCAGTCCCTGGCCGTGCCGGTGCTGCGCGAGCGCGTCGAGGAACACGTTGGCCGCGGCGTAATGCCCCTGCCCTTCGGCCAGGACCAGGCCGCCGGCCGAGGACAGCAGCACGAACGCCGCCAGCGGCCGGTCCCGGGTCAGCTCGTGCAGGTGCCAGGCCGCGTCGACCTTCGGCCCGAACACCGCGTCGACCCGGGCTGGCGTCAGGTCGCCGATCAGGCCGCCGTCGCCGATGCCGGCCGCGTGCACGATTCCGGTCAGCGGCCGGTCGTCCGGGATGGCGTTCAGCAGGCCGGCGACGGACTTCCGGTCAGTGAGGTCGCAGGCGACGACCGTCGGGGCGGCCCCGAGTTCCGTCAGCTCGGCCAGCAACTCGGTGACGCCGGGCGTGTCCGGGCCCCGGCGGCCGGCCAGCAGCAGGTGCCGGATCCCGTGCGCGGTCACGAGGTGTCGGGCGATCACCGCGCCGATGCCGCCGGCGCCACCGGTGATCAGCACCGTTCCCGCCGGATCCAGCTGGCGGCCCGGCTCCGGCGCCGGCGACGCGGCGACCAGCCGGGGCACCCGCAGTTCTCCTTGCCGGACAACGATTTCGTCGGCACCCGCCGCCACGGCCTCGGCAATGACCTGCGGCGACGGCAGGTCGTCCACGTCCACCAGCACGATGCGGCCCGGGTTCTCCGCCTGCGCCGCCCGGACCAGTCCCCACACCGGGGCCTGCCCCAGGTCGACCGTGGCGCCGCGGGTCACGACCGCCAGCCGGGACGAGCCGTAGCGAGGGTCGTCGAGCCAGGCCTGGAGCAGGCTCAGCACCTGCTTCGCGACCTGGTGGGCCGTGTCGATCACGGGCCCGTCCGGCGTGACCACCACATAGGCGACGGTGTCCGGAATGGCCGTCAACGCAGCGAGATCCTCGGACGTGGACACGATCGTCGGCAGCGGTCCGGACTCTGTCGTGATCGGCGTCCAGGTGACCTCGTACAGGTCACGCCCGCGCGGGGCCAGCTGCTCGACCGACACCGGCCGGGCCGCGACCGCGTCCACCGACAGCACCGGTTCACCGGACTCGGTGACGGCGAGGATCGACACCGTGTCGTCGCCGGTCGGCCGTAACCGGACCCGCATCGCCGTGGCACCAACCGTGTGCAGGGCCGCGCCACGCCAGGAGAACGGCAGCATCGGCTGCCCCTTGTCCTCGCGGGCCAGCAGTCCCGCGTGCATGGCCGCGTCGAACAGCGCCGGGTGCACGAGGAATCCGTTGGCAGCGGCCGGATCGGGCAGCGTGACCTCGGCATACACGTCCGCGCCGAGCGACCAGGCCGCGTTGAGGCCGCGGAACATCGGCCCGTAGCCGAAGCCGTCGATGTCCAAGGCGTCGTAGGCGTTGTCGACGGCTATCGACACGCTGCCGACCGGCGGCCACGTCGTGAGATCACCGACCGCTTGGCCGGTCGCGACGAGCGCGCCTTCGGCATGGGCCGTCCAGGGGCCATGGGATTCGGTCCTGGAGTGGATGCCGCAGGTTCGGCGACCGTCCTCATCGGACGCCGACAGCACGACCTGGATGTACACCTCGCCCTCATCCGGCACGATCATCGGCGCCGCGAGCGTCAACTCCTCCACCACGCCGCAACCGACCTCGTCGCCGGCGCGGACGGCCATCTCCACCAGCGCCGTGCCGGGCACGATGACCGTGCCGTGCACCCGATGATCAGCCAGCCAGGGATGGCTCCGCAGTGACAGGCGGCCGCTGACGACCGTCGTGTCCGAATCGGCCGCAGTCGTCACGGCCTTCAGCACCGCGTGATCGACCGTGGCCAGCCCGGCGGCCGCCAGATCCGGGGTCATCGGCGGGGTGTCGAGCCAGTACCGGCGGCGCTGGAAGGGATACGTGGGCAGATCCACACGGCGGCCGCCGCCGATTATCCCCTTCCAGGACACGGGTGCGCCGGCCACCCACGCCTGCCCGACCGCCGCGATGACCGACTCGACCTCGTCCCGGCGGGGGTGCATGAGCGGCGCGGACCACACGTCCTCGCGGTCGACGAGCGCGCTCAGCACCGCCCCCGGCCCCAGCTCCAGAAATCCGGTCACCCGCTGGTCGAGCAGGGTGCGCAGGCCGTCGGCGAACCGGACCGGCCGGCGGACGTGCTCGACCCAGTAGCTCGGGTCGCACACCTCGGCGGTCGCCGCCTCGCCGGTCGTGTTGGAGATCAAGCCGATTCGCGGCGGGTGGTAGGTCACAGACCGCGCGACTTCTTCGAAGTCGGCCAGCATGGCGTCCATCAGCGGCGAGTGGAACGCGTGGCTGACCCGCAACCACGTCCGCTTGCGGTCGCCAAGCAGGTTTTCCACGTCCTCAAGCGCCGCACGATCACCGGACAGCACCACGGATCCGGGCGCGTTGATCGCCGCCAGGGAGATCTTCTCCCGGCCGGCCAGCCAAACCGAAGCCTCATCCTCCGTCGCCGCGACGGCCAGCATCGCCCCGCCGGTGGGCAGGGCCTGCATCAGACGGGCCCGCGCGGCCACCAGCCGGCACGCGTCGTCGAGGGAGAACACCCCGGCCACGTGGGCGGCGGCCAGCTCGCCGATCGAGTGCCCCATCACGTAATCCGGCCGCACTCCCCACGATTCGAGCAGCCGGTACAGCGCGACCCCGACCGCGAACAGCCCGGTCTGCGCGTAGCGAGTCTGGTTCAGGGTGTCGGCCGGGCCGGCGGCGATCACCTCGGCGAGGGGGTCAGCCGCCAGGTGTTCGTCCAGCCGCGCGCAGACGTCGTCGAATGCCTCGGCGAACACCGGGAACGCTTGCCGCAGCCGCGTTCCCATGCCCACGGCCTGCGATCCCTGCCCGGGGAACAGGAACACCAGGCTGGTCGCACCGGCGGCGGTACCGGTGCGGAATCCCGCGGCCACGCCGGGGCTCTCGCCTGAGGCGAGGTCCCGCAAGGCGTCCCGGCCCCAGACCACCGCGCGATGCTCCAGCTCGGCCCTGGTCGTCGCCAACGACCACGCCACGTCCACAGTGGACTGATCGACGTCGAGCAGGCGCTGCGCCTGGGTCTTCAGCGCTGCGGCGGACCGTGCCGACAACACCAATGGCAGCACCTCTGAAGGCGTGGCCTCGACTGTGTCCGGGGTTTCGGCCACGGCTTCGAGGACGAGGTGGGCGTTGGTGCCGGAGATACCGAACGACGACACCGCCGCCCGCCGGGGCCGACCGGTTTCCGGCCACGGCCGGGCCTCGGTCAGCAGCTCCACCGCGCCCGAGGACCAGTCCACGTGCGAAGAGCGGTCGTCGGCGTGCAGGGTCTTGGGCAGCACGCCGTGGCGCATCGCCTGCACCATCTTGATCACGGCGGCCACGCCGGCCGCCGCCTGCGTGTGGCCCATGTTCGATTTGATCGACCCCAGCCACAGCGGCTCCGACCGGTCCTGGCCGTAGGTCGCCAGCAGCGCCTGGGCTTCGATCGGGTCGCCCAGCGCGGTGCCGGTCCCGTGGGCCTCCACCGCATCGACGTCCGAAGTGGACAGACCGGCGTTGGCCAGCGCGGCCAGGATCACCCGTTGCTGGGAGGGCCCGTTCGGGGCGGTCAGCCCGTTCGACGCACCGTCCTGGTTCACCGCCGAGCCCTTCAGCACGGCCAGGACCTGGTGGCCGTGGCGGCGCGCGTCGGACAGCCGCTCCAGCACGACCATGCCGGCGCCCTCGGCCCAGCCCGTGCCATCGGCACCGTCCGAAAAGGACTTGCAACGGCCGTCGGGCGACAATCCGCGCTGGCGGGAGAACTCCACGAAGGCCGAGGGCGTGGCCATCACCGTCACGCCGCCGGCCAGCGCCAGGTCGCACTCGCCCGTCCGCAGCGACTGCGCGGCCAGATGCATCGTCACCAGGGACGACGAACACGCCGTGTCCAGCGTGACGGCCGGGCCCTCCAGGCCCAGCACGTAGGAGACGCGGCCGGATGCGGCGCTGGGCTGGCTGCCGACCAGGTATCCCTCCAGATCGGCCGGCAGTGGCGCCACGGTGAACCGGCCGGCATAGTCGCCGTACATCACGCCGGTGAACACGCCGGTCGCGCTGCCCTTCAACGCCAACGGATCGATGCCGGCCCGCTCCACCGCCTCCCAGCCGACCTCCAACAGCAGCCGCTGCTGCGGGTCCGTGGCCAAGGCCTCCCTCGGCGACATCCCGAAGAACTCGGCGTCGAAATCCGCCGCGCCGCTGAGGAATCCGCCTTCACGGACGTAGGACTTCCCGACTGCGGCCGGATCCGGATCGAACAGGCCTTCGACATCCCAGCCGCGATCACCCGGCCACGCGCCGACCACATCCCGGCCCTCGGCCACCACATCCCACAGCGCCTCCGGCGAATCCACCCCGCCCGGGAAGCGGCAGGCCATGCCCACCACCACGATCGGGTCGTCATCGGTGCTGGTCACGGCCACCGGCCGGGCCGTTTCCGGGCCGGAGTTCGTGGTCCGGCTTGCCAGATGTTCGGCCAGCGCCAACGGGGTCGGGTAGTCGAACACTACGGTGGCCGGCAGCGCCAGGCCAGTCGCGGCGGTGACGGCGTTGCGCAGCTCGATCGCCATCAGCGAGTCGAAACCCTGCTCGGTGAAGGACCGCGCGAGGTCGACGCTCCGCTCGTCGGCCTGGCCGAGGACCACAGCGACGTGCGTGCGGACCAGCGCCGCCGCTTGCTGCTCGCGGTCGGCCTGATCCAGGGTTGCCATCCGTTGCGCCCAGCCCGAATCGGCGGCCGACACCGCGGCCGATGTCCGCCGGGAGCTGCGGACCAGGCCGCGCAGCACCGACGGCACCACATCCCGGGCCCGCCAGGCCGCCGGATTCAGCTCCGCGGCAACGACAGTCGCTCGTCCGAGGTCCATGCCCGCGTCCAGCAGGCCGAGCCCCTCGTCGACCGTCAGCGGCCCGACACCCGCGCGCCGCATCCGCTCCAGGTCGGCGGCGGTCAGCCCGGCCGTCATGCCGCCGGCGTTCGCCCACAGGCCCCAGGCCAGCGACACGGCTGGCAGGCCGATCGCCTGTCGGTGGCGGGCCAGGCAATCCAGGAACGCGTTGGCCGCCGCGTAGTTGGCCTGCCCGCCACCACCCAGCACGCCCGAAACGGACGAGAACAGCACGAACGCCGACAGGTTCGCGTCTCGCGTCAGCTCGTGCAGGTTCGTGGCCCCCACGACCTTCGGGGCCAACACCCGGTCGAGCTGCTCGTCGGTCATCTGCTCGATCACGGCGTCGTCCACGACGCCGGCCGCGTGCACGACCCCGGTCAGATTCGGGATCCGTGCCAGCAGGTCGGCCAGTGCCGCTCGATCCGTGACGTCACAAGCCACGACCTCGACGTCTGCGGCCAGTTCCTCGGCCGCCACCCCGGTGCGGCTGGTCAGCACCAGGCTCCGGACCCCGCACCGGTCGACCAGGTGCCGCGCCACCACCGCGCCCAGGCCGCTGGTACCGCCGGTGATCAGCACCGTGCCATCGCCCCAGGTGCCGGTCGGTTCGGCCGTTCGGGCAGCGACCAGGCGTGGCGCGAGGATTTCGCCGTGCCGGATCAGGATCTCGGTCTCGTCGGTGATCGCGGCCAGCAGCCGGGTCGGGTAGTCGTCGTCGGTGTCGATCAGCAGGAACCGGCCGGGGTGTTCGGTCTGCGCGGAGCGGATCATCCCGTGCACCACCGAGGAAGCCAGCCCCTCGACGGTGCCGTCGACGACGCCCCGGGTGATCACTGCCAGCCGGCTGCCGGCGGTCCACTCCTCGGCCAGCCACTCCCGTATGAACCCCAGCATCCGATGCGCCGAGCTCTTCGCGGTGGATTCCGCGCTGCGCAACAGAACGATGTCCGGGACCAGCCGACCGGCCTCGATTTCGGCGCTCAGACTTGCCAGGTCGCTGAGGAACACCGCGTCGGCGGCCTCGGTCACCGCTACCGGCGTCCATTCCGTCACCAGCAACGAACTGCTCGACGCCCGCAGCTGACCAGCAGCGACCGGCCGTAGCGTCAGGGATTCGACGGTCGCCACCGGGCGGCCGTTCGGGTCGGTCGCGACGATGCTGACGGTGTCGGGGCCGATCTGGCGGACCAGCACCCGCAACGCGACCGCCTGCGTGGCGAACACGGTCACGCCGCTCCACGCGAACGGCAGGCGACGGTCCCCTGGGGCGTGGCCGAGGACGTGCAGGGCCGCGTCGAACAGCGCCGGGTGCATCACGAAGCCGGTCGGGTCGACGTCCTCCGGGAGACTGACCTCGGCGAACTGGTCCTGGCCGGCGTGCCACGCGGCCCGCAGGCCCCGGAACGCCGGCCCGTAGTCGAGTCCGCTGCCGGCCAACGTGTCGTACAGGTCGGCGACGTCGAGCGGAATCGCCGCAGGCGGCCACGCATCGATCTCTTGCGCCTCCGGGGCAACCGCGGTGAGAGTGCCGGCGGCGTGCCGGAGCCAGGCCTGGTCACGGCGGTCGCCGGCCCGCGATTCGATGACGCACGAACGGTTTCCGGCCTCGTCCGCCGCCGACACCGTGACCCGGACGTACACATCGGCGTCGGCGGGCACGATCAGCGGGGCCTCGATGGTCAGCTCACGCACCGTGCCGGCACCGACCTCGTCGCCGGCACGGATGGCCAGCTCCACCAACCCGGTGCCGGGCACCAGAACCGTGCCGTCAACCGCGTGATCGGCCAGCCAGGGATGGCTGCGCAGCGACAGCCGGCCGGTCGCCACCACCGAATCCGTGGCCACCAGCAGGGCTTTCAGCACCGGATGGTCGACGGTGTCGAGGCCGGCGGCGGTGAGGTCGCCGGCGAAGGTCGGGGCGTCGAGCCAGTACCGCTCCCGCTGGAACGCGTACGTCGGCAGTTCGACCACCCGCCCGTCCAGCCCGGCGAAGACCCCCTCCCACGAGACCTCGGTGCCAGCAGCCCACAACGCACCGAGCGCGGCGACGACGGCTTCCGGCGCGGGCCGCTTCGACGGCAGCACCGGCACCCGGCACACCGGCCCGTCGACCAGCGCCGTCAGCACCGAGCCGGGTCCCATCTCCACGAACCGGTCCGCGCCCTGTTCGAGCGCGGCCCGCACGCCGTCGGCGAACCGGACCGGCTGCCGCACATGCCGCACCCAGTACCCCGGATCGCACACCAGCTCCGCGTCGGCCAATTTGCCGGTGGTGTTGGAGATCAGGCCGATGGTGGGCGGCTGGAACGTCCAACCGCCGATGACCTCGGCGAACTCGTCGAGCATCGCATCCATCTGCGGGGAGTGGAAGCCGTGGCTCACCCGCAGCCAAGTCCGTTTACGGTCGCCGAGTCCGGCTTCGATCTCGGCCAGCTCTCGACGATCACCCGACAGCACAACCGATCCCGGCGCGTTGAGCGCGGCGACGGACACCCGGTCCGTCATCCACTCCCCCGCTTCTTCCTCGGTGGCGGCGATCGCAAGCATCGCGCCGTCCCCGGGGACGGCCTGCATCAACCGCCCGCGCGCGGCGACCAGGGCGCAGGCCTGATCGAGGGAGAACACCCCGGCCACGTGGGCGGCGGCCACCTCGCCGATCGAGTGCCCCATCACGAGATCCGGCCGCACACCCCATGACTCGAACAGTCGGAACAGGCCCACGCCGAACACGAACAGCGCGGCCTGGGCATACATGGTCTGGTTGATCAGCCCGCCGAGTTCGCTGTCCGCATCGGCCGACATCACTTCCGCCACAGCGTGTTCGGCGTGGCCGGCGAGGTGGCGGTCGAGTTCGGCGCACGCGGCGTCAACGGTCTCGGCGAACACCGGAAACGCCTGTCGCAGCCCAGGCAGAAGGCCCGCCGCCTGGGAGCCCTGGCCGGGGAACAGGAACACCAGCCGACCCGACCCGTCGGCTTGGGCACCGGTCAGATTCCGGAGTCCGTAGACCATTTCGTCGCGGCGGCGTCCGACCACCACGGCGCGATGCTCGAACGTCGTCCTCGTCGTCGCCAGCGACCAGCCGACGTCCACCGGGGACTGCCCGTCAATGAAGTCCGCCAGCTGACGAGCCTGGTCGATTAGTGCGGCGGGCGTTGCCGCGGACAACACCCACGGCACCAAGGGTTTTTCCGTTGCGCGGGCTTCGGGTGCGACGGGCTCACCGGCTTCGAGAATGACATGGGCGTTGGTGCCGGAGATGCCGAACGCGGAGACCGCCGCCCGGCGCGGCCGATCGACCGCCGGCCACTCGCGGGCCTCGGCCAACAACTGGACGCCACCCTCGGTCCAGTCCACTTGGGACGACGGACTGTCCACATGCAACGTCTGCGGCAACACGCCGTGGCGCATGGCCAGCACCATCTTGATGACGCCGCCGACACCGGCCGCCGCCTGGGCGTGCCCGATGTTGGACTTCAGCGAGCCCAACCACAGCGGCTCGTCCCGGCCGTGGCCGTAGGTCGCCAGCAGGGCCTGGGCCTCGATCGGGTCGCCGAGCCGGGTCCCGGTGGCGTGGGCCTCGACCACGTCGACGTCGGCGGTGGTAAGGCCGGCGCTCTTGAGGGCCTGCCGGATCAGCCGCTGCTGGGCCGGGCCGTTGGGCGCGGTCATCCCGTTCGACGCACCGTCCTGGTTGACCGCCGAACCCCGCAGCACAGCCAGGATGTTGTGCCCGTTGCGGCGCGCGTCGGACAGCCGCTCCAGCACCAGCATGCCGGCGCCCTCGGCCCAGCCCGTGCCGTCGGCACCGTCCGAAAAGGACTTGCAGCGACCGTCGGGCGACAAGCCACGCTGCCGGGAGAACTCCACGAAGATCGTCGGCGTGGCCATCACCGTGACGCCACCGGCCAGCGCCAGATCGCATTCCCGGCCGCGCAACGCCTGTACCGCCAAATGCATCGACACCAGCGACGACGAGCAGGCCGTGTCCACGGTGACGGCCGGGCCCTCCAAGCCCAGGACGTAGGACACGCGGCCGGAGGCGACGCTGGGCCCGCTACCCATCAGCATGTATCCCTCCAGCTCGGAGGGCATGCCCGCCGCGGTGAAGCGGCCGCCGTAGTCGCTGTACATGACGCCGGCGAACGTGCCGGTGTTGGTGCCGCGCAACGTGGCCGGGTCGACGCCGGCCCGTTCGATCGCCTCCCACGCCACCTCCAGCAGCAGCCGCTGCTGCGGGTCGGTGGCCAGTGCCTCTCGCGGCGACATCCCGAAGAAGCCGGCGTCGAAATCGGCCGCCTCCAAGAGAAAACCGCCCTCACGCACCGAGGACTTGCCGACCGCGGCCGGGTCGGGGTCGAACAGGCCGTCCACGTCCCAGCCCCGGTTGTCCGGCCACGGCCCCACCGCGTCCCGGCCCTCGGACACCAGCCCCCACAGATCCTCCGGGGTCCGCACCCCGCCCGGATAGCGGCAGGCCATGCCGGCGATCGCCACCGGCTCCCGGCCGGCTTCCTCCAGTTCCCGCAGCTTCTCGTGCGCGCGCTGGGAATCGGCGATCGCCCGCTTCAGATAGTCCCGCAGCTTGTCGGTGTCAGACATTCGCCAATCCGCCCTACGCGCCGTAGTTGTTGTCGACCAGCCCGAACAGCTCGTCGTCGGTGGCCGAATCCAGCACCTGCTCGAACGAGTCCTCGACGCGCAGCTCGGCCAGCAGGTCCCGCAGGCACTGGGCGAGCTCGTCCCGGCGCTCCGCGTCCTGGCCGGCGGCGCGCACCGTCCGCTGGATGCCGTCGAGCAGGCCCGGGAAGTCGCCGCCGATGGCCCGGGTCAGCAGATGCACGGCCAGGGCGGCCGCGGTCGGATGGTCGAAGATGGTGGTGGCGGGCAGTTTCAGCCCGGTCACCGCGGCCAGCCGGTTGCGCAGTTCGACGCCGGTCAGCGAGTCGAAGCCCTGCTCGGTGAACGCCCGGTCGACGTCCACCACCCCGGGATCGGTGTGTCCGAGCACAACGGCGACCTGCTTGCGGACCATCTCCAGCACCGCGCGGCGGCGCTCCGGCTCGGCCAACGCGGCCAGCCAGCGGGCCCACACGGCGGCACCGGCGTCCTGGCCGGATTCCGTCACGGTGACGGTCCGCTGGCGGCCCCGTACCAACCCGCGCAGCATCGACGGCACCTGCGGCGCGGGATCCTGGGCCCGGGCGGCGGGATTCAGCTTCGCCGTCACCACGCACCGCTCCGACGAGACGACGGCCGCGTCCAGCATGGCCAGGACGTCGGCGCTGGTCATCTCCTCGATGCCGGATCGCCGGACCCGGGCCCGGCCGGCAGCGTCGAGGCCGCCGGTCATGCCGCTGGCCTGATCCCACAGGCCCCACGCCAACGACAGCGCCGGCCGTCCCTCCTGCTGGCGCATCGTCGCCAGCTGGTCGAGCACGACGTTGGCCGCCGCGTAGTTGGCCTGACCGCCGCCGCCGAGCACGCCCGACGCCGAGGAGAACAGCACGAACGCCTGGAGGTCGGCGTCTTGCGTCAGCTCGTGCAGGTTCCAGGCCGCCAGCACCTTCGGCGCCAGCACACGCTGCACCTGTTCGACGGTCATCGACTCGATCACCGCGTCGTCCAGCACACCGGCCGCGTGCACCACTGCCGTCAACCGATGCTGGGCTAGCACCCGACTCAGTGCCTCGCGATCGGCCGTGTCACACGCCACCATGTCAACGGCCGCGCCGGCGGCGGTCAGCTCCGCTTCGAGTTCCGAGGCACCAGGGGCAGCCAGGCCGGATCGGCTCAGCAGCAACAGGTTCCGGACGCCGTGGGCGGTCACCAGGTGCCGCGCCACCAGCGCGCCGAGGCCTCCGGTGCCGCCGGTGATGACGACAGTGCCGTCGCCCCAAGGGTTCCGGTCCTGAGCTGGGGCGGGTTGACGGCGGAGCCGGGGTGCGAACGGCTCGCCGTCGCGGAGGACCAGCTCGGTCTCGGTCGTGCCGAGTATCGCCGGCACCACCGGCATCGACTGGTCGTCGTCGACCTCGATGTAGGTGAACCGGCCGGGATGTTCGCTCTGGGCGGCCCGGACCATGCCGCGGATGGCGGCGGCCGCCAGTCCGGTCGTCCGGGTGACGATCACCAGTCGGCAGCTGGTGAATCGGTCGTCGGCGAGCCAGGACTGGAGAACGGTCATCGTGCGGACGGTGGTCTCGGACACCGCTTCCGGCACGGTCTCGGCGGTCACGGGGTCATGGCGCAGCACAACCGTGTCCGGAGTGGACAGTCCGGCGTGGAGGGCCAGCCGCAGGCCGTCGAGGTCGTCGAAGGCGTCCTGGCAGCCGAGGTCTTCTGACAGGTGGCCCACCAGCACCCAAGATCCATCCACATCGGACTTCGGGACCGGGTTCCACTCCGGGACCAGCAGCGATTCGCCGCGCAGGTTCCCGGTGATCGCCCGCAGGGTGAGCGCGCCGATCGAGGCGACCGATCGGCCGGTGTCGTCGGCGAGGTCGACCGACACCGCCGTTCCATCGACCCGTATCCGTACCCGCAGCGACACCGCGCCGGTGGCCGACATCGTCACGTCCCGCCAGCTGAACGGGAGCTGGCCGGCGAATCTCGGGGTGCCGTCCTCGTTCTCGTACAGGCCAAGGGGGTGCAGGGCCGCGTCCAGCAGCGCCGGGTGCAGGCCGAACCGGCTGGCGCCGCTTCGGATGCTCTCGGGCAGGCTCACCTCGGCGTAGAGCTCGTCGCCGTCGCGCCAGAGTACTTTCAGGCCACGGAATCCCGGCCCGTACTCGAGCCCGGCCGCCGCCAGCAGGTCGTAGAGGCCGTCGATGTCGACCGGGGTTGTGCCCGCCGGCGGCCAGCTCTCGACCATCAGGTCGGCCGCCGGTTTGCCGGTCTCGGCCAGGGTCGCTTCGGCGTGCCGGACCCACTCGGCGGCCTGGTTCTCGGGGCTGGAGTACACCGTCAGTTTGCGCTGGCCGTCGGCGTCGGGAGCGCCGACGGCCAGCCGAATGCGGACACCGCTATCGTTCGGCACGAGCAGCGGCGCTTCGAGGGTCATCTCCTCGACCACCGCGCATCCGACCTCGTCCGCGGCCCGCAAAGCCATTTCCACCAGCGCCGCCCCCGGCACGACCACCACGCCGCCGACTGCGTGATCGGCCAGCCATGGATGCGACCGCAGCGACAGCCGCCCGGTCAGCGTCACGCCTTCCGACTCCGGCGTCGGCAGCATCGCCCGCAGCACGCCGTGATCCACCGCATCCAGGCCCGCCCCGCCCACATCGCCCTCGGCGGCCGGCGCCCCCAGCCAGTACCGAACGTGCTGGAAGGCATACGTGGGCAGATCGACCCGCCGGCCAGTCACCACCTTGTCCCAGTGCACGTCGACGCCCGCCACCCAGGCCCTGGCCAGGGCCTGCACGAACTGTTCCGTCTCCGGCTCGTCCCGGCGCAGGCTCGCGCCGACCACTCCGCCGCCGCACTCCTCGAGGGTCTGCTCGACGCTCATCGTCAACACCGGATGCGGGCTGATCTCCAGGAAACTCCGCATTCCCTGCCCGGTCAGCTCTCGTACCACGTCGTGGAACCGCACCGGCTGCCGCAGATTGCGGTACCAGTACTCGGCATCCAGCTCGGCCGTGTCGATCAGCTCACCGGTGACCGTCGAATAGAACGGCACCTCGCCCTTACGCGGCTCGATCCCCTTCAGCAGCTCGGCCAGCTCGCCTTGGATCGACTCCACCTGGGCTGAGTGCGACGCGTAATCCACCGGAATCCGCCGCACGCGAACACCTTCGGCTTCAAGCTGGGCAACGAACCCATCCAGCGCCACCCGCTCACCCGACACCACCACCGCCGACGGCCCATTCACCGCCGCAACATCGAGTGGGCCGAACAGCCGTTCCCGCACCTCAGACACCGGCAACGACACCGATACCATGCCGCCGGTGCCGGCAATCGCCCTCAACGCACGACTGCGCAGCGCAACAATTCGGGCCGCATCCGACAACGACAACGCACCAGCAACACACGCCGCCGCGATCTCCCCTTGCGAGTGGCCGACAACCGCCACCGGCTCGACCCCACAAGCGCGCCACAGAGCCGCCAGCGACACCATCACCGCGAACAACACCGGCTGAACCACATCAACCTGGTCGAGCTCCTGTGCTCCCATCAGCACGTCAACCAGCGACCAGTCAACGAACTCACTCAGTGCCTGGGCACAACGCTCGATCTCGTCGGCGAACACCGGCGAGGACGCCATCAGCTCCCGCGCCATCCCCACCCACTGCGACCCCTGCCCCGGAAACACGAACACCGGCCCACCGGCCGACGCCACTCCGGTCACCGCACCTGACTCAAGGTCCCGCAGCCGGGCCCGGAGGATCTCCAGATCCGACCCCCACACCACCGCCCGATGCTCCAGCGCACCCCTGGTCATGGCCAACGACCAGCCAACATCTGCAGCAGACCCGCCGGCATCCACATGCTCCAGCAGCTGGGCGGCCTGGGCCTTCAGGGCCGTCGCCGATCGGGCCGACAGCACCCACGGCACGACGCCGGACAGAGCCGTTGCACCACCAGGGATTTCCGTCGCGACCTCGTCGACGGACTCCAGGATGATGTGGGCATTGGTGCCGGAGATGCCGAAGGACGAGACGGCGGCCCGGCGGGGGCGGTCGCTCGCCGGCCACGGCTGGGCGTCGCTCAACAGCTTCACGGCGCCGGCTGACCAGTCCACATGGGACGATGGGTGGTCGACGTGCAAGGTCCGAGCCAGGATGCCGGCCCGTAACGCCATCACCATCTTGATGACGCCGCCGACGCCGGCGGCAGCCTGGGAGTGGCCGATGTTCGACTTCAGGGAGCCCAGCCACAGCGGCACATCGCGCCCCTGGCCGTAGGTGGCGAGAATCGCCTGGGCCTCAATGGGATCGCCCAGAGTGGTGCCGGTGCCGTGGGCCTCGACGACATCCACGTCCGCAGTGGACAGCCCCGCGTCGGTCAAGGCCGCACGGATCACCCGTTGCTGCGACGGGCCGTTGGGCGCGGTCAAGCCGTTCGACGCGCCGTCCTGGTTGACCGCCGAACCCCGCACCACAGCCAGGACTTTATGGCCGTTGCGGCGAGCGTCGGACAACCGCTCCAACAACACCACGCCCGCGCCTTCGGCGAAGTTGGTGCCGTCGGCGGCGTCGGCAAAGGGCTTGCACCGGCCGTCAATCGCGAGCCCGCGCTGGCGGGAGAACTCGGTGAAGACGGCGGGATCGGACAACACCGTGACGCCGGCGCCCACCGCGAGATCGCACTCCCCGTCACGAAGCGACCGCACGGCCTGGTGGATGGCGACCAGCGAGGACGAGCAGGCGGTGTCGATCGTGACGGCCGGGCCCTCCAGCCCGAAGACATAGGCGATGCGGCCGGAGGCGACGCTGGTCATGGTGCCGGTGATCAGGTAGCCCTCGATGGCCGCCCGGTCAGCGGCGGTGTCCCCGTAGCTCTGGGCGATGCAGCCGACGAAGACGCCGGTTCGACTGCCCCGCAAGGAGGTCACGTCGATGCCGGCGTGCTCGAAGGCCGCCCACGAGGTCTCCAGCAGCACCCGCTGCTGCGGATCGGTGGCGATGGCCTCCCGGGGACTGATGCCGAACAGCTCGGCGTCGAAATCCCCGGCGCCGTTGAGAAATCCGCCCTCACGGACGTAGGACTTGCCGGGTGCCTCGGGATCCGGGTCGAAGACGTCGCCCCAGCCCCGGTCCTCGGGCCACGGCCCGATGGCGTCGCGGCCGGCGGACACCAGGTCCCACAGGTCATCGGCGCTGCGCACGTCGCCGGGATACCGGCAGGCCATGCCCACGATCGCCACCGGCTCGGGCGCGGCCGCCTCCAGCTCGGCCAGCCGGTTGCGGGTGTCGAGCAGTTCGGCGGTGACGCGCTTGAGGTAGGCGCGCATCCGGTCCGTTTCGGTCACAACTGTCCCCCTTGGCCCCTACTGCGGATGGCTGTTGCCGAGTTGCTCGTCGATGAACTCGTACAGCGAGTCGTCGGCGGCGTCCGCGATCCACGCGGCGCCGTCCTGTCCCCCGGTCCGGCCGCGGACCTGCGTCAACAGCAGCCGCAACCGGCTCTCCACGGCCGCCAGCTCGATGTCGTCCAGGGCGTCCACCATGTCCGGCGACAGCCGGTCGAGCGTGGTCAGCACGGGTTCGGCCGGCTTGTCCGGTGTGGACGGTGCGAGCGCGGCGAGCATGTGCTCGGCCAGCGCCAGCGGCGTGGGATGGTCGAACACCGCTGTAGACGGCAGTTTCAGGCCGCTCGCGGCGGTGAGCCGGTTGCGCAGCTCGACGCCGGTCAGCGAGTCGAAACCCTGTTCGGTGAAGGCACGTTCGGCGACCACCGAACTCGGATCGGCGTGCCCGAGCACCGTCGCCACCTGACCACGCACCAGATCGAGCACGGCCCGTCGCCGCGTCGCCTCGTCCTGACCCACGAGGTGCTGCGCCCAGCCGGCCTCAACGGTGGCGGCCGCTACTGCCGTTGCGCGAGTACGGGTTCGCACCATGCCGCGCAGCACCGACGGCACGTGTCCGGCCGGATCCCGTTGCCACGCCGAAGGATTCAACCTCGCCGTCACCAGTGCCGGGTCACGCCGCCACATCGCGGCGTCCAGCAGTTCCAACGCGTCCGGGGTGGACATGGGCTCCACGCCCGACCGCCGCAGCCGGGCCAGGTCCACCTCGTTGAGCTGGCCGGTCATCCCGCTGGCCTGTTGCCACAGCCCCCACGCCAGCGACACCGCCGGCCGCCCCATCGCCCGACGCGCCGTGGCCAGCCGGTCCAGCACCATGTTCGCGGCGGCGTAGTTGGCCTGGCCGGCCCCGCCGAGCACGCCCGACACCGAGGAGAACAGCACGAACGCCGACAGGTCGGCGTCGAGCGTCAACTCGTGCAGGTGCAGCGCGCCGGCCACCTTGGGCGCGAGAACGCGTTCCACCTGCTCGACGGTCATCGACTCGACCACCGAGTCGTCCAGCAGGCCGGCCGCGTGCACGACGCCGGTCAACGGGAACTCCGCCGGCACATCGGCCAACACCGCCGCCAAAGCAACCCGATCGGTCACGTCACAAGCCACGATCTCGACTCGTGCACCCTGTTCTCGCAGCTCAGCGGCCAGCTCATCGGCTCCTTCGGCCGCTGTTGCGGCCCGGCTGACCAGCATGAGGCTGCGTACGCCACCCGTCGCGACCAGATGCCGGGCCAGCACCGCGCCCAGGCCGCCGGTGCCGCCCGTGATCAGGACGGTTCCGTCGCCCCACAGGCGAGGCAGTTCGAGCACGTGCTTGCCGACGTGCTTTCCCTGGCTGACCAACCGGAACGCGTCCCTCGCCGCGCGAATGTCCCAGCTCGTGGTGGGAATCGGCCGCAACTGTCCACTATGGAACAGGGGCAGCAGCTCCGCCAGCATCTGCCCGATGCGCTCGGGGCCGGCGTGCGTGATCAGGTCGAACGCGCGGTAGAACACGCCGGGCCACTGCCGGCCCACCAGCTCGGCGTCGCGGATGTCCGCCTTGCCCATCTCGATGAACCGGCCGCCCGGGGCCAGCACGTCGAGGGAGGCGTCGACGAACTCGTAGGCGAGGGAGTTCAGCACGACGTCGACGCCGCCGGTCGCCGCCAGCACGTGCTCCTTGAAGTCCAGCGACCTCGACGAGGCCAGCCGGTCCACCGGGAGGCCTTGCTCCTGCAGGAACTGCCACTTGTCGGGATGGGCCGTGGCCACGATCTCGGCCCCCAGATACCGGGCGATCTGCACTGCGGCGAGGCCAACCCCACCGGCCGCGGCGTGGATCAACACCGACTCCCCGGCCTTCAGGTCGGCCAGGTCGACCAGGCCGTAGTAGGCGGTCAGGAAGACGATCGGCACCGAAGCGGCGGTGGCGAACGACCAGTCCGCCGGCATCGCACACAGCATCCGATGGTCGGTCACGGCCGTCGGCGCGAAGGCCCCGGCGAACACGCCCATCACCCGATCGCCGACCTTGAGCCCGTCGACGCCGGGCCCGATCTCGACGACCACGCCCGCGCCTTCCGAGCCCATCACCTCGTCGGCCGGCCGCATGCCCAACGCCTTGAGCACGTCCCGGAAGTTCAGGCCGCCGGCCCGCATCGCCACCCGGACCTCGCCGGCCGCGAGCGGCCCCGGCCCGTCGACGTCGACCAGCCGCAGGTTCTCGATCGTGCCCCGGTCGTGGATGTCCAGCTGCCACCACGGCGATCGCGGCGCCAGATCGCCCGCCTCGGGTTCGGTCAGCCGTGGGGCGAGTGCCTCGCCGTCCCGGATCGCCAGCTCGGACTCGGCCGTGCCCAGCACCGTCGGCAGCATCGCCCATGACCGCTCACTGTCGTCGATGTCGACGAGCGTGAAGCGGCCGGAGTTCTCCGTCTGGGCCGAACGGACCAGGCCCCAGACCGCCGCCGCGGACAGACTCGCGGCCAGGTCGGGATTCCCGTCCTCCTGGAGGTCGACCGCTCTTTGCGTGACGACGACCAGCTTCGTGTCGGCGAACCGCTCGTCCGTCAGCAGCTTCTGGATGAGGGCCAGCATGGTGGTCACCGACCGGTGCACCGCCGACTCGGGCTGTCCGTCCGAAGTGGAACGAACCAGCACGGTTTCCGGGGCAACGCCAGCGGCTTCCGCGTCGGCGGCCAGCTCCACGAAATCGGCACACCGTCGGACGCCGTGGCCGAGGCGGGCGAGGTCGCCGTTCGGGTCGAGGATCACGAAATCGCCGGTGAAATCCCCTGTGGGCAGCGGAATCCACTCGGTCCTCAGCACCGTGCCGCCGGTGTTGCCGCGACGGAGGCGGTCGGCGGACACCGGCCGGAACGTCAACGCCTCCACCTCGGCGACCGCGTTGTTGGTGCCATCGGCGAACAGGACGGACACCGTGCCGGGAGCACCGAGCCGCAATCGCACCCGGACCGCCGCTGCCCCGGTCGCGTGCACGGAGACACCGCTCCAGGTGAACGGCAGCACAGTGCCGGTGTTCCCGGCCTCGGGCAGCAACGCGGGGTGCAGGGCGGCGTCGAACAGGTTGGGGTGCAGGAGAAAGCCGGTCAGGTCCGCGGTTTCTGGGGCAACCACCTCGGCGTAGAGGTCGGAACCCTGGCTCCACACCGTGCGCAGGCCACGGAACAGCGGGCCGTAGTTGAATCCCTTGGTGGCCAGGACGTCGTAGGCGTCGTCGATGTCGACCGGCTCCGCGCCGGCCGGCGGCCAGGTCTCGAAGACCGGGTTGGCCGGCGACTGCGCGGCCTCGGTCAGCACGCCGGTGGCATGGTCGACCCATTCCGCCGCGCCTTCGGCGTGCGCCCGCACCATCACCGCTCGCCGGCCGTCCGCCTCTGGGGCGGCGACGATCACCTGGATCTGCACCCCGCCGTCCTCCGGCAACAGCAGCGGCGCTTCCAACGTCAGCTCATCGACCACCGCGTATCCGACCTCGTCGGCCGCGCGCAGAGCCAGTTCCACCAACGCTGCGCCGGGCACGACCACCACACCGCCGACCGCGTGATCCGCCAGCCACGGATGCGACCGCAGCGACAGCCGACCGGTCAACACCACCCCGCCCGGCTCCGCCGACGGCAATACCGCCCGCAGAACGCCGTGATCGACCGCGTCCAACCCCGCCCCGGCGACGTCGCCCTCTGTCGGGCGCGGCTCAAGCCAGTACCGGTCGTGCTCGAACGCGTAGGTCGGCAGCTCGACCCGCCGACCGGACACCACCGCGTCCCACCGCACATCAACGCCCGCCACCCAGGCCCGGGCCAATGCCTGGACGAACTGCTCCGCCTCCGGCTCGTCCCTGCGCAAAGTGCCCAGCACCAACGGATTCGTGACGCCACGCTCCTCCAGTATCTGCTCCACGCCCAGCGTCAGCACCGGGTGCGGGCTCATCTCCACGAACCGCTGCGTCCCGCGATCCGCCAGCGCACCGACCACGTCCGCGAACCGCACCCGCTCGCGCAGATTCCGGTACCAGTAATCCGCATCCAGCTCGGCCGTGTCGATCAGCTCACCGGTGACCGTCGAATAGAACGGCACCTCCGACGATCGCGGCTCCACGCCTTTGAGCAGCTTTGCCAACTCGGCCTGGATCGCCTCCACCTGCGACGAGTGCGAGGCATAATCCACCGGAATCCGCCGCACCCGAACACCATCCGCCTCAAGCCCCGCGACGAACTCGTCCAGCGCCACCCGCTCACCCGACACCACCACCGCCGACGGCCCATTCACCGCCGCCACATCAAGCCCATCGGCAAGCCGTTCCCGCACCTCAGAAACCGGAAGCGACACCGACACCATCCCGCCGGTCCCCGCGATCGCTCTCAACGCACGACTCCGCAGCGCAACAACCCTGGCCGCATCCGACAACGACAACGCACCAGCAACACACGCCGCCGCAATCTCCCCTTGCGAATGCCCCACCACCGCCACCGGCTCAACCCCACACGCCCGCCACAACGCCGCCAACGACACCATCACCGCGAACAACACCGGCTGGACCACATCAACCCGATCCAACCCAGCACCACCGGTCAACACATCAACCAGGGACCAATCCACGAACTCCGCCAACGCCTCCGCACACCGCTCAATCTCGTCGGCGAACACCAGCGAGGACGCCATCAGCTCCCGCGCCATCCCCACCCACTGCGACCCCTGCCCCGGAAACACGAACACCACGCCAGACGAGCCGGTGCCGGTTGCACCGGTCACCGTGCCCGACTCGCCCTGGCCAGCGGCAAGATCCTGTAGCCGGGCGCGGAGAGTCTCCAGATCCGAACCCCAGACGGCTGCCCGATGCTCCAACGCCGCCCGAGTAGTGGCCAACGACCAGCCAACATCGACAGCGGACTGGCCGGAATCCGCACCATCCGCTTCAGACTGGCCCGCATCCATGCGATCCGACGCCGCCCGAGGTGTGGCCGATGACCGGCCGGCGAGGTGGGCCAGCAGTCGGCTGGCCTGCGCCTTCAAGGCCTCGGGGGTGCGGGCGGACAGCACCCACGGGGTGACACCGGCGAGAACCGTAGGGCTGGTGGGCGGCGCGGGCGGTGGGGGTTGCGGGGCCTCAAGGATGAGGTGGGCGTTGGTGCCGGAGATGCCGAAGGAGGAGACGCCGGCGCGGCGGGGGCGGGAGGGTGAGGGCCACGGGCGGGCGGAGGTCAGGAGCTCGACAGAGCCGGTGGACCAGTCGACGTGGGATGAGGGGCGGTCGACGTGCAGGGTGCGGGGCAGGACGCCAGCCTGCATGGCCATGACCATCTTGATGACGCCGCCGACGCCGGCGGCGGCCTGGGAGTGGCCGATGTTCGACTTGAGGGAGCCGAGCCACAGAGGCTCGGACCGGTGCTGGCCGTAGGTGGCGAGGAGGGCTTCGACCTCGATGGGGTCGCCGAGGGTGGTTCCGGTGCCATGGGCCTCGACGGCGTCGACGTCCGAAGTGGACAGTCCGGCGTTGGCGAGGGCCTGGCGGATCACGCGCTCCTGGGACGGCCCGTTGGGGGCGGTCAAGCCGTTGGACGCGCCGTCCTGGTTCACGGCGGAGCCCCGCAGTACGGCCAACACGGTGTGGCCGTTGCGGAGGGCGTCGGACTGGCGTTCCAGCACGAGCATGCCGACGCCCTCGGCCCAGCCGGTGCCGTTGGCGGCGTCGGCGAACGGCTTGCAGCGGCCGTCGGGCGCCAGGCCGCGCTGGCGGGAGAACTCCACGAAGATAGACGGGCTGGCCATCACGGTCACGCCGCCGGCCAGGGCCAGGTCGCACTCACCGTTGCGCAGGGACTGGGACGCCAAATGGACTGCTACCAGGGAAGAAGAGCAAGCCGTGTCCACGGTGATCGCGGGGCCCTCCAGCCCCAGGACGTAGGACACACGCCCGGACAGGACGCTGCCGGCCGACCCGGTCAGCCCGTAGCCCTCCCGGTCGGCGTTGTCGATGCCGAGCGAGAGACAGTCGGCGTACATCGCGCCCGTGAAGACGCCGGTCGCGCTGCCGCGCAGCCCGGTCGGGTCGATGCCGGCCCGCTCGATAGCCTCCCACGCCACCTCCAGCAGCAGCCGCTGCTGCGGATCGGTGGCCAACGCCTCCCGAGGCGACATCCCGAAGAAGCCCGCGTCGAAATCGGCTACAGCGTCGAGAAATCCGCCTTGGCGCACGTACGACTTGCCGGCAGCGGCGGGATCGGGGTCGAACAGCCCGTCGACGTCCCAGCCGCGATCGGACGGCCACGGGCCGACCACATCTCGGCCCTCGGAAACCAGCGCCCACAACGCTTCCGGCGAGTTCACACCACCAGGGAAGCGACAGGCCATGCCCACCACGACGATCGGATCGTCCGAAGTGGACTGCTGACGAGGAGCGGCCACAACTGGCGCGATCCCGGTGAGTTGGGCCAGCAGGTGCTCAGTCAGGGCGGTAGGAGTCGGGTGGTCGTAGAGCACGCCGGAACGCAGCTTCAGGCCGGTGGCGGCGGCGAGCTTGTTCCGCAGGTCGACAGCCGCCATCGAGTCGAATCCCTGAGTGTGGAAAGGACTTTCGACGTCCAGTGCGCCGGCCCGCACCACACTAGCCTGGGCCAGCACGGTGTCCAGCACGATCTGCCGGCGTTGCGGCACCGCCGCCTCGGCCACCCGCTGGTGGAAGGGATGGATCTCGGCGCCCTCGATCTCGACCGGCGTGTCGTCCAGCCAGTAGCGGCGGCGTTGGAACGCGTAGGTCGGCAGAGACGTCCGCTTGCCGCCCCAGCCCGCGTACACCGATGCCCACGAGACCGGAATGCCGGCGACCCATGCCTCGGCCAACGCCTGTACGAAGCGCTCCACCGACGGCTCGTCCCGGCGCAGGCTGGCGCCGACGACACCGCCGCCGAACTCCTCCAGGGCCTGTTCGACGCTGACGGTCAACACCGGATGCGGACTGATCTCCAGGAAACCCAGCATTCCCTGGCCGGCCAGCTCGGCCACGACGTCGTGAAACCGCACCGACTGCCGCAGATTCCGGTACCAGTAAGCGGCATCGAGCTCGACGGTGTCGATCAACCCGCCGGTCACGGTCGAATAGAACGGCACCTGGGACGTTCGTGGCCGAACGTCCGCCAGCAGCCGGGCCAGCTCGGCCTCGACCGGCTCCACCTGCGCCGAGTGCGAGGCGTAGTCCACCGGGATCCGCCGCACCCGAACACCATCGGCCTCAAGACCAGTAACAAACCCATCCAGGGCAACCCGTTCACCGGACACGACCACCGCCGACGGCCCGTTCACCGCCGCCACATCCAACCCGGCAGTCAGGCGCGCACGCACCTCCGACACCGGAAGCGACACCGACACCATGCCGCCGGTGCCGGCAATCGCCGTCAGTGCACGGCTGCGCAAGGCAACGATCCGGGCCGCATCGGACAACGACAACGCGCCGGCGACATAGGCCGCCGCGATCTCGCCTTGCGAGTGGCCAACGACGGCCGCCGGCTCAACCCCACAGGCACGCCATAGCGCAGCCAACGACACCATCACCGCGAACAACACCGGCTGCACCACATCAACCCAGTCCAACCCCGCGCCGCCGGTCAGAACGTCGACCAGCGACCAATCCACGAATTCCGCCAACGCCTCGGCACAACGCTCGATCTCCGCGGCGAACACCGGAGACGACATCAGCAACTCCCGCGCCATCCCCACCCACTGCGAACCCTGGCCGGGGAACACGAACACCGGCCCGACGGCGGCAACCGCACCGGTTCCGACCAGCATGTTCCCCTGCGCCATGGCCGACAGCAGCTCGTCGTTCGTGCGCCCCCAGACGACGGCGCGATGTTCGTGCTCGGTACGCGCGGTCGCCAACGACCAGCCCACATCCACCGCATCGGCCGGAACGTGGTCGAGCAGTCGTTGAGCCTGGCCGGCCAAGGCGGCTGCCGACGCGCCCGACAAAACCCACGGCACCACAACGGGTTCGAGGACAGTAGCGGTCCGGGGCAAAGAGGCCGATTCAACGGTCGGGGCTTCCTCCAGGACGATGTGCGCGTTGGTGCCGGACAAGCCGAACGACGACACCCCGGCCCGTCGGGGCCGGCCGCCACGCGGCCACGGCACCAGGTCCGTGACCACCTCAAGTCCCAGTTCGGCCAACGGAATCGCAGGGTTGGCACGGGTGAAGTGCAGGCTGGGCACCAGTTCGCCCAGGTCGAGGCACAACGCGGTCTTGATCACGCCGGCGATGCCGGCGGCCGGTTCGAGGTGGCCGATGTTGGTCTTCACCGAGCCGACACGCAACGGGCGCGGCCGTCCAGAGGCACGCCCGATGGCAGCGCCCAAGGCTTGCGCCTCGATCGGATCCCCTTTGGGTGTACCAGTTCCGTGCAGTTCGACGTAGTCGATGTCCGCCGGCCCGACGCCGGCCACGGCCAGCGCACGGGTGATCACCGCGGCCTGGCTGGAGGCCCGTGGCGCGGTCAGCGACTCGCCCCGGCCATCGTTGTTCACCGCGCTGCCCCGAAGCAGGCAGTAAACGTGGTTGTCCTCGGCCAGGGCGTGCTCACGACGTCGGATGATCACGACGCCGGCGCCCTCGCCCCGGGCGTAGCCGTCGGCCGCCGCATCGAACGTCGCGCAGCGGCCGTTGGGCGACAAAGCCCCCAGCGCCGCCATGGTTTCCGAGAACTCGCCGGCCAGCATCAGGTTGACGCCACCGACTACCGCGATGTCGATCTCCCCGCCGAGCACGCTGCGCGCGGCCAGGTCGAGGGCCGTCAGCGACGAGGACTGGGCGGTGTCGACACACACGCTCGGCCCGCCGAAGTCGAAGAAGTGCGAGACACGGTTGGCGATCAGCGCCCGCGAAACGGCCATGTAGTCGTAGGTGTCGGCCGGTCGTCCCTGGACCTGGCGGGCGTAGTCGCCGGCCGCGGCGGCCATGTAGACGCCGACGCGGTCACCGCGCAGCCGGGCGGGCACGATGCCGGCGTCCTCGAACGCCTCCCAGCACACCTCCAGGATCAGCCGCTGCTGCGGATCCATGTGCCGGGCCTCGTCCGCGCCGATGCCGAAGAAGTCGGCGTCGAACTCGTCGACCGCGTCGATGAAACCCCCACGGCCGAGCCCCGCCCCCGAGGCCGGCGGCCGGTGCTCGGGAACCTCCGACACGGCGTTTTGACCACCGCGCAGCGCGGCCCAGAACTCGGCCAGCCCCGGGGCGCCGGGGAATCGGCAGGCCATGCCCACCACGGCGAGACCGTCCAACGTCTGCTCCACCCCTGGTCCCTCTTCTCGTGCGAATTCCCCACCCACCACCGGTTTCAGAGACCGGTGACGAAGCGCGCGATGTCGGCCGTGAGCGCCGCCCGGTGCTCACGCAGATAGAAGTGCCCACCGGGAAAGGTCCGCAGCGCGGTCGTCCCGGCGGTGTGCTCGGCCCACGCCTCGGCGTCGGCATCGGTGACGCGCGGGTCCTCGGTGCCGTACACCACGGTCACCGGGCAGCGCAGCCGGTCGACGGGCCGATGGCGGTAGGCCTGGATCGCCTGGTAGTCGGCGCGCATGACCGGTGCCGGCATCCGCAGCAGCGCCGGCTCGGCCAGCACCGAATCCGCGGTGCCGCCCAGTTCCAGCAACTCGGCGACCAGGCTCCGTTCGTCGGTGATGACGATGTTCTCGTCACCGCTGCGGCTCGGGGCCCGCCGGCCGGAGGCGTACAGCGCGGCCGGTTCCGTGGCCAGCCGCAGCGCGACCTCGTAGGCGACGATCGCGCCCATGCTGTGCCCGAAGAACACCAGCGGCCGGCCATCGGTCCACCCGGCCAGGTCGTCGGCGGCCCGGTCGGACAGCTCGGCGATGCTGGTCAGGCAGGGCTCGCCGGCCCGTTCCTGACGGCCCGGATACTGCACGGCCAACACCTGCGCGTGGCCGGACAGCGCGACCGAGAAATCGAAGAAGTAGCTGGCTGAGCCGCCGGCGTGCGGGAAGAACACCACCGTCGCGGGCGCGTCCGGCGTCGGATGGAAGTTGCGGATCCATGGCGTACGCAACGGAATCGACGTCACGGCTGCATCACCGGCTCGCCCGACTCCAGCTCGGTGAGCACGTGCTTGCTCAACGCGGCGACGGTCGGGCAATCGAAGATCACCGACAGCGGCAGTTCAAGACCGGTGTCGGCCCGCAGGCGTTGGCGGAGCTCCAGCGCCAGCATGGAGGTAATGCCGAGCTCGAAGCCGTCGCTGTCCGGGCCGATCGCCGCCACGTCCATACCGAGCACCGCCGCGATGTGCTCGCGGACCATGTCCAGCGCCAGATCCGCCCGGTCGGCGGCGGGAGCCGCGGCCAGCAGCCGCGTGAATCGCTCGTCGGGGCCGGCCGACAGCGCGGCGCGTTGGAAAGGATAGGTGGGCAAGGAGATCCACCGGCCACGGTAGGCCGCCGACGGGTTCGCCACCGCGCCGTGCACGAGCAGCCGGGCCAGCGCGCCGCGCACGGTGTCGGCCTCCGGCCGGTCCCGGCGCAGGGCCGGCGCGGCGACCGCGTCGGGCACGTTCTCCCTGATCATCGGGCACAGCGCCGCGTCCGGGCCGAGCTCCAGGAACACCGAGACCCCTTGGCGCGCCACGTAATCGACGGCATCGCCGAAGCGGACGGCCTCTCGGACCTGCCGGACCCAGTAATCGCCGGACAGGTCCACGCCGTCCACCGGTCGACCGGTGAGCGTGGACACCAACGGGAACCGGGGCACACCCACCGATACGCCAGCGGCGACCGCGCGGAACTCCTCCAGCATCGGGTCCATCCGCGCCGAGTGGAAGGCGTGACTGACCGTCAGCCACCTGGCCCGGCGGCCCGGCAGCCGGTCGACCAGCTCACGCAGCGCGTCCTCGTCTCCGGACAGCACCAGGGAATTGGGCGAATTGACAGCGGCAATGGATACGGTCGCTCCGACGGCTACGTCGTCGACGCTCGCGCGCAGCGCCACCATCGCGCCGCCCTCGGGCAGCGCCTGCATCAGCCGTCCGCGCGCGGCCACGAGGGCGCAGGCGTCGGGCAGCGACAGCAGCCCGGCCGCACAGGCGGCGGCGAACTCGCCGATGGAGTGCCCGATCACGTGGGACGGCCGCACTCCCCACGACTCGACCAGCCGGAACAGGGCCATCTCGATGGCGAACAGGGCGGGCTGGGCGACTCCGGTCGGCCCGAGGTCGGCACCGCTGAGCACCGCGTCGGCCACCGACCATCCGGTGTGGACGGACAGCTCGGCGCAGACCTCGTCGAAGGCTTGGGCGAACACCGGGAACCGTTCGTGCAGTTCACGGCCCATGCCCGGCCGTTGCGCCCCCTGGCCGGTGAAGGCGAAGGCCACGCCACCAGCACGAACACGTCCACTGTGGACATCCATATCGCTCGCGCCGGCGGCCACCGTATCCAACGCACGGAGGAATCCCGGCCGGTCATCGGCCACGATCGCCACCCGGTGCTCGAACAGCGTCCGATGGCTGACCAGCGCCGCCGCCACATCAGCCGGCGACCATTGGGTGTCGTCACGCAGCCGTTGCCCGAGGCGCTCGGCCTGCGCCCGCACCACCTCCGGCGATCGTCCACTCAGGACCCAGGTCAGTGCGCCCTGCTCGACGTCCGCGACCGGGCGGCTCGGGGCCCGTTCGACGATCACGTGCACATCGATGCCGTCGGCCCCGACCGAGGTGACGGCAGCCAGCGGCGACTGAGGGGAAAGCAGTGTCTCCACCAGGCCGCCGTCCGCCACCTGAGACTCGTCAACCGGGTCAAAGAGATCCGCAGCGGCCAGAGCCTGCCGAATGCCCCGCTCATGGGCTTCCCGGCGGGACACGAACCGCTCAGCGCCGGTGACCGTCGTCGCGCGGACGACACTGAGCACCGGCTCCGAGGCGTCCGAAAGGCGTTCCAGCGCAACCACACCCGCGTCGGAGCCGGCGAATGCCAGCGCGCATCCGCCGGTAGCCAGGGACCGCACGGCCAGGTGCAACGCCACCGATGCGGAGTCGACGGTCACCGCCGGCCCGCCGAGACCGAGCACGCCGGCGACCTGGCCCGCCAACGCCTCGGCGGCCGTGTCGGTCCGCACCCGCAGTCCGGCACCGGGCTCCGCACCGAGGAACACGCCGGTCTCGGCCCGCCGATCGCCGAGGACCACACCGGCCGATTCCGCTGCCTCCCAGCAGGCTTCCAGCGCCGCCCGCACGGCCGGTGCGGCAGCCGTGGCCTCGTCCGCCGACATCCCGAAGAACTCGGCGTCGAAACCGTCGCCGCCGGAAAGGCCGCCGACACCGACGACGACGAAGGCACTCATCTCAGCTCCCCCGAGGTCGCCAGCAACGCCGCCACACCCTCGACGGTCGCGTGCTGGAACACCGTCTCCAGCGGAATCGCCACCCCGAACTCGTCGTCGAGCCGGGCGCAGGCCCGCGTCACGGACACCGAATTGCCGCCGACATCGAAGAACGACACGTCCCGGGGCAGCGTGGCGACACCGAGCACCTCGGAGAAGATGTCGGCCACCCGACGCTCGACCGTGCCGGCCGGGGCCGCGCCGTCCACCGACTCGGCCCGCAGCCGGGTCGCCAGCGCGGCCAGGTCCTTCCGGTCGATCTTGCGGTCCTCCAGCACCGGGATCTCCTCGATGCGGTGCACCCGTCCCGGCACGAGATATCCAGGCAGCCGCTGCGAAAGCCAGGCCCGAACGTCCTGTTCGGACGGTGCGACACCGGCCTGGGCGACAAAGAACAGGCTGATGTCCGAGCAGGCCCCGTCGTCGTCGAACAGCGGCACGGCAACCGCACGACCGACGCCGTCGAACTCCTCGGCGGCGACCTCGATCTCGTGCGGCTCGACCCGATGACCCCGGATCTTCACCTGCCCATCGGCACGGCCAACGAAATGCACCACGCCGTCCGACCAATAGCCCAGGTCAGAGGTCCGATACATTCGCCGTGCCCCGTCACCGGGGTCGACCTCCACGAAGCGGCGACGGGTGAGCTCGTCGTCATCGAGGTAGCCAACCGCGAGGCCGTCGCCGGCCAGGCAGATCTCACCCACCTCGCCGACCGCGCAGGGCCGATCCCCGTCCAGCACATGCACCTCGGTGCCGGGCAGCGGAGCCCCGATCGGCACGTCGCCGGCCCGGCAGTCGTCCAAGGTGACGACGTGGTCGGTGGCGGCGATGGTGCTCTCCACCGGCCCGTACATGTTGTGCAAGGGAATCAGCGGATGGCAGCGCAGGAACTCGCCGGCGTGCCGCGCCGACAGCCGTTCCCCGCCGGTGCCAACCTTGCGCAGCCCGGTGAACGCGTCGATGTCGGTGTCCACCACCATGTGGAAGACGGCGGTCGGCAGGAACACGGTGTTGATGCCGACCGACTCGACCAGGTCACGCAGCCGCTGCGCCAGCTCCAGGGTGCCGCCGTCGAGCAGGATGATCGTGCCGCCGCCGAGCAGCACTCCCCACGAGTCCAGGCCGAACGCGTCCCAGGTGGCGGCCAGGGACTGCGGCATCACCACCCCGCTGTCGCACGGCGCGAACGCCCAGTCGTCGAAGATCCGGACGGTGCCCCGGTGCGCGCACACAACACCGTGCGGCACCCCGGACGAGCCGGAGGTGAAGAACACCGCGCACGGATCGTCAATCGCCACCTCGTGCACCGGAGGAACACGGCGCTGCGTGGCGTACCCGGCGGTGTCATGAATCGGCGACCAGACGGGTGCGGGCCAGTCACCGGCGCGATCGGTGACCAGCAGCGGCGGGTCGATGCGGCGCACGATGCCGCTCAACCGCTCATGCGGCCACCGCGGATCCATTGCCGCGTAGGCAGCACCGGTCTTCAGCACGCCAAGCAACACCGCGAACAATTCAGGTGTACGCGGCAGCAGCACTGGAACGATCCCGCCGGGGCCAACGCCGGCCGAGGCCAGCTCGGCGGCCACGGTGTCGGCCGCGGCGGCCAGTTCGCCGTACGACACAGCGCGATCCCCGTGCCGGACCGCCACCCGGTCCGGCCACCGCCGCGCGCAGTGGTCGAACAGGCCGTGCACGGTGTCGGCCCGCCAGTTCCGGTTCACCGGACTCTCCCGTCCGCCAAAGCCGTCAGGTGAGCGACGAGTCGGGCCGGCGCCGGGTGTTCGAAGACTTCCGCGAGCGTTACCGACACGCCGGTCTCCTCCTCGATGGTCTGCGCCAGCTTCGCGCCGAGCAGGGAATTGCCGCCCAGGGCGAAGAAATCGGACTCCGCGTCCACATCGGACCGCATCAACACCTGCGACCACACGGCGACAAGGGCGTCCACCAACACGCCGTCGACCGGCTGCGTCGGCAGGCTCGGCGCGGCCGCCACCGGTCGGTTGATGCTGCCGTCATGGTCGAGCCGGATGCGCTCGCCGGTGATCGCGTCGGCACCCCACACGCCCGGCGGCAGCTCCGCGCCGAAGTCGTCAACGACGGTGACAGTCGCCTGGTCGAGCACGGCCAGATCGCCGACGGTGAGCATCGGCACCATCCAGAGTGGACAGTCCGAGTCCTCGGCCACCGCGACCAGCAGCGCCTCGTAGCGGGCGAGCATCGCCGCCACATCCTGGGCCCGGTGCAGCTCGGTCGAGTACACCGTCCGCAGCATCAGCCCCTCGGGCAGCGCGATCACCAGGTACTCGATGTCGAACTTGCTGAACGGCACCGGCAGGTGCTCCTGGTGCGCCTCCCGGTCGCCGAACCGCAGCGCGCGGACCTCGGGCACCGGCACGTAGTTGAAGACGTGCCGGAAGATCGGGTTGCGCCACGGCGATTCGGCGCCCTCCAGGCGCGGCAACCGGCTCTCCGCGCCGCGGCCGTTGTGCATCATGACGTCGAAGAACGTCCGGCGGACCCGCCGGGTCAGCTCGGCGAAGCCGGTCTCACGGCTCACCTGCACCCGCATCGGCAGCACGTTGACGTGGAAGCCGACGGCAGTGGCGGCCGCCCGGTCGCGGGTGCTGATCGGGCAGCCGACAACCAGGTCCGAGCTCGCGCCGTGCCGGGCCAACAGCAGACAGAACGCCGCCAGCAGCACCGATGCCTCCGGCGCGCGCAGCCGCCGGCTGAGCTCCCGGACCGCGGTGACGGCGGCCGGGCTCAGCTCGTGGGCCAACTCCGCGCCGGCCAACGTGATGTCGCTGTCGGACGGCGATTCGAGGTCCAACCGTAGGCCGCACGGGTCGAGCCCACCCAGATACTGTTGCCAGAAGCCGGTTTCCTCGGTCACCGCGACGGCGACCGGCGGCTCGTCGACTGCCTCGACGTAGCCGTCACGCAGGATCGCGGTGTAGGCGGCGGCGAGCTCGGAGCAGAAGCTCAGCACCGAGGTCGCGTCGAACACCAGGTGGTGCACCACGACAGCAACCGTGTCCACAGTAGACACCGTGGTACGCGCCAGCCGCACCAGCACCTCGCCGTCCAGCTCGAACGGCCGCCGCACGAAGTCGGAGAACGGATCCGCGACACCGCCGGGCAACTCGACGAGATCGATCTCGTCCATGGTCACCGGCACCGCCGCGCCGACCAGGCCGGCGCCGTCGGCCCGATACCTGGTGTGCAGGGCCCGATGCCGGTTCACCACGTGGGTCACGGCCTCGACCAGCACGTCGGGGGCGACCCGGCCGTCGAACCGCAACACGAACGCGATGTTGTTCACGCCGGTGCCCGGAACGCACCGCTCCAGCAGCCACAGGGACTGCTCCTCGGCGGACACCGGTCGCCACGACGGCGCGGTGACGGGAATCGTCATGGCTTCTCCCTGCTCAGTGCCGGACCGCGAGCGCCTCGACCACGGCCCGCGCGACCTCGGGGTGGCGCAGCATGCCGTTGTGGTCGACGTCGACGGTGATCCGCTCGCGGACATCGATCGGTTGGGCGGCATGGTCGTTCGAGCTGACGCAGACCGCGCGGGCCCACTGCTCGGTCGGGTCGAGCTGGCCGGCCGCGACCACCCAGGACACGAACGAGGTGAAGGTGGCACCGAGTTCGGCCCGCCGGGCCGGGTTGAGCCCGATCTTGGCCAGCGCGATGTCGCCGACCCGCAGATACAGCTCGCTCAACGCCGGGCCGTACACCTGGACGTCATCGTCACGGGTCAGCAACTGCTGCCCCTCGGCGAGCATTTCGTCCACATCGGACTTCGGCAGCGCCGCCCCGAAAACCTCGACGCCACGGTGGTATTGCGCGTACAGCGCAACGGAGGTCGGCAGTTCCGGGTCGATCACCACCAGCGGCACGTCGCCCACCGCGGCGGCGACCGCCGAGGCGAACACGCTGCCGGCGCAGAAACCCAGCACGCCGCTCACGCGGACCCCGGACTCGCGCACCGGGGCCAGCCACCACTCCAGATAGTCCTCGGCCCGCCACCCGGCCTCGGCGCCGGCTCGCGGCATCGCCGACTCCCACAGCGTCGGCGCGGGCGTCAGGTGGGTGACGAACTCGGTCAAGGACGCTTCCGGCCGCGCCGGCGTCGGGAAGTCGCACGCCAGCACGACCCCGTCCGACTCGCCGCTGCTCAGCACCCGCCACGCGTTGGTGGACGTCATCGGTCTTCTCCCCCGCCCATGGATCGACTGGGGGCGATCCTGCGGTCCGGCGTGATCGCCCCGGGACCCCTAACCGCCCCCCTAGCCCCCCTAAGGCCCCCCGCTCGCGCTGCCTCGGGCCGCCGGCCCGAACCTAGGGTTCACCCCGTCCATCGGTGTTCGACGAAAGGTCGCTGATGAGCGAGCCAACTGCGCACGGGCCCAACGTTGCGGCCGACGACGGGCTGCCGCCGTTCCCGATGGCGCGGACCTGCCCGTTCGACCCGCCCGCGGCGTACGCCGGGCTGCGGGAGACGGGCCGGCTGAACAGAGTCCAGCTCTACGACGGGGAGACCGCCTGGGTCGCCAACCGCTACGAGGACATCAAGGCGCTGTTCAACGACCCGCGCCTGTCCTCGGACCGCGCGGCCGACGGCTACCCGAAGTTCTCGCCGCGGGCCGAGGTCACGCACAAGCAGGTGCGGCTGTTCATGTTCATGGACGACCCCGAGCACCGCGAGCACCGCAAGGCGCTGCTGCCGCGGTTCACCGTGCGCCAGATCGACCAGATGCGGCCGTTCATCACCGAGACCGTGGACGGCTTCCTGGACGCGATGCTGGCCGCCGGCCCGCCGGCCGACCTGGTGACCGATCTGGCGCTGCCGGTCGCGTGCTCGACGATCGGCCATCTGCTCGGCGTGCCCTACGCCGACTTCGAGCTGTTCCGGGACCGGTTCACCCGCCTGATCACCGCGACCAGCGGCGAGGACGCCGGCCTGGTCACGCTGGAGGCGATGACCTTCCTGCACAAGCTGATCCAGGACAAGGCCGACGACCCGGGCGACGATCTGCTCAGCACGCTGGTGGTGGAGCAGCTCAAGACCGAGCGCATGAGCCACATGGACCTGCTCTACATCGCGGCGCTGATGATGTTCGCCGGCCACGAGACCACCGCCAACATGATCTCGCTCGGCGCGCTGACCCTGTTGGAGCACCCGGAGCAGCTGGCGGCCTTGCGGGACGGCAGCGTGCCCACCACCGCCGTCGTCGAGGAACTGCTCCGCTACCTGTCCATTGTGGACACCGTGCCGCGGGTGGCGACTGAGGACGTGGCCGTCGGCGAGCACACCGTGCGCGCGGGCGAGGGCCTGGTGCTGCCGCTGGCCGCCGCCAACCGCGACCCCGAGCACTTCCCCGAGCCCGACACGTTCGACGTGCGGCGGCAGGCCCGCCACCACCTGAGTTTCGGCCACGGCATCCACCAGTGCCTCGGCCAGAACCTGGCCCGGGTGGAGCTGGAGATCACCCTGGACCATCTGTTCCGACGTGTTCCGGGGCTCCGTCTGGCCAAGCCGGTGGCGGAGCTGCCGCTCAAGAGCGCCATCGAGGTGCAGGGCATCTCGGCGCTGCCCGTCACCTGGTGACCCGGCGGCCGGCGGGGCGGGGCCGCACCCGCCGGCCGACTTGACGAGCTGACCAGGGCTGTCGATGCTGTGCGGGTGGCAGCAACCCCGATCCGGCTCGGCGTCATCGGTCTCGGCGTGATGGGCCGGCGCACCTTCGAGCAAGCGTTGGAACATCCGGACTTCGAGGTGACGTTCGCGGCCGACGCGGATCCCGAGGTCGTCGAGGCGTTGCAGCCAGGGCATCCCGGCATCACGTTCGGAGCGGCGACGGAGTTCGTCGATCATGTGGACGCGGTCTACATCGCGACGCCGCCGTCGTGGCACGCGCCGTACGCGTTGACGGCGTTGCGGCAGGGGATCGCGGTGTTCTGCGAGAAGCCGCTGGCGGTGGATCTGGCCGAGGGCCGGGAAATGGTGGCCGCGGGCGGCGTGACGGCGGTCAATTTCCCGTTGTCGGACACCAATGCCACGCTGTACCTGGAAGACGTGATCCCCGACGCGGGCGACCTGCTCGGGGTGGATGTGCGGATGACGTTCCCGCAGTGGCCGCGGCCGTTCCAGGCGCCGGCGGCCTGGGTCGGGGAGCGCGCGGAGGGCGGCTTCATCCGGGAGGTGTTCTCCCACTTCGCCTATCTCACCGACCGTCTGGTCGGGCCGATCCGCACGGTTGAGGCCACTGTGGACTATGCCGAGACCGGCAGCGAGATCGCCGCGCGCGGGCTGCTCCGGGCCGGCGAGGTCCCGGTTCAGGTCTCGGGCTACGCCGGCGTGGCGGCGGCCGAGAGCTACGAGTGGATCGTCTGGGGCTCAAGGCGTTCGTACCGGCTGACGAACTGGGCCCACCTGGCGGTCTCCGACGGCGGCCCGTGGACGCCGCTCGACCTCACCGGCGACGGCTCCGGGGCCGAGTCGACCCGGCTGTCCCTGTTCGCCGAGGCCGTGCGCGGCCGACGGCCGGCCAACCTGGCCGACTTCGCCGACGCGCTGCGGGTGCAGGAAGCGGTCGAGGCCTTCTACCAGTGAGGAATGCGGCCGCGCGGCGGCGACGTTGAGGTCACACGAGCACTCCTCGAAGGGAACACGACCTTGACGACTGACATCGCCGCGCCCCTGGCCGGCAAGACCGCGCTGGTCACGGGCGGTTCGCGGGGCATCGGCGCGGCCATCGTGCGCCGCCTGGCCGCCGAGGGCGCGCGGGTGGCATTCACCTACCGCAGCCGCGCCGACCTGGCCGAGAAGCTGGTCGCGGAGATCGCCGAGACCGGCGGGTCGGCGCTGGCCATCGCCGCCGACAGCGCCGACCCCGAGGCCGCGCGGACGGCCGTGGAGCGCACCGCCGCCGAGCTGGGCGGCCTGGACATCGTGGTCAACAACGCCGGCATCGCCAACGGCGGGCCGGTCGAGAACCTCACCGTGGACGACTTCGACCAGATCGTCGCGGTCAACGTGCGCAGTGTCTTCGTCACCGTGCGGGCCGCGCTGGCCCACCTCGGGGCCGGCGGCCGGATCATCACCATCGGCAGCATCAACGCCGACCGCGTGCCCGTGCCGGGCTTGTCCCTCTACGCCATGACCAAGGCCGCCGTCGCCGGCCTCACCCGCGGCCTGGCCCGGGAACTCGGCGGCCGCGGCATCACCGTCAACAACCTGCAGGTCGGGCCGACCGAGACCGACATGAACCCGGGCACCGGCGACTTCGGGGCCCAGGCCCGCGCCCAGATGGCCCTCGGCGAGTACGCCCAGCCCGCCGACATCGCCAGCGCCGTCGCCTACCTGGCCCGGCCCGAGGCGCACTACATCACCGGCGCCAACTGGAACGTCGACGGCGGCTACACGGTCTGACCCCCGCCAAGATCAAGGGACCGATCCTCTCGTTCAACGCCAGGAAGGGCCCCTTCATGACGTTGAACGTCAGTAAGGGGCCCTTCATGACGGTTGTCAGATCGCGCTCAGGACGCCGGCGCCCCAGCCGTCACCGTCGCGGTGCACGGCCCGGGACTGGAGGATGAACGTCAGCAGCTCGGGCGAGATCCACTTGCCGCCGAACTCCTGGCGGGTCAGGGCGGCGACACCGGCGGAGCTGGGGGTGGCGGCCGAGGTGCCGTAGAAGCGGCAGTCGCCGGGCGTCACCGAGGGGCAGGTGCCCGAGCCGAACGGACCGACGCCGCTGACCTGGACGCCGTCGGTGGCGGTGTAGGTCGGGCCGGAGAAGGTCCGGTCATGCCCGCCGGGAACGCCCTTGCACGGCCCGATTCCCTTGCCGGGGCAGCGGGTGGTGGTGATGATCTGCACCGGCCCTGCGGCGCTGTAGGCCTCCAGCGGGCTGGTCGTCGGGTCCACGGTGGCGCTCGCGTTGGTGGCGCCGGCGCTGGTGGCGAAGCCCAGGTAGTTGGAGTCCGGGTTCAGTGAACCGGCCCGGTCCACCGGGTCCAGCGTCTGCACGCCGGCGGCCAGCGCGCGCCAGCGCAGGTCCAGCGTGGGCACGGCGCGGGCCGAGGAGGTGCCGGCCACGTCCACCACGAGCCGCGCGGCCTGGGCCACGCCGGTGGTGTTGGTGTACGTGAACTGCTCCAGCGTGTCGCCGACACCGTTGGCCTGCTTGGCGTTGCTCCACGCCAGGCAGTTGCCGGCCGCGTCCACCAGGTACAGGTTGAGGTCGGTGAAGCCGCCCTGCCCGGTGGTCGGGTAGATGGCCCGCGGCTCGCTCCACTGCAAGGTCGGCATGAACGAGGCGCCGGGCAGCAGGTTGAGGTTGTAGGTGTTGTCGGCGCCGCGCAGGTTCACGGTGTTGCGGATCGGCGCGGGGCAGTTGGTCTGCGCGCTGGTCTGGTCGTCGGGCGTGCGGCCGGTGCCCTTGGCCGCCACCCGCGGGGCGTGCCGGCTGCCGAGGTTGCCGGCCGAGGAGGAGACCCAGATGCCGTGCTTGGCCAGGGATTCCGCGGTGGTCGCGCCCAGGCCCTGCTGGAAGGCGGGCTCGTCGTCGAAGGCGAGGTCCTCGGTGATGATGGTGGCGCCGGCGGCGGCCAGGTCGTGGAAGCCCTTGACGTAGTCGGCCAGGGTGTCGCCGCTGGTGGCGTACATCAGCTTGGCGTCGGGGGCGATGTCGTGGACGATCTCCATCATCGCCGTGCCCTCGTCGTTGTCGTACGAGGCCTGGCTGAGGATCTTGGTGTCGGCCGGCAGCTCGCCGCGGGCGATGGACTCGGCCACGTGGTCGGCGTCGCCGGACATCACGCCGACGGTCTGGCCCTTGCCGGTCAGGCCGTGCTGCTGGGCGATGTCGGCCTTGTGCAGCTTGACGCCCTCGGCGGTGTTGGGGCCGACGTCGGTGGCCGGCCGCACGCTGGGCCGCAGCGTCGACACCCACGGCAGCGCGGCGACGGCGTCGAGCTTGTCGACCGGCACCACGGTGCTGACCAGGCCGGCGACCGGCAGGTCGGCCCCGGCGACCGGGGCGAGGGTGGCGGCGTTGGTCTTCACGGTCACGCCGAGCGACCGCAGCTGGTTCTCCTGGTCGGCGTTGACCGGGCCGTCGGCGTACACCTGGACGCCGAGCCCGTTCTGGTCGACCTCGACCGCGTTCGCGGTCAGCTGTCTGACCTTGCCGGCCCCGAGGCGGGAGACCTGATCGGCCTGCTGCCGCAGCATCGACGGGATCTTGTACGACGTGTCCTCGGCCGCCGTCGCCGGGGTGCCCGTCACGGTGAGCAGCGGCGCCACGAGCGCGACGCCGGCCACGAGCGCGCGTAAGCGCCCTGTCATATTTCCTCCCCAAAAGTCACCCATTGGGGGTCACTCTATGAGGGAAGCCGCGAACCGGACACCGTCCGATCGGCGGGTAGACAACGGGCGAATCGAGCACCCTCACCCGGGTCGGATCAGCGGAGTTCGTCGCAGATGAGCCGGTGGATCTCGGCCGGCGGCGGGAACTGTTGAGTGAGCCGGTCACCCAGGGCACCGGCCGGGAAACCGGCCTTGGGCCGCACCTTCACCACCGCCGGCAACGACTCGGGCCGGGCCGTCCTGAGCACGTCCGGCTGGTCGGCGAACATCCGCTGGAATTCCTCGAAGGTCTGCTGGCGGGTCTGCGTGACCACCGACTCGACGTCCTGGTGGGTGGCCAGCACCGCGGCCTGGACCTGGGGTAACTCCGCGTCGTCGCGGAGGTAGATGTCGATCTCGTCGGGCCGGGCGCACTGCTTCGGGGCCGCCGCCGGCGTGGCATGCGGGGCCCACAGCACCAGGCCCGCCACCCCGACCATCGCCACCACACCGACAACCAACGCCAGCACCATGTACTTCACGCGCACGGGGACAACTGTGTCATTCCCCCGCGACCTCGACGGACACCGCCTCCAGCAGTTCGGCCATCCGGTCCAGGATCTCCTTGTGCTCGGTCAGCTCGTAGTCGCCGGCCAGCTCGCGCGGGTCGTGGTGGCCGACGAAGGCCATCTCCCCGTCCTGCCACACCACCATGCGCAGCGGCAGGTCGAGGCCCACTCGCGGATCGCTGGCCATCAGGGGCGTGCCGGCGTGCGGATCGCCGAACAGCACCACGTCGACGGGCGTCAACGACAGCTCCGCCCGCCGGGCGTGTTCGGCGTGGTCGATGTGCGCGAACACCGTCAGCTCACGGTGTTCGAGCGCGGCGATCAGTCGGGACACGGTGGATCTCTGGCCGTGACTGCTCTTCCGGATCATCACGGGGACAGTCTCCGCCCCATGGCAAGGCCACGCAGCCCCGCACGGGGCCGCGTGACCTCGGGTTTGCCTAGTCGGTGCGATGCGTGCCGGCGGCCTCGTAAGCGGTGACGGCACTGTCCACTTGGGACGGACTGAGCGCGCCGGCGTTGTGGTGAACCCAGTTCACCTTCTGGTCCCAGGTGCGCGTGGCCGAGGCCGTGCGGAGCATCGAGCGCTCCTTCACCAACCCCGACCAGGCCGGACTCCTCGACGTCCCGGTCTGCTCCACCCTGAGCTTCGACGACTCCTCGGGCTGCGGTTCGGTCTGTCGCAACGGGAACGTGGCCAAGATCGGCAATACTCGGCGGGTGTTGATCGTGACCGGGGTGGCGGCGCTGGCGTGGCTGTACCTGCTGCTGGCGCACGGGGGTTTCTGGCGGACGAGCTGGCGGCTGCCGGCGAGCGGCGGGCAGCCGGAGCGGTGGCCGGCGGTGGTGGCGGTGGTGCCGGCCCGGGACGAGGCGGACGTGCTGCCGTTGACGTTGCCGACGCTGCTCGGGCAGGACTACCCGGGGCCGTTCCGGGTGGTGCTGGTGGACGACGCCAGCACCGACGGCACGGCGCAGGCGGCGCGAGCGGTGGGCACGGGGCGGCTGGACATCGTGCGGAGTGAGGGGCCGCCGCCGGGGTGGGCGGGCAAGGTGGCGGCGATGGCGACGGGGGTGCGGGCGGCCAGCGACGGGGAGTATCTGCTGTTCACGGACGCGGACATCGCCCACGCGCCGGACGGGGTGCGGCGGCTGGTGACGGCGGCGGTGGCCGACGATCGGGCGCTGGTGTCGCAGATGGCGTTGCTGCGGACGGAAACCCTGTGGGAGCGGCTGATCGTGCCGGCCTTCGTGTACTTCTTCAGCCTGCTGTTCCCGTTCGGCCGGGTGAACAACCCGAGGTCACGGGTGGGCGCGGCGGCGGGCGGCTGCATGCTGGTGCGGCAGGAGGCGCTGGAGCGGGCCGGCGGCCTGGCGGCGATCAAGGACGCGTTGATCGACGACGTGGCCTTCGGGAAGCTGATCAAATCCGCGGGCAACCGCACCTGGCTGGGCCTGACGACGTCGGTCACCAGCCGGCGGCCGTACGCCACGCTCAAGGACCTCTGGCACATGGTCGCCCGCTCGGCCTACACCCAGCTGCGCAACTCCCCGCTGCTGCTGGCCGGCTGTGTCATGGGCCTGCTGCTGATCTTCGTCGTCCCGCCGCTGGCCGTGCTCGTGGGGCCGACCGACGTGCGGCTGCTGGGCCTGCTGGCCTGGGCGGTAATGACCGGCACCTACGCGCCGATGCTCAGGTTCTACCGGCTGCCGGTGTGGCTGGCGGTCGCCCTGCCGGCGGTGGCGGTGCTGTACACGGCGATGACCGTCGACTCGGCCCGGCGGCACTGGCTGGGCCGGGGCGCGGCGTGGAAGGGCCGGACCGCGAAAACCTGCCAGTAGCTGTCAGGTTTCTACGGGAGGATGACGGGCATGGCGACACTGATGACTCCCCCGGTCGGGACCGACGAGCGGGCCGCGCTGCTGGCGTTCCTGAACAACCAGCGCGAGGCGTTGATGGCCGGTGTGCAGGGCCTGACCGACGCCGACGCCGGCAAGACGTCGACCGCCAGCGCCCTGTCGGTGCTGGCGCTGCTGCGGCACGCCAACCGGACCGAACGCCGCTGGGTGCTCGCCGCCCTCGACGGCCGCGACCTGCCCGGCGAGTGGCCGCCGGACGACTGGTCCAAGGAGTTCGTGCTCGGCCCCGAGGACACCATCGCCGTCCACCTCGCCGCCTACCGGGAGACCGCCGCCGGCACCGAGGAGATCATCAACGCCCTGCCCTCGCTCGACGTGCCGTGCAAGCTGGAGGCCGCCGCCCAGTGGAACGCCCGCTGGATTCTGCTGCACCTGATCGAGGAGACCGCCCGGCACGCCGGCCACGCCGACATCATCCGCGAGTCGCTGGACGGGGCGACCGCGCCGGCGTTGATCGACGCCCTGAACGCGGCCGACTAGCCCGTGGCCTACGACGTCGGGGACCACCTGGTGGTCGGCATCGCCTCCAGCGCGCTGTTCGACCTGGCCGAATCCGACCGCGTGTTCCGCGAGGACGGCGAGCAGGCCTACCGCCGCTACCAGGAGGAGCACCGGGACGATCCGCTGCGGCCGGGCGTGGCGTTCCCGTTCGCCCGAAGGTTGTTGTCCCTCAACGACATCAGCCCGGTCGACGTGATCGTGCTTTCCCGCAACGACCCCGACACCGGCCTGCGGGTGATGCGGTCCATCGCCCACCACCGGCTGCCCATCACCCGCGCGATCTTCACCCAGGGCCGCGCCCCCTACCGGTTCATGCCGGCCCTGAACATGTGCCTTTTCCTGTCCGCCAACGACTCCGACGTCCGGCAGGCGGTCGAGGCCGGCCTGCCGGCCGGTCGGGTGCTGGACTCGACCTTCGTCGACGACGAGCAGGACGACGAGCTGCGCATCGCCTTCGACTTCGACGGCGTGCTGGCCAGCGACTCCTCCGAGCGCGTGATGCAGGCCGAGGGCCTGGACAGCTTCCAGAGCCACGAGCTCGCCAACGCCGTCACGCCGCTGGAACCCGGGCCGCTCAAGAACTTCCTGGCGGCGATCAACCGGATCCAGCGGCGTGAGGAGGAGCACCGCCTGGCCAATCCCGCCTACCGCAACCGGGTTCGCGTCTCCATCGTCACCGCCCGCAGCGCCCCCGCCCACGAGCGGGCCATGCTGAGCCTCAAACGCTGGGGCGTCATGGTCAACGACGCCTTTTTCCTCGGCGGCATCGGCAAAGCCGGCATTCTCGACGTGTTGAAGCCGCACGTCTTCTTCGACGACCAGCCCCTCAACCTCACCTCCCGCGAGGTCCCCGGCGTCCACGTCCCCTTCGGAGTCATCAACGAGCCACCCCCCTGACCCGCCTCAGCGGAGAAGGGTGCTGAGGGCGTGGGGTAGGGGCTGGTCGGCGTCCAGCGGCCGAGCGTCCACAATGGCCTTGTTGTCGAAGACGGCCATGGCGTGGTCGGCGGGCAGGGTGTTGAACCAGCGGCGTAGCAAGGAAGAGCGGCCGGCGTCGGTGGGGGCCCCGGTGAGGCGCAGGCGGGCCATGCCGCCGTCGGGGAAGACGTCGAGGCGGACGTGCTTGACCGGCTGGGCGACGTCGAGCAGGAAGCGGTGGCGGGTGTCGGGCTGGAGGCGGGTCCTGGGCAGTAACGGGAACCACGCCGAAGGGTCGTCGACGCGCTCGCCGCAGCCGCTGAGGGAGGCCCAGCCTGGGGCGTTTCCCTTGAAGTGACTGGTGTCCAGCTCGGCGAGGGTGAGCACGCCCTCGGCCGCCAGCCGCAGCAGCACCCAGTCGTTGCCGTCGTCGCGGCGGCGGGCGGTCTCCCAGCCGTCGCCCATGACGGCGGCGAAGCCGGGCGAGATCAGGTTGGTGGGCTTGGAGTAGAAGACGTTGCTGGCGTCGAGGATCTCGCCGCCGTTCTCCAGCGCGGCCAGGTCCACCGAGCCGATGAGCAGCCGTGGGTCGGCGATGGGCTCGCCGTGCACCCGCAACCGGGCGACGCCGCCGTCCGGGTAGATGGTCAGCCGGACGTGGGTCCAGCGCCGATCCGAGTCCACGTCGAAGAAGTTCTCGGTGTCCCCGGCCAGCTTTCCCCGCGAGACGATGGTGTGCCACTGCGTGGCCACCAGCTCCTCGGCCGACGGATAGCCCTCCACCGCGCGGGCCTCGACCGACGCCTCGACCGGGAAGTTGCCCTTGAAGAACGCGGTGTCGACGATGACGCCCCGCACCACGCCCGCCACTCCGAGCCGCACGATCGCCTGGTCCACCCCCGGCTCCCGCCGCCGCCGGGTCTCCCACCCGTCGTACACCTGGCCCTTGTGCCCGAAGGTGTAGGTCTGGAACACCGCCGGCTCCGGCTTGATCAGGTTCTCCCGCTCGGCGAAGAACTCGTCGTTCGCCCACGGCACGCCGCCGCCCAGCCGACGCGAGGCGAGATCGGGCAGCGTGGTCCAAGCCGGTGTCATGCGTCTCCTCTGGTGAGCAGCGTTCCGAACGGGCCGTCGACGACGTCGCGGCCGCGCAGCCAGGTGGTGCGGACGACGCCGTGCAGGTCGCGGCCGTGGTAGGGGGTGACGGGGTTGCGGTGGGCCAGCTCCTGGGCGTCGACGGTGAAGGGCTGGTCGGGGGCGAAGACGGTCAGGTCGGCGTCCATGCCGACGGCGATGCGGCCCTTGCGGGCGAAGCCGGCCAGGGCGGCGGGCTTGACCGCCATCCAGTCGATGACCCGCGTCAGGTCGAAGCCGCGCCGGCGGGCCTCGGTCCAGACGGCCGGCAGCCCGAGCTGGAGGCTGGCCACGCCGCCCCAGGCGTGCCCGAAGTCGCCGGTGTCCAGGCGTTTGAGGTCCACGGTGCACGGCGAGTGGTCGCTGACCACAAGATCGATCACGCCGTCGGCGAGGCCCTGCCAGAGGGCGTCGCGGTTGGCGTCCTCGCGGATGGGCGGGCAGCACTTGAACTGGGTGGCGCCGTCGGGGATGTCCTCGGCGGTGAAGCACAGGTAGTGCGGGCAGGTCTCGGCGGTGATCGGCAGGCCATCGGCCTTGGCCTCGGCGATCAGCGGCAGGGCGTCGGCCGAGGACAGGTGCAGGATGTGCGCGCGGGCCCCGGTGCGCCGGGCCAGCGCGATCACGGCCTTGATCGCCTCGTTCTCGGCCCGTCGCGGCCGGGAGGCCAGGAAGTCCCGGTAGCGCCGCCCGCACGAGGGCGGGGCGGCGTCGATGACCTCGGCGTCCTCGGCGTGCACGATCATCAGGCCGTCGAACTCGCGCAGCTCCCGCAGGGCGTCGGCCAGCTCGAAATGGGTCAGCGGCGGGAACTCGGGCACGCCCGAGTCGAGCAGGAAGCACTTGAAGCCGAACACCCCGGCGTCGTGCAGCGGACGCAGCGACGGCAGGTTGCCGGGCACCGCGCCGCCCCAGAACCCGACGTCGACGTGCACCCGCCCCTCGGCCGCCTTGCGCTTGACCTCCAGCGCGGCCAGGTCGACCGTCGGCGGCAGGCTGTTGAGCGGCATGTCGACGATGGTCGTGACGCCGCCCCGCGCGGCCGCCCGGGTGGCGGTGTCGAAGCCCTCCCACTCGGCCCGGCCGGGGTCGTTGACGTGCACATGCGTGTCGACCAGGCCCGGCAGCAGCACCTCGTCGTCGTTGAGCCACCGCGCGAACTCCGACGGCGGCGGCGTCTCGAACGGCTCGACCGCGGCGATCCGGCCGTCGCGAACGCCGACCGAGACGGGCCTGATCCCGTCGGGAGTGACCGCCTGCCGGGCCACCAGCGTCAGATCCATTGTGGACACAGCACCTCCCTCGCCACCGCTCAGCAGCATAGGTGATCTCTCACGATGCGCTCGGCCGTCAGTTCCAGCAAGGGGCCCGGCCGGGCGCGGCAGCGGGCGGGGTCGGGCTCCAGGTCGGTGAGCGCGTAGGCGGCGCGGATACCGGCGCCGACCAGGTCTTCCGACGTCAGCGAGCACACGCCGGCCACCGCCACCACCGGGACGTCGCCGGCGGCGCGGGCCACGCCGACCGGGGCCTTGCCGCGCAGCGACTGGGCGTCCAGGGAGCCTTCGCCGGTGATCACCAGGGCGGCGTCGCGCACGGCGTCGCCGAAGCCGAGCAGCTCCAGCAGCACCTCGACGCCGGGGCGGCGGCGAGCGCCGAGGACGGCCAGCGCGGCGTAGCCGACTCCCCCGGCCGCGCCGGAACCCGGCATGGTCGGATCGCCGCCGACGACGTCGGCCCAGCGTTTGAGCGCATCGGCCAGCATCGAGACCTGTAAGGGGCTGGCGCCCTTCTGGGGGCCGTACACCGAAGCCGCGTCGGACAGCGGGTTGTCCACATCCGTGGCCAGCACCAGCTCCACCTGCGACAACCGGGAGTCCAGCCCGCTGAAGTCGACCTTGTCCACGGCGGCGAGACCACCGCCGCCGGGCGCGACCGGCACCCCGGAGGCGTCGAGGACCAGCCCGCCGAGGGCCCGGAGCATGCCGGCGCCGCCGTCGGTGCAGGCGCTGCCGCCGAGGCCGAGCACGATCCGCCGGCAGCCGAGGTCCAGGGCCACCCGGATCAGCTCGCCGACGCCGTAGCTGGTGGCGGACATCGGGGAACTGCCCCAGCCGAGCCCGGCGGCCTGGGCCAGCTCGACCACGGCGGCGCCGGTCCGGAAGGCGAGCATCGCGCGCACCGGCGTGCCCAGCGGCCCGGTCACGGTGGTGACCAGCCGGTCGAAGCCGGCGGCGCAGGCGGCGTCCACGGTGCCCTCGCCGCCGTCGGCCACCGGCACCACCCGCACCTCCAGCGCAGGGTCGGCCCGCCGCAGGCCGGCCGCCAGGTGCTCGGCGACCTGGCCCGCGGCGAGCGTGCCCTTGAACTTGTCCGGGGCCAGCAGGACCTTCACCGTCAGCCTCAGCTGACCGGCTCGAACTCGACGACGGCGTCCAGCGCGCTGCCCATGGACGCGTTGGCGGCCCGGTCGATCATGATCTCGACCAGCACCGGGCGGCTGGTCCTGGCGGCCTCCTTGCGGGCCCAGGCCAGCGCGTCGGTGATCTCCGACGGCTCGGTCACCCGCCGGCCGGCGCAGCCGTAGGCCTCCATGATCTTGACGTTGTCGGTGCCGTAGTCGTCGTAGTGGATGTCGACCTGGTAGTTCATGTTGTAGCCGGTCTCGGCCTGCCGGATCAGGCCCAGGTACTCGTTGTTGAGCATGATCAGCACGAACGGCACGTCGTACTGGGCGGCCACGGCCAGCTCCTCGACCAGGAACTGGAACGAGTAGTCGCCGACCACCGCGACCACCTCGGCGTCCGGCTTGGCCGTGCGCACGCCGATCGCCGCCGGGATCTCCCAGCCCAGCGGCCCGGCCTGGCCGCAGACCTGGTAGTGCCGGGGCCGATGGGCGCGCTGGAACTGGCCCGACCAGATCTGGTACAGCCCGATCGCGGTGACGAAGTACGTCTCCGGGCCGTAGAACTCGTTGATCTCCCGGAACACCCGCGGCGCCTTGATCGGCACGGTGTCGAAGTCGTCCCGGCGCGGCAGCTGCGCCCGCAGTTCCGCGATTCGTCCCACCCAGTGCGACCAGGTCCGCCTTGACTGCCGCCGCCGGGCCGCCTCCAGCAGCGCCTCCAGGAACAGCCGGGTGTCGGCGACGACGCCGAGATCGGGCCCGAACACCCGGCCGATCTGCAACGGGTCCACGTCCACGTGCACGAAGGTCCGGTCGCCCCGGTAGACCGACAGCTCCCCGGTGTGCCGGTCGCCGAAGCGCGCGCCCAGCGCCAGCACGAAATCCGACTCCAGGAACAGGGCGTTGGCCCAGCGCTGGCTGGTCTGGATGCCGGCCATGCCGGCGAACAGCTCGTGGTCCTCGGGCAGACTTCCCTTGCCCATCAACGTGATCTGCACCGGCACGCCCAGCAGCTCGGCCACCTCCCGCAGCACGCCGGACGCCTCGCCGGTGATCACGCCGCCGCCGGCCAGCAGCAGCGGCCGCTCGGCCGCCAGCAGCAGGTCCAGCGCCCGCTCGACCCGGGGCGGGTGCGGGGCGACGGCCTCGACCGGCAGCGGGGCGTCGATCGCGCCGTCCCACTCGATCTCCTGCTTCTGCACGTCCAGCGGCAGGTCGATCAGCACCGGCCCGGGCCGGCCGGAGCGGGCGACGCGGAACGCCTCGCGGAAGATCCACGGGGCCTGCGCCGCCTCCTTGACCTGCACCGCCCACTTGGTGACCGGCTTGGCGATCTCCACGATGTCGACGGCCTGGAAGGCCTCCTGGTGCAGCTTGGTCGAGACGGCCTGGCCGGTGACGCACAGGATCGGCACCGAGTCGGCCTGCGCGGTGTAGAGCCCGGTGATCATGTTGGTGCCGGCCGGGCCGGAGGTGCCGACGGCCACGCCGACGTTGCCGGTGGTGCGCGCCCACCCGTCGGCCATGTGGGTGGCGCCCTCCTCGTGCCGCACGATCAGGTGCTTGAGCTCGCTCTGCTCCAGGGCGGCGTAGAACGGCAGGATGGCGGCGCCCGGGCAGCCGTAGACGATGTCCACGCCCTCGGAGGCCAGCACCTCGACGACCGCCTGCATGACGGGGATCCTCGGCATGGCTATTCCCTTCCCGACAGGGTCTCGACGACCTTGAGCAGCGCGGAGTGGTCCAGCGAGCCGTGGCCCATGGCCCGGGCGGCGGCGACCAGCTGGGCGGTCAGCCCGGCCATCGGCAGCGCCACGTCCGCCTGGCGGGCGGCGGCCTGCACGATGCCCATGTCCTTGTGGTGCAGGTCGATCCGGAAGCCGGGCCGGAAGTCGCGGGCGATCATCGACTCGCGCTTGAGGTCGAGGATCCGGTTGGCGGCCAGGCCGCCGGCCAGCACGTCCATGCCGGCGTGCGCGTCCACACCGGACGCCTCCAGCAGCACGATCGCCTCGCTGACCAGGGCATAGATGCCGCCCACGACCAGCTGGTTGGCCGCCTTGACGACCTGGCCGGCGCCGTGCGGGCCGACGTGCACGATGGTCTTGCCCAGCTTCTCCAGCAGCGGCCGGGCCTGCGCGAAGTCGGCGTCGGAGCCACCGACCATAATGGACAGTGCCGCGTTCTTGGCCCCGGCCTCGCCGCCGGACACCGGGGCGTCCAGCACGCGAATTCCCTTGTGGGCGGCCGAATTCGCCACTGCGATGGAGGTCTCGGGGCGGATCGTGCTCATGTCGATCAGCAGCAGGCCGTCGCCGCCGGCGGCGATCACCTCGGTGGTCACCGCCTCGACGTGCTCGTCCTGCGGCAGCATGGTGATCACGACCTCGGCCCCGGCGACGGCCTCGGCCACGTCGGCGGCGCGCTGGCCGCCGGCCTCGACCAGCCTGGCCAGGGCCGGTGCGGACAGGTCGAAGCCGGTGACGGTGTGGCCGGCGGCGGCCAGGTGGCCGGCCATCGGCGACCCCATGATGCCGAGGCCGATGAAGCCGATCTTTGTCACGACAGTTCCCTCCGAAACTCTGGGAGCCAACCGAAGCTGTCCGCGGTGACGCCGGTCGGCCGGTACTCGGCCCCGACGTGGCCGCGATAGCCGTTGGCGGCCAAGGTGGTCAGGTGACGCAGCAGGTCCAGCCGGCCGCTGCCGGGTTCGCCCCGGCCGGGGGCGTCGGCGAACTGCACGTGGCCGATGCGCTCGATGTGCTTGCTGGTCACGGTGTCGAGGTCGTCGCCGTTGACCGCGAGGTGGTAGAGGTCGCAGAGCAGGGCGACGTTGTCCAGCGGCACCCGGTCGGCGACGGCCAGCGCGTCGGCCGCGGTCAGCAGCGGGTAGTCGGGCGCGCCGGACAGCGGCTCCAGCACGATCGTGCCCTCGATCGCCCGTACGGCGGTGGCCGCGACGAGCAGGTTGGCGTCGGCCAGTTCGTCCTGTTCGGACGGTGTGAAACCGGCGATCCGGTTGCCGTACAAGGCGTTGAAGGTGCGGCAGCCGGTGCGGCGGGCGATGTCGACGGCGATCTCCACGCTGTCGGCGAACTCGCCCTGCCGGCCGGGCCAGGAGACAACGCCGCGGTCGCCCGCGGGCATGTCGCCGGCGAAGAAGTTGAGGCCGACCAGTCGGGCGCCGGCCGCGTCCAGGGCGGCGACGAACGCGTCGACCTCGGCCGGCGCCGGGTTCGCGGTGTCGAACGGCCACCAGAACTCCACCGCGTCGAAGCCGGCCCGCTTGGCCGCCCGGGGCCGCTCCAGCAGCGGCAGCTCGGTAAACAGGATCGAGAGGTTGGCGTCGAGAAGCACCGGATCACTCCGATTCCGTATCGCGGAATTACTTTTCCGATTAGTGAGAGAGTAGAACGGCTCGCTGCGGCCGGTCAACGGTCGGCGCTACGGTTCGACCGTGGATCTGGAGGCCGAGTTCACCACCGAGCCGTTCCGCGCCGAGGCCGGCGGCGAGCCGCCCGCGCACGCGTCACGGGCCGCCGAGCAGGCCAGAAAGGCCGGCCTGGACACGACTTTCGGGCCGCTGGGCACCACCGTCCGAGGCGCGTCGGATCAGGTGCTGGCCGCGCTGCCGGAGATCTTCCGGGCCGCCCTGGACGGCGGGGCCACCCGGGTGACCCTGCGCCTGGACGCCGCCACACCGCCGGAGCAGACCGGGAAACCGACACCGGTCGTCGGCGGCCTGGAGCGGGTCATCGCCGAGGTCGAATCCGAATTCGGCGGGCCGCTGAGCGGGCTGTCCCGGGCCGACAAGCAGCGAGCGGTGCGCTTACTGGAGGAACGCGGCGCGTTCGAGATGCGGAAATCCGTGCCGGCGGTGGCCGAGGCCCTGGGCGTCACCCGGTTCACGGTCTACAACTACCTGAATCGAACCCCATGATCGACTTCAACAAATTGTTGACATCGCTGGTCCGCCGCTTCTACCGTCGCTCCCCATGAACCTCGACGAGGCGACGCTGACCGAGTGCCTGGCGGTGCCCCGCTGGGTGCGGGCGGTGCTCGACGGCCGGCCCTACGCCTGTCCCGAGGCGCTGTTCGCGGCGGCCGAGCGGGAGGCGGCGACGCTGACCGCCGAGGAGGTCGACCTGGCGCTGGCCGGCCATCCGCGCATCGGCGACAAGAGCGGCAGCGCCACCTCCCGGGCCGAACAGTCCGGTGTGGACAATGCCGACGAGTTCCTGGCCGCCAACCGTGAGTACGAGTTGCGGTTCGACCGGATCTACCTCGTCTGCGCCGCCGGCCGCAGCGGGACCGAGCTGCTGGCCGACCTGCGGCAGCGGCTGGGCAACGACCCCGACACCGAGCTGGCCGTGACCGTCCGGGAACTGGGCAAGATCGCGCTGCTCCGCCTCAGGAAAGCCGTCTCATGATCACCACGCACGTGCTCGACACCACCTCCGGCCAGCCCGCCCAAGGGGTTCTGGTCCGGCTGGAATCGAACGGACACATCATCGGCGACGCGGTCACCGACGAGGACGGCCGCTGCCGCGCACTCGGCCCCGCCCACGTCGAGGCCGGCGTCTACCGGCTGGTCTTCGACACCGACACCTACTTCGCCCGGGTGGGACGCGAGGCGTTCTTCCCCGAGGTGACCGTGACCTTCCGGATCACCGACCCCGACCGCCACCACCACGTGCCGGTCCTGCTGAGCCCGTTTTCCTTCACCAGCTACCGAGGGAGCTGATCGGCGTGGCCGTGCACCTTGGCCCCAACCAGTACGGCAAGGCGGAGAACCGTCTGGTCACGGTGTCCCGCAACGGTTCCGTGCACACGCTGCGGGACCTGACGGTCAGCACGTCGCTGCGCGGCGACCTGGCCGCCACCCACCTGACCGGCGACAACTCCGGCGTCGTGCCCACCGACACGCAGAAGAACACCGTCTACGCCTTCGCCAAGGAGGCGCCGGTCGGCGAGATCGAGGAGTTCGCGCTGCGGCTGGGCCGGCACTTCGTCGGCTCCTTCGACCAGATCACCGGCGCCCGCGTCCTGATCGACGAGCACGGCTGGGGCCGCATCGCCGCCAACGACCACTCCTTCGTCCGCGGATCCGACGAGAAGCGCACCACCGCCGTCACCATCGAGCACGACCAGGCCTGGGTCGTCTCCGGGCTGCGCGACCTGGTGGTGCTCAAGACAACCGGGTCCGAATTCCACGGCTACCCGCGCGACCGGTACACCACCCTGCCCGAGACCACCGACCGGATCCTGGCCACGGCGGTCAGCGCCCACTGGCGTTTCTCCACTGTGGACGTCGACTGGGCCAAGAGCTTCGCCGAGGCCCGCGAGGCCATGCTGGCGGCGTTCGCCGACACCCACAGCCTTTCCCTGCAACAGACCCTCTACGCGATGGGCGAGGCCGTGATCGAGGCCCGGCCGGAGATCGCCGAGGTGCGGCTGTCCCTGCCCAACAAGCACCACTTCGTGGTCGACCTCAGCAAGTTCGGGCTGGACAACGACAACGAGGTCTTCTACGCCGCCGACCGCCCGTACGGGCTGATCGAGGGCGCGGTTGTGCGCGACGACGCCCCCGAGCCGGGGCTGGCCTGGCACACCCTGCCGGCGTTCTAGCCGATCGGGAGGCCGATCGGGCAGACAAGAGCAGCGCCGCCGGTTCGGCGGCGCATCCCGACCTATGCTCACGTCGCCGTGGATCACGTCCACGTGCGACAGCGCCACCGGCGCTCGGGATGCTTCTCCTCTTGTGCGTGAAAGGTTCTACCGATGTTCTCTCGCGTTGCGAGGCTGGTCGCGGTGCCGGCTGCCCTGCTGGCGCTGGCCGCCTGTGGCACGAACAAGACCGAGTCGTCGGCCAGCGGCGCCGCCTGCGACACCACCAAGGGAACCCTCGTCGTCGGCGTGGTCGCGCCGCTGACCGGCAACGTGTCGGCAGTCGGGCTCGGCATCCGCAACGCCACCCAGCTGGCCGTGGACGAGGCCAACGCCAAGTGCGCGGTCAAGGGCTACAAGCTGGCCGTGGACGCCGAGGACGACCAGGCCACGCCGCAGACCGGCGCGCAGGCCGCGAGCAAGCTCGCGGCCGACGACGCGGTGCTGGGCGTGGTCGGCACGTTCAACTCCTCGGTGGCCCAGGTGGTGCAGCCGATCCTCAACGGCAAGAAGATCCCCATGGTCTCGCCGGCCAACACCAACCCGGCGCTGACCAGGGGCGAGGACCCGGCCAACCCCAGGCGGCCGTTCGACACCTACTTCCGGGTCTGCGCCACCGACGACTTCCAGGGCCCGTACGCGGCCGACTACCTGGTCAAGACGGCCGGCAAGAAGAAGATCGCGATCATCCAGGACGGCAAGACCTACGGCAAGGGCCTGGCCAAGGAGTTCGCCAGGAAGGTCACCGCCGACGGCGGCCAGATCGTCGACCAGGAGCAGGTCGGCGAGACCGACACCGACTTCTCCGGCGTGCTGACCAAGGTCAAGGCGGCCAAGCCGGACGCGATCTACTACGGCGGCGAGTACCCGGCCGCCGGCCCGCTGTCCAAGCAGGCCGCCGGCCTCGGCCTGAACGTCGCCGTGATGGGCGGCGACGGCATCTACGACCCGAAGTTCATCGCCCTGGGCGGCAAGGAGGGCGACCTGGCCACCTCGGTCGGCGCGCCCACCGAGTCCCTGGACAGCGCCAAGGACTTCGTCAAGGCCTACACCGCCAAGAACTTCAAGGACCCGTACGCCGCCTACGGCGCGTTCGCCTACGACGCCGCCAACGTCGTCATCGCCAGCGCCGCCAAAACGATCGGCGACGGCGCCTGGAGCGCCGCCTCCCGTGACGCGCTGGTCAAGAACGTCGGCTCCTACACCGGCAACGGCGCCACCGGCGCGATCGCGTTCGACCAGTACGGCGACAGCACCAACAAGGTGCTGACCGTGTACCAGGTCAGCGGCGGCTCGTGGAAGCCGGTCCTGACCGGCGCCGCCAGCTGAGATGCCCCACCGGGAGCGTGTGCCACCCTCCAAGCACACGCTCCCGGTTCGTCAGTGCCCGTGCCCGTCTCGGCCCAGGGTCGTCTCCGGCCCCGCGCCGGGACGGGTCCACTGCGGCACCGGACGGCCGGTCCCGCCCCAGGTCGGGTTGCCGTCCACGTCCGTGCGCCAGTACCAGCAGGCGTGGTTGCCGTCGGGAATGCCCTGCCACGTCTCGCCGCGGCCCCGGGGTGTCATGTCCAGCAAGGCAAAGGACCCGGACATGGCCTCGGTGCCGCGGCCGGTGGTCGAGTAGGTCAGGAACACGCGGTCGCCGTCGCGGAGGTACGAGGTGATGTACCCCATGTCGCCGCCGGCCGGGCCGTCGACGCCGCGGACCGAGTACCAGGGCACGGTGTAGCCCATGAACTCCGTGAACGGCGCGACCTCCTCCCAGCGGCCGACGGTGAGGATGGCGAACGACACGCCGCGGGCGTTGAGGTAGACGTCGGTCGCGTGCCACGCCGCGTAGGTGCAGCCCTCGCACTGCCCCTGGTGCGGCGCGCCGTCCCACCACATGTGCTTGTAGACCAGGAGTTCGTCCCGGCCCTGGAACAGGTCGAGGAACGGCACGGGGCCGTCGGGGCCGACGACCTTGACGGAGCCGTCGAACTCGACCATCGGCAGCTCCCGGCGGGCGGCGGCGATGGCGTCGCCCTCGTGGGTGTGCGCCTTCTCGCGGACCAGCAGCTCGTCACGGGCGGCCTGCCAGGCGGCCATGTCGACCACGGGACGCTGGGTAGTCACGGGATCCTCCAGTGAGTGTCGGGTGTCTCACTGCTGTGTCGTTGCCGCTCTTGTCGTTTCGACATCCGGCTTGATTTCGCTCGTCACTGAAGTGATAGTGCATTACACGCCTTGACGTTCGGCCCGCTGCCGGGCCAGCTCCTCGATGGCGCTGGGCAGCGTGGTCTCGAAGTCGATCAGCTTGGCCCAGGTCGGGGTGACGACGATGCGCACCATGCCGTCGTACAGCGACCGGATCTCGGCCTCCCACGCCACCCGCTGCTCCGGCGACATCTCGTACGAGCCGTTGATCTGGAGGTACTCCTCCGGGATGCCGTCGACCACGTCCAGCTCGACCCGGCCCCGGATGAGCAGGATCTTGGGCGGGTGCACCTCGGTGTCGATGGTCAGCGCGACCGCCGGGTTCTGCCGCAGGGAGTGCAGTTTGGGGGCGTTCTTGGTCGTGCACAGCACGATCTCCGTGCCGTTCCAGGTGAAGGCGATCGGGATGGAACGCGGCGTGCCGTCCTTGGCCACGTAGGCCAGCCGGCACAGGTCGCGCGCCAGCAGCTCCTGGCTGAGCGGGCGGGTGAGGATCTCGGTGATCTGGCTCTGCTCCATGACGGCCTCCCGGTGTCGTTCGTGTCTGCCCCTGGGACGGAGCCGACGACACGTTCTCGCCACCATGGCCGAGAAAGTTTCGGGACGGCAGAATCCGGGCCGTGACCAGTGCGGAGGAGAAGGCCGGCGGCAAGCGGGTCGGGTGGGTCGAGTTGTACTTCGACCTGGTGTTCGTGTTCGCGGTGGGTCAGGTGGCGCACGGCATCGTGACCGATCCGCACTGGTCGCGGGCCGGGGCCGCACTCGGCCTGTTCGTCACGCTGTGGTGGACGTGGATCGGGTTCGCGGTGCTCTACAACCGGCGCGGCGACGACAAGCGCGTCCCGGACCGGCTGTTCCTGCTCGCCGGCACCATCCCGTGCGCGATCGCGGCCACCCAGGCGCACCACGTCTTCGAGGGGCATCCGGCGGTCTTCGCGCTGGCGCTGGCCGGGGTGCGGCTGATCCTGGCGGTAGCGCACCGGTGGCCGAGCAAGGGCGAGGCCACCCAGAACCGGATCGGCTGGGGCTACCTGGTGTCGACGCTGCTGTTCGTCGCCTCCGCCTTCCTCCAGTCGCCGTGGCTGTACGTGGTGTGGGGGTTCGCGCTGGCCCAGGAAGCCGCTTCCCTGCTGTTGTCCGACCGCGGCCGCCGCCACGGCGAACCGCCGTCCCGGGCGACGCGGTGGCGCGAGCTGCTCACGCCGCCGCGGCACCCCGACCAGGCCTTGGACCCGGCGCACCTGTCCGAGCGCTTCGGCCTGTTCATGATCCTGTTGTTGGGCGAGTTGGTGATCACGATCGGCGCGGCCGTGCTGGAGCGGCCGTCCGACGACGGCGGGTACTGGCTGGTCCTGGTCGGCGGCCTGCTGCTGGCCGGGGCGCTGTGGTGGATCTACTTCACCTCGGCCGCCGAGATCTACGAGCGGCTGCTCGGCCTGTCCGGCGGCAACCCGACGCTGGCGTACTCCCTCTACGCCGGTGGGCACCTGCCGCCGGCCTTCGCCCTGCTGCTGATCGCCGCCGGCGTGAACCTGTCCTTGCAGGAGCCAGCCCCGTCCACCGCCGCGTGGTTCGTGACCGCCGGCCTGGCGATCTACCTCGTCGGCACCAAGGTCTTCGCCGCTGGTCCGCGGCACTGGTACCTGGGCGTGGCCCAGATCGCCATGGTGGCCGCCACCGTCTGCCTCGCCTTTGTCGACCGGATCCTGCCCGCGCCGGGAGTGGTCGTGGTCGTTGCGGTGTGGGCCGTCGGCGTCGCCGCCGTGACCGGCCGGATCCGGCACAAGGCACTGGACCTGCTCGGCGACACCCCGGCCGACTTCCTGCGGCGCCTGTCCTAACGCAGGCGGTGTTCGCGGCGGAAGGTCGCCGGCGGGACGCCGCAGGCAGCGGTGAACGCGGTGTAGAAGCGGCTCACCGAGCCGAATCCGGAGTCGGCCGACACCCGTTCGACCGCCAGGTCGGTGGTGATCAGCAGGCGTCGCGCCTCGGCCAGCCGGCGCTGCCGGAGGTAGTCGACGACGGTGGTCTGGACGACCCGGCGGAACTGGGTCATGGCGTAGTTGGGGTGCAGGCTGGCCGCGGCGGCGACGTCGGCGACGGTGAGCGGCTCGCGGAAGTGCTCGGCGATGTGGCGGACCATGGCCACCACCTGGCGCAGCGTCGGGTCCGAGGCGGTGTGCTGGCGCACGGGTTCGCCGAGCGTGGCCAGCGCCAACCGGCGGACCCGGGCCTCCACCTCCAGCATGGCGATGTGACGGCGTTCCGGCTCGTCGCTGTCCAGGTCGGCCTTCCACTGGGCGAAGTTGGCCCGATCGGTGGCCAGCGCCGCCGAAGGCGGGGCGACCAGGGGGACGCCGGCCAGCAGGCGGCTGACCAGCGAGTCCGGCAGGCCCCAGGCCAGGAAGGTCTGGAACGGCACGTAGACCCAGTGCGCGCTGGCGACCGAGTTGGCCACCAGCTGGTGCGGCACCGCCGCCCAGAACGCCGCGACGCTGCCCGGCCCCACCTCGACCGGCGTGCCGCCGAACAGGTAGAGCATGCTGCCGCCGTCGGCGACCAGGTTGATCTCCAGGTCGTCGTGCTGGTGGGCCGCGTCCATCACCTGGGGGCGGCCGGCGTAGCCGCTCAACAGGCCGGGCTCGATCCGAGGATCCAAGAGGTTCCCCCTCCCATCGGTGAAGACCTCGCGGATCGTAGGCCCCTACCGTCGACCGGGTCCACACCATTGAGGAGATCACCCGCTTTGTCCACAGTAGACACGGCTCGGCCGTCCGCGCCGCGCGTCACGCTGGCCTCGCCGCTGTACCGCGGCGCGACGGTGTCGATGTTCCTGTCCGGCCTGGGCATGTCGGCGGCGGCGCCGCAGATCGGGCTGTTCCTCGTCAACGACCTGCACGTGTCGCTGACCACCGCCGGCCTGTACTACCTGACCAATCTCACCGCCCCGATCGCCGGCTATCTCATCGGCGCGCGGTCGGATCGCACCGGCCGGCGGCTCGGCCTGTTCCGCCTCTGCGCGGTGGCCGGATTCCTGGGCTGGCTCGGCATCGCCTTCGCCACGCAGCCGTGGATCCCGTTCGTGATCAGCGCCTTCGTGCTGGGGTTCGCCGGCGCCGCCGGCTCGCAGCTGTTCACCGCCATCCACGACGACCTGCGCGGGAACCCCGTGGGCGACGAGGTCGTGTCGATCGTGCGGATGGCGTTGACCGCCGGCTGGGTCATCGGCCCGGTCGTCGGTTCGTTCCTGGCCGGGGCCGTCGGTCCTCGGGTGATGCTGGCCCTGACCGCGCTGTGCGCCCTGGCCCAGATCTTCCCGCTGGGCTTCCGAAACACGCCGGCCGCTCCCCAGGCTCCCAAGGCCGGGCATGGTCGCCCGGCACTGCGGGCCATGCTGCCGCTGCTCACGTTCTGCGGCCTGTTCGTGCTGGCGTACGCCGGCGAGCCGATCCGCTACGCGTACCTCCCCATCTACATGCAGGATCGGCTGGGCGTTCCGCCTGTCGTCAGCGGTGCGGTCATGGCCATCCAGACGTTCGTCGAGCTGTTCCTGATGCCGCTGGCCGTGGTCGCCGCCCGCCGCATCGGGGCGCTGCGGCTGACCGCGGTCGGCGGGTTGTTCGGGGTCGCCGCGTACCTCTGCTTCTCCTTCAGCGGCAACGTGATCGGCATCGTCGCCGGTCAGGTCCTGATGGGCTGCATCTGGGGTGTGCTGGCCGCCCTCGGCATCGTCGTCGCCCAGCGCCTGCTCCCCCAGGCCGTCGCCACCGCCTCCGCGATCTTCATGACGTCGACCGCCTTCTCCAGCGCCCTCGGCGGCCTGACCGGCGGCCTCGGCGTGAGCCTTCTCGGCCTGCCGCTGGTGTTTCTCGCCCCGGCCTTCTACTGCGTGATCGCCACCGCCGGGCTGACGATCATGAGCCGCCATGCGCTTCCCCGCACACGGACGGGAAGCGCATGGGGCGCGAAGGCGGGTTATCCGAGGCGCCAGAGGTGATCTTCGGTGCCGTTGTCGGACCACTGGGTGACCTGCGCGCCGTCGGCCATGGACTGGTCCTGCACCGCCAGGACCTTGTTGCTGTGCACGTTGACGATCAGCCCGTAGCCGTCGCCCTTGTCGACGATCCGCCACAGGTGGTCGGGGGTTCCGTTGTCCACGTACTGCTGGGCGTGGGCCCCGTCGTCGAGGGATTGGTTGTGCACAGCCAGAACCTTGCCGCTGTGCCGGTTGACGATCCGGTACACACCGGGGCTGTCGGGCACGAGCGACCAGAACTGGTCGGGCGAGCCGACGGAGGCGTACTGGGTGACCTCGGCGCTGTTGGCGATGGACTGCCCGGACACGGCCAGCACCTTGCCGCTGTGCTTGTTCTGGATCCGGATCCAGTTCGTGACGCCGGTCTGCTGCGCGGGCAGCAGCGCCAGGAAGCCGCCGACGACCGGCCGGGCCATGAAGCCCCACAGGTTGCCGTTGCTGACGTTGTACCAGTCGGAGAAGGGAACCCGGCCGGAGGTGGTGTTGGCGAAGTTGTAGACGCCGTTGACCAGCGCGTCCCGGACCGGCAGGTCCCGCAGCCACGCGGCGGTCCAGATCTCCCAATCGCCCTTGGTGTAAGGGTTTCGGGGATCGAGCAGCACGCCGTAGGCGCCGCTCCGCGCCTGGTACCAGGCGGCTTCCTGGGCGTGCACGGCCTCGGGCACGAGGTCGAGGCCCAGCAGCTCGTCGGGATAGCCGTTGTACTTCAGGCTCCAGGTGCCGTTCTGGTCGTACGCCATCTTCAGATGCGTGCCGGACGGGTCCTGGGCGAGGTCGAACCACTGGCTGATGTACGACCGGGCCACCGACAGGTAGTGGTCGGCCTCGGTGGCGTTGCCCAGGAAACGGGAGATCAGGCTCATCGCGCCGATGCCGACGATGCCCTTGAGGGCGAGGTTGGCGCTGTGGGCGATGAAGCCGGTGAAGTCGTCGGTCTGGTTCTGGTAGCCGGGATCCAGGGTGTTGCCGACCAGATAGTCGGCCCACTGCTTGAGGATGGCGTAGTGGGCCTGGGCGAAGGCCTGCCCGTCGGCCGCCGGGAGCCGCTGGGCCAGGGCGGCGGCCATGATCAGCATGTTGGCCGACTCCTCGACCGGCATGTCCTCCTCTTCGCCGTCGTTGTGGCCGGTGGCGTTGGGATAGTGGGTGCCCAGGTCGTGCTCGGCGAAGGTCTTGGGCCAGCCGCCGCGCTCGGCGTAGTCCAGCAGCGGCTCCAGCAGCAGCCGCAGGTAGGCCGGGTCCAGGTAGAGGAATCCGGGGAAGGCCGGATAGATCACGTCGACCGTGCACATGTTGCCGTTGGAGGAGATCTCCTTCAGCATCGCCCACGGGCTTCCGTTGTGGTTCACCAGTTCCGTGCCGGCGATGAACTGCCGCACGGCCAGCGCGCAGATCGCCGCGTAGTTGGCCCCGGCCGCGTTCACGGCGTCCTGCTGGAGTTTGCTGTCCAGAGCCACCGCCCTCGACAGCGCGGTCGGCCGGTCGGCGACGAACCAGTCCATCATGGACTGCCAGGTCGACCAGTAGTGCGTCCACCAAGGATTCAGGGCCTGGTTGAGATAGCTGACGATGGGTGTGCGAATGTGGCCCAGCACTGCGGTGAACTCGGCCGGCGCGGTGCCGACGGAGCCGAGGTCGGCGTTGAGGCCGAGCACCGGCCAGCGGTCGCTGATCCGCCGCGGCATGTTCGTGTCGATGGTCCCGGGCAGCGCCCCGTTGGCGGCATTGCCGCGCACGACGGTGTCCTGCCCGATCTGCCACGTCAGCCCACTGCGGTTGACGCCGGCCAGCACCGTGGTCCCCCACGACGCCTGATCGTTGTTCTCCGCCAACGGTTGTGGCGACGCCGGCGTGAACGTGAGGGCGGTGGTCGACCCGGTCTGCTGCTTGTACCAGGTCACCTGCTGGTTGTTGTCGCCGTGCACCCACTCGGCCGAGATGTCCAGGTAGACGCTGACCCGGTGGGCGTTGCCGTCGGCGCTGGCGGCGGCGACCGTGATGTAGCTCAACGGGATCGACTGCCGTTGCAGGTCGCCGGCTTCGACCGGGGAGAAGAACGTCACGGTCAGCGTGACGCCGCCGCCGGACAGCGTGTAGATCGACCGGGTTGCCGTGACCTGCAAGGAAGTCTGGGTCAGCTGGGGCAGCGCCGGCTGCCCCGGCGCGCCGGCGAAGACATAGGCCGTGCCGTCGATGCGGACGATGCCGCACAGGGCGGCGGTGCGGCCGTTCCAGAAGCTGGACCAGTTGCCGGGCAGGTTGTCGGCGGCGTGCCAGGCCGACAGGTACGGCGACCGCACGGCCAGCGGCGTGGCCGGCGGACGCAGCGGCGTCATGGTGCCGGCCGGCGCCGCGTCAGCGACGCCGGGCATGGCCATCGCCGGCATCGCGCCGGCCGCGGCGACCAGTCCGGCGAGTCTCAGCGCCGAGCGCCGTGACAGGTTTTCCATTGTCCCCCCTGGGGTTCGTGTGCATCGTTGTTCACGCGGCCGGCAGTTGCCAGCGCTGGTTGGAGCCGCCGTTGCAGTCCCAGATCTCCAGCTGGGTGCCGTCGGTCGTGGCGAAGGCCGGGTCGTCCAGGCACTTGCCGGACTGGGTGCTGCGCAGGCTGCCGTCGGCGGCCTGGGTCCACTGCTGGTTGCTGCCGCCGTTGCACTCCCACAGCTCGACCAGGGTGCCGTTGGCCGTGCCCTGGCCGGTGACGTCCATGCACTGCCCCGAGTTCATGAGCGTTCCATTGCGGACGGTCCAGGTCTGCGCGGCCGAGCCGTCGCAGCCGGCCAGCACCACCTTGGCCCCGGCCTGGGCGCATTTGCCGGCGATGCCGGAGGGGATCGGGCCGGACCGGGCCGGCGATCCCGGGCCGGGCGTGACGGCCAGGTTGTCGAACTGGTCGGTGGCGTAGCCGACGATGCCGATGCCGGCCTGGCCGTTGGTCCAGCGGCCGTCGGTGGCCGAACCCGCCACGCGGCCGTCGACCGAGCCGGTGATGGTGCTGCCCTGGAACGTCACGGAGAGCGTGTGCCAGGCGTTGGCGCCCAGCGCCGTGGTGCTGCCGCTGGCCAGCGTGGTCAACGCCCCGGTGGTGTCGCCGGCGACGATGGACCACACCCCCGTGTTGCTCACCCGGAAATAATAGGCGTTTTGGTGGGATTGCGGTCGGGATTGGGCATTTGCCCGGCCCATCAGCTCCACGGCGCCGGCGGCGGCCAGCCGGACGTCGGCGGAGACGGTGTAGTTGCCCCAGTCCTGGTCTCCGACCAGGGAGAACGCGTCGGAGTCGTCCTGCCATTCGATCGGCCGGACCGGGGCCATCTGGGTCAGGCACTCCCCGGCGCGGCCGACGCACGGCTGCGCCTCGTACGAGCCCTGCATGTCCGAGAGATACTTGGCTTCCGTGCCGGCGGCGTAGCCGTCGAAGTTGTCGGCGTACGGCAGGGCCAGGCCGTGCTCGGTGGGGCCGGTCGCGGCGCCCTTGCCCTGGCCCACAGTCGTCGAGATCGTGTATACGGTATTCGGCTGGAGGGTGAGCGAGTAGCTGGATCCGCTGACGTCGGCGCTGTGCTGGAAGTCCGGGCCATTGCCGAGACTGGTGCTCCACACGTGGGCGCTGCTCGTGTTCAGGCCGCCGGCGATGTTGAGGCTGACCTGCTGCGCCGCGGTGGCCGTGGACGTCTCGACGATCGTGCTGTAGTCGTAGCCGTCGGTCAGGGTGACGTAGCTGCCGCTGGCGCCGAGGTAGCCGCTGGCGCTGTCGATGAAATGCCAGCCGGGCTTGGTGAACTGGGTGACCTGGGCCGTGGCCCACGTGCTCTTGCCCAGGCTGTACGCACCCGACCACGGCGACGGCGCGACCGCCAGGCCGACGGTGGAGTACGGCAGGTTGGGATAGATCGCGGCGAGCAGCGGCCAGTTCAGGTAGGCGGTCATCTTGGCGTCGAGGTAACCGCGGGTGATGGAGCGGATCAGCGCCGCCGTGCCGGTGTTGATGTCCTGTGAGCCGTTCTCACTGGCCCACAGCTGCTTGCCGGTGGCCAGGGCGTTCGCCGTGGTGCTGCACGAGATCGCGTCTCCGCCGTCGCCGCCGCGGCACGGGTAGTGCGCGCCGACGATGTCCACCGACCTGGCGAAGGTCGGGTCGGTCACCATGTCGTCGGCGATCTCCCAGCCGGAATCCGCGCCGACCACCTTCACGCCGCCGTAGCCCTTGGCCGCCAGCGTGTTGTGCAGGTTCTCGTACCAGCCCTTGTTGTAGCCGCGCTCGTTCCAGCCGCCGAGGAAGTCGATCGCCAGGCCGTGCTGCTTGGCGCAGCCCAGCCAGGTCATCAGGTAGTCGACCATGTCCTGGGACCAGAAGTTCCCGCCGCCGATCCAGCCGGGGGCGGCCCAGGCCAGGCCGTAGAGTTCGATGTTCGGGTTGCGGGCCTTGGCCTGCCCGGCCAGCCACCACTCGTAGCCGCCGGCGCAGTTCACCGCGCCCCTGGTGTGCTCGATGCTCGGCTCGGAGCCGTCGGTGGAGTTGGCGTCGCCGCCGATCTCCAGCTTGAGCACCTGAAGGTCGGCGCCGTAGCCCGGGGTGAACAGGTAGTCGAGGATCTGGCTCCGCTGCGGCTCGGGGTAGTCGATCAGCAGGCGGGAGTTGCCGCCGCCACCGCTGATCGTCCCGATGCCGTCGAAGGTGCGGCCGCCGTGCGTGCCGTCGACGGTGATCGTTGTCGCCGCGTTCGCGGTGGCCGGCCCGGCTAACGCCAAGGCCGTGATGACGCCGGTCAGCAGTGCGCCGATCTTCCCTGGCCATGACCGGGACATGGGTCTCCCCATTCATCCTGGCACCGTGGCGGCGGTGCGCTGACAACGTTGTCAAGCCTCACGCACCCTTCATGCTGCCCGGTCACGGCCGGTTGGACAAGGGTCACGCATTGACACCTTCCCTGCCCTGATCGCCGTTAATGAACCGCTTTCCGTTCCTGACCGATCGGCTTGGCCGGCTCCCCTCCGGCCGGCCAAGCCCACTCACCCGTGCCGGGCGACGACCTCGGCCACCCGCTTCATGCAGTCGTCGTGCGCGGCCTTGACATCGGCAAGCTCTCGGGCATGCTTGGCGATCTCCGCGTCCTGGTACGCCTGCTCCACCGCGCGCCAGGTGTCGATGACCCCGGCCGTCCGCTTGCACGCGACATCCGCCGACGCAGTGGCGATCTCCTCCGGTTTGACGACGCCGGTGTCCAGGTCGAAGCCCTCGCCCGCGTCGACCAGGTTCGATTCGCGATATCCCTTGGCCTGCATGCAGGACGACCACTGCTTCGTGACCGCGGCCAGTTCCGGACTCCGCAGGGAGTAACGGTAGGAGTCCCACGAGATCGTGCGGACCAGGTCGGCGCTGCCGAACGATCCGCCGCCGGTCAAGCTGGCGGTGGCCAGATCAAGGCACGCCGATGAGCCCGGGATCTTGTCCTTCTCGTTCGGCGTCGAACCATCCACGGTGGACGGAATGTGGTATCCGTAGGTCGCGGCCGCGCCGGCGTCGATCACGCCGTACCGCCTTTTACCGCCGTAGGAACCCAGATCGCGCTGGCGGCTGCGGGTGAGCAGCTCGAACGCGGCCCGATCCGGTGTGGCCACGTCCCGAACGCCGTGGGCCCGTTGGCAGTCGGCGGCGAGAAGTTCCTTGGCCAGCAACAGCTGACCGGTTTCGATGGCGGTGTAGCCGTATGCGTCTACCGGCAGCACGACGTCACTGTCGCTCGACGCCGCAACGATGTCAGCCGTCGCGGCTCCCGGCTCGCCGGCCGGCGAGCCGCAGCCCGTGAGCACAGCCGTTGCCACGCCCGCGAGCAGCATGACGGCGAACCGGGAGCCACGTTGCGCGGTCACGACGTCATGCGCCCTGGCTGAGATGGATCGACGCGTCCTCGTTGTAGGTCTCGACGAGCTTCCCGCTCCATCCCCCGTGCAGCCAGTCGGTCGGGCCGGACTGGTTCCTGTTGTAGAAGACGTAGCAGATAGACGACGCCGTCATGTCGCACGAGGCCGCCGCCGCGTTGTTCTTGACCGGGCTGCCCGAACCCGCGCCCGTGTTGGGGAAGAACGTGTAGCCGGCCAGGTCGTCCACGTCGACAACCGCACCCCACCAGGCGGTGGTCCGGCCTCTGTTGTAGTAGAGACACAGCTTGTAGATCGAGGCGTGGCAGCGCGCCTCCACCGAGTGCACGTCCTCGATGTTGGTCAGTGCCGAAGCCGGTGCGGCCGTGGCCATCGGGATGGCGAACGTCGCCGCCACCGCCGCGCCGACCAGTCCGGCGAATCGTCGAGCGAATGTCATGGTTGATCCCTTCCGACCGTTTCCCGCCCTGTTCGCCGGCAGGGTGCCCCACCCCGCTGCAAGCCCGCTGCAATCTGGCGGAATTGTCCGTTCAGCGGCTATGCTGCCGAGCCGGGGGAAGGGGGATGATCGTCGGTGGAGCTCCGCTTCGGAGTGCTCGGGCCGTTGCTGGTGTGGCGCGGATCCACCGAGGTCAGGCTGGGTTCGGCCAAGAACCGGCAGGTGCTGGGCCTGCTGCTGCTGCACGCCAACCACTACGTCGACCGGGAACAGATCATCGACTGCGCGTGGGGCGAGCGCCCGCCGCGCAGCGCCGTGAACCTGGTCCAGAAATACGTCGGCGACGTGCGGCGGTCGCTCGGACCGAGCAGCGGCGTGATCGACACCGTCGGCGCCGGCTATCAGCTCAACATCAGCCCGGAGCAGCTGGACAGCGCCCGGTTCGCGGCCGATGTCGTGCAGGCGCGCGAGAGCAGGAACGGCGGGGACTTCGCCGCCGCCCGCAGCTCGCTGACCGGGGCCATGGCGCTGTGGCGGGGACCGGCGTTCAGCGGCATCGACACGCCGGCCGCCGACACCGAGCGGACCCGGCTGGACGAGTACCGGCTCGGCGCGATCGAGGATCTCGCCGAGCTCGACCTGCTGATGGGCCAGCACGGGCTGGCGGTCGCCGAGCTGACCCGCGTCGTGACCGCCCACCCGTTCCGGGAGCGGGCGCGGGAGCTGCTCATGATCGGGCTGTACCGCGGCGGGCGGCCGGCCGACGCGCTGGTCGTCTACCAGGACGTCCGCCGCCTGCTGGCCGAGGAGCTCGGCGCCAGCCCCGGCCAGGGACTCCAGCGCGTGCACGGCCAGGTCCTGCGGGCCGATCCGGCGCTCGACCTGGTCACGGCCGTCCGGGAGCCCCGGATGAGGTCGCTGTACCGGCTGCCGCCCGACATCGCGGACTTCACCGGCCGCGAGCAGACCCGGCGCACGGTCCTGGACCTGGCGCGGGCGCGGCGGGTGACGGTGATCGTCGGCGCGCCGGGCACCGGCAAGTCGACCCTGGCGATCCGGGTGGCGCACGAGCTGCGCGAGAGCTATCCGGACGGGCAGCTCTACGTCGACCTGGCCGGCACGTCCGACACGCCGCGCACGCCCGCGCGGGTGTTGGCCGAGATGCTGCGGGCGCTGGGCGTCAACGATGCCGTGATGCCGGACGGCATGGACGAGCGGGCCGGGCTCTACCGGGCGCGGCTGGCCGGCCGTCGGGTGCTGGTGCTGCTCGACGACGCCGCCGACGCGCGGCAGGTGCGGCCGCTGCTTCCGCCGTCCGGCGACTGCGCTGTCGTCGTGACCAGCCGGCGCTGGCTCACCGATCTGGAGGGCGCGCAGCACGTCGAGCTCGACGTGCTGTCTCCGGCCGACGCGCGCATGCTGCTGGCCGGGATCGTCGGCGCCGAACGCGCCGAGCAGGAACCGGAGACGTCCGACGCGATCGTCCGCCTGTGCGGGCACCTTCCGCTGGCCATCCGGATCGCCGGCGCCAAGCTCGCGAGCCGCGGCGCGTGGACGCTCGGTGTGCTGCGCGGCCGCCTGGAAGACGAGTCCCAGCGACTGCGCGAGCTCTGCGTCGGCGACCTCGACGTCCGGGCGAGCTTCGAGCTTTCCGTGCGGTTGCTGCCCGAGCCCGCCGCCCGGGCGTTCCGCCTGCTCGGCCTGCTCGGCGCCGAAACGCTGCCGGGCTGGGTGCTCGGTCCGCTGATCGACGAGCCGGACGCCGAGGACATGCTGGACGCCTTGGTCGACGCGAACCTCCTGCGCCTGGTCGAGACCGACGCGGTCGGCCAACCCCGGTACCGCCTGCACGACCTGCTGCGCGCACATGCCACGCGGGAAGCGGTCGAGCAGTATCCGATCGAGGAACGTCGCGCCGCCGTGGAGCGGGTGCTCGCCGGCTGGCTGGCGGTGGCCGAGCAGGCGCGGGCGCTGTGCCCACCCGGCCTTTTCCGGCACACACCGGGGAATTCGCCGCGTCGGCCCGCCGGTTACGTCGTCACCGACGCCATCTCGTGGTTCGACGCGGAGCGGGGAACGCTGCTGCAGGCCATGTCGCTCGCGGCGCAGTGGGAGTTCGACACGCTGGCGTGGGAGCTCGCGCTCGCGGCCGTGCCCTACTACGACCACCGGAGCCTGTACCAGGACTGGCGGCGCAGCCACGAGATCGCGTTGGCGGCCGCCCGAACCGCGGGCAACGGCCATGGGGTGGCGGCGCTGCTGCAAGGACTGGGCCAGGTCCACATCTACCTCGACGAGATGGACGACGCCCGGACCGCGCTCGACGAGAGCCTGGACCTCTACCGCGGTCTCGGCGACCAGCGCGGCGAGGCGCTCGCGCTGGCCGGAGTGGCCACCGTCGAACGGGTGCTCGGTCATGACAACCTGGCGCTGAAACACGGGTATGCGGCGCTGGAGCTGGCCAGCCGCGTCGACCTGCCGCACCTGCGGGCCCAACTGCTCGCCGCGACCGGCTTGTTCCAGTTCGAGAGCACCGGAGAGGACACCGGGCCACGGATCGAGGACGGGCTGCGTCGGGCCCGCCAGCTGGGCGACCGGCATCGGGAGGCGGTGATCCTGCGGTATCTGAGCAGCTTCCGCCAGGCCAACCGGGACTACGCCGCCGCGCTGCGCTGCCTCACCCTCGCCCTCACCGTCTTCAGCGAGATCGCCGACGAACGCTGCGCCGCCTACACCGAGCAGCGCATCGGCGGCGTCTACGCGGAGCTCGACGACCACCTGCGCGCACGGGCCGCCCTCCAGCGCGCGGCCGGAGTCTTTCACGGCAACGGCGACCGCAAGAACGAAGCGGACTGCCTGGAACGGCTCGGCGAGCTGGAGCGCCGCCACGGCACGCCCGCCACCGCGCGCGAGCACCTCGACAACGCGGCCCGGCTGCGGAAGGCCATCGCCCCGAAGGCTTAGCCCCCCAGGATCACAGCGGCGCCGTCCGCCGGACTCGACGCCGTGACCGTGGGCTCGGGTTCGCCGGCCGGCCAGGCACGGTCGTGGTGGATCCAGATCGTTCGCAAGCCGGCGGCGGCACCGCCGATGATGTCCGCGGTGCTGTCGCCGACCATCCAGCCGTCCTGGCCGAGCTTGCCCCCGGCCCGCTCGGCGGCGATCTCGAACAGCCGCACGTCCGGCTTCCAGATGTTCTCCGCGCCCGAGATTGCCCAGCCGTCAACGTGTTTGGCGATGCCGGTGGCGACCAGGGTGTTGGTCTGCACCACCTGATAGCCGTTGGTGACCACACCGAGCCGCCAGCCGGCCAACCGCAGCAGGGCCAGGCCTTCGAGCACGCCGTCGAACACCGGGATCAACGTCGGCTGGCGCTCGGCGTACTGTCCGAACAAGGCAGCAAGGGAATCGGTCAGCCCGTAACGCTCGCGGATCTGGCCGAAGAACTCCTCCTTGGCCACCCGACCGTCCCCGTCGGCCGCGACCAGCCAGTCCGCCTCGGCCGGATCGAGCCCGCGGTCCACACAGAACTCGACCGCCCAGGCCCGCAGGCCGGCATCGCGGTCGACCAGCGTGCCGTCAAGATCGAATAGAGCCAGCATGCCGCTGATCCTAGGATGAGCCATGACCTTTGACGCCGTGGTTTTCGGGGCCGGACACAACGGGCTGGTCGCCGCGAACCTGCTGGCCGACGCCGGGTGGCGGGTGCTGGTGCTGGAGTCATCCGATCATCCCGGCGGGGCCGTGCACAGCGCGGAGGTGACGGCTCCCGGGTTCGTGACCGACCTGTGCAGCTCCTCGTTCCCGATGGCCGCGGCGTCGCCGGTGTTCGAGGGGTTGGGCCTGGAGCGGCACGGGCTCCGGTGGCGGCACGCGCCCGGGGTCCTGGCCCACGTGCTGCCGGACGGCCGGGGTGTGCTGTTGTCCCGTGACGTCTCGGCCACAATGGCCTCGGTGGCCGAGTTCGCCCCTCGGGACGCCGAGGCCTGGCAGGGCATGTTCGCCCAGTGGCAACAGCTGCGGGATCCCTTGCTGGACGCCCTGTTCCGGCCTTTCCCGCCGATCACCGCAGCCGGAAAGCTCCTGCTGACAACGGGTTCCGCCGAGGCCCTGCGACTGGCCCGCATGCTCACGCTCTCGGCCCGGACTCTGGCCGAGGAACGTTTCGACGGCGCCGGGGCGCGGCTTCTGGTCAACGGCAACGCCATGCACGCCGACGCCGGCATCGACAGCCCCGGCAGCGGCGTGTTCGGCTGGCTCCTGGCGATGATCGGCCAGGATCGGGGCTACCCCGTGGCCGAGGGCGGCGCCAGCGCCTTGACCGACGCTTTGGTCCGCCGCCTGGAATCCCTTGGCGGGCAAGTCGAATGCGGCCGCCGCGTGACCGAGATCCTGATCGCCCGCGGCACGGCCGTCGGCGTCCGCGATCACGAGGGCAACGCCATCCGGGCCACCCAGGCCGTCCTCGCCGACGTCCCGGCACTGGATCTCTACGGGAACCTCGTTGCCGCGCAACACCTTCCGTCCCGCTTGCTGGACGACCTGCGCCGGCACCGACTGGATCCCGCCACCATCAAGGTGAACTGGGCGCTGTCCGGCCCCATCCCCTGGACCGCAACCGAAGCCTCCGCCGCCGGCGTCGTGCACCTCGGCGGCGACCTCGCCACCATGTCCGGCTCCTGCGCCGCGCTGGCCATGGGCCGCACGCCTCAGAACCCGTTCCTCCTGCTGGGCCAGACCACCACCGCCGACCCGACCCGCTCCCCCGCCGGCACCGAGTCCGCGTGGGCGTACACCCATGTGCCGCAAGGACAACGCTGGAGCGCCGACCGCCTGTCCTGGTTCGTCGACAAGATCCAGCACATCGTGGAGCGCCACGCCCCCGGCTTCACCGGCCGGATCATCGCCCGCCACGTCCAGGGCCCCGACGACTTCGCCGGCACCGTCAACGGCGGCACCGCCGCCATCGCCCAGCAGCTCGTCTTCCGCCCCGTGCCCGGCCTCGGCCGCGCCGACACCCCCGTCGACCGCCTCTACCTCGCCGGCTCCGCCGCCCACCCCGGCGGCGGCGTCCACGGCGCCGCCGGCGGCAACGCCGCCCGCGCCGCCCTCGCCCGCGCCCGCTGGGGCAGCGCCTACAAATCCCTCATCGCCGCCGCCCACCGCCTCGTGTACTAGCCATTCAGCGGAGCAGCTCGGTGACGACCTCGGTCTTGCCGATGGTGTACGCCTTCCGATCGGTCGCGTCCTGGTCGACCAGCTTCAGCTTCACCGCTTCGTAGCGTTGTCGGGCATCGGGACTACGTCGCAGGAGATCCCGGAAGCGCAGGTAGTTTCGCCACTGGCTGCCGCCGTGTTCGACGACATGGATGTGGGCGACTCGGTGCCAGGGCCTGGTTTCGAGCACGAACACGTGTCCGCCGTCGTCGCCGGCATCGCCCCGGTAGATCCATCCGTCGGCCTCCAGCCTCGCCGTCACCGCGGAGATCGACCGGCTCACCTCGACGCCGACCGCCAGGTCGATGATCGGCTTGGCGAGCAGGGTCAGCACCGACGAGGAGCCGACGTCATGAAGGGCCCCTTACTGACGCTGAGCGTCATGAAGGGGCCCTTCCTGACGTTGGGCGAGAGGATCGGTCCCTTGATCTTGGCGGGGGACGGGGCGGGGTCAGCCGTTGGGGGTGGTGATGACCTGGAAGTGCGCGCCCTGGCCGCCGCTGTAGGCGTTGATGTCGTCCATGATGACGCCGATGGGCGAGTAGTTGTTGGCCTCGCCGGCGTAGCAGGGGCCGGAGCGGTCCTGGCCGGGGAGGTTGCCCTCGAGGATGCCCAGGGCGGTGCTGTCGACCTGGCTGAACAGGGGGCCGCCGCTGTCGCCGGGGCGGGCGCAGATGTCGGTGTTGATGCCGACGTCGGTGGAGGTGACCTGGCCGCAGCGGGTGCCGGGCAGGTAGTCGCGGCCGGCGCCGCTGTCGACGGCCTGGGGGTAGTTGGTCTTGTTGGACGCGGAGCCGTCGGCGCAGACGACCCAGCCGGCCTTGATGTCGGCCAGCTGGTGGATGCCGGTGATGGGCTGGACGGCGGACGTGGAGTCCTGGCCGTTGCACGCCTTCGAGGAGTCGAGGCCGTTGGGACGGCAGTACAGCAGCACCTCGTTGTGCGGGGTCTGGTTGTTCAGCCAGGTGTTGGCGGTGGCCTGGTTGACGTACTGCACGAACGAGTAGTCGTACGGATACGAATGCTTCTCGGGGCCGTGCTGGTTGACGATGGCGGCGCCGTTGTGCTGGGTGGGCACGTTGTTGGTCTTGCCGTTGGAGCAGTGCCCGGCGGTCAGCACCCAGGCGGTGTTGTCGGGGAAGCCGCCGCCGTTGGAGCGCACGTTGAAGCCGGCGGTGCAGCCGCCCATGCTGCCGTCGTCCCGCGTGTAGTCCAGCCGCAGCCCGCCGCGCATGGGCCCATAGCCACTACAGAACAGCGGATGGCAGAAGCCCCAGTCCACGGGGCCGGCCAGCGGCTTGGGGGTCGGCAGGTCCTTCACGACGACCATGCCGGGCTGGGCCAGCGCGACCCGAGGGGCGGCAGCGGTCGGGGTCCGCCGCCACAGCACGACATTGTTGTCCTGCTGGTCCACGGCGGCCAGGTAGTCGGCGTCGGGGCCGGCGTCGAGCTGGTTGCGAGTCTTGCTCAGTTCCGCCAGGGAGTGCCGCACGGTGCGGGTTTTCACGTGTTGACGGTCCGGCAGCTGCCGCAGGAACGGGGCGATCGCCGCCGGGTCGGTGGCGTCGACCGTGAGCACGCCGCCGTGCTGCTGGTCGATGGCCATCCCGCCGTAGCTGGCGGACGCCTTGGCCTGCAAGGTGATGTCCAGCTGCGCGGCGTCCGACTGGAGCTGCAAACGGCGCAGCGCCTCGGCCTGACTGACGCCGTAGGTCTGCTCCAGATAGCCCACCGACGCGGCCACCTTGGCCGGGTCGAGGGTCGATCTGCCCACTGCCGCGTCGACATTCGACGCCACCAACGCCGGCAAGGCGACCGCGACCGCCGCGGCCCACACCACAAGACGCACTTCTCCCCCTCCGTCTGATGACGACCGGGGGAGACTCTACAGCGACCGCAACAGGTTCAGCGCCTGGGCGGACGGACTGTCCGGTTCGGCGTGAAATACCACCAGGACCTGGCCCTCGGTCCCCATGACGGCCAGCTTCTCGTAGCTCAGCTCCAGCTCCCCGACCAGCGGATGCGCCAGATACGACTTGCCGCTGACCCGCCGGCCGACGTCGTGCCGGGCCCACAGCCGGCGGAACTCCCCGCTGCGTATGGACAAATCGCCCACCAGCTCGGCCAGGGCGGCAGCGCGGAAACGGTGCTGCCGCTCAGTGCACACCCCGTGGCCTGAACTGGACGCTGATGCGGGGGCCGACCGGCTTGGCCGTCTTCGGCACCGAGTGCTCCCAGGTGCGCTGACACGTGCCGCCCATGACGATCAGGTCGCCGTGGCCAAGCATGTGCCGGACGCTCTCGCCGCCTCCCTTGGGCCGCAACAACAACGCCCGCGGCGCGCCCAGCGACACGATGGCCACCATGGTCTGCTCGACCAGCCGGCCGCTGTTGTCGCCGTGCCAGGCCACGCTGTCGTGGCCGTCGCGGTAGTAGCACATGCCGGCCGTACGGAACGGCTCCCCCAGCTCCGGCCCGTAGTGCTCGGTCAGCGCCGCCATGGCCTGGCCGAGCACCGGATCCGGCAGCGGCACGCCTTCCCGGTAGAAGCACACCAGCCGCGGCACGTCCACGATCCGGTCGTACATCTGCCGCCGCTCCGCATACCAGGGCACGTGCCCCACCAGCCGCTCGAACAGCGCGTCCGCCCCGGTCAGCCAGCCCGGCCGCACATCGACCCACGCCCCGTCTCCCAGCTCCGTCCGGCGCACCCCGCTCAGCCGGCCCAGCGTGGGCGTCTCCGCCTGGTCGAACAGTGAACCCTGCAACGCCATACGGCCAACCATATCGAACACCCGTTCGAATAGCCAGCTGCCCTTACGGGCCGCATCCGGCCGCCGCCCTTCCCCGCGGGCGACACCGCGGGCGATGTTGGACGGGACGCCGAGACGAACGGAGTGGGGATGCGCGCGAAGAAGGTGGCGATGCTGACGCTGGCGGCGCTGGTCGGGCTGGCGGCGCCGGCCGCGGCCAACCCCGGGGACGCGCCGCTCAAGAACGGCAAGCCGCTGATCGGGGATCCGCCGCCGCTGAGCGGGACCGGCTACACCTTCGCCACCACCGCGCCGCTGTGGTCGGTGGTCGCCGTCCGCCCCTCCCCCGGCCGCGACGTGGACCTCGACCTGTACGCCGACGGCACGACCGGGCCGTCGCTGGCCACCAGCGACCAGAACGCCGGCCTGCCCGACTTCATCGCCATCGACTCCAGCAAGGTCGCGCCGGCCGCCTACCGCACCGTCGTCACGCCCTACGGCGGCAGCGCGCCGTACACCCTCACCTGGACCGCGCCGGCCCAGTCCGAGCAGCTCGGCTACCTCCAGTACGCCGTCGGCAACGACGAGAACATGCGCGCCACCGATGTCGACATCAAGGCCGGCCAGTGCACGGCCTTCTTCGTGTTCGGCACCACGCACAACACCGGCTCATTCTTCGTCTACCGCGGCGCGGCCGGCGACCCGGCGATCGTCACCGCCAAGACGCCGCCGCTCCAGAAGGTCAACTTCAAGCCCGGTGACAAGACGGACTACTACGACCCGGTGGCCTGGCACTACAAGCCGACCGTGCGCAGCCATTTCCTGATGCTCGTGGTCAATCAGCACGACACGTCCGACTCCAACCCGCTGGAGTACGCCATCCAGCCGGCCGACCCGTCCTTCTGCGCCTGACTACGCGGTCCGGTCCGCGCCGATCGAGATGCCGACGATCGTGCACGGCTCGGCGCCGAGGTTGCGCCAGGCGTGCCGGGTTCCGTTCTGCACCACCACATCCCCGGTCCGCAGCAGCGTCTGCTCGCCGTCGTCCAGCTCCAGCGTGACCTCGCCCGAGACGACCAGGACGTAGTCCAGGCTGTCGGTCCGGTGCATGCCCGGGTTGTCCAGCTCCATGGTGGCCACCGAGCCCGGCATCTGCCGCTCCACCTCGGCCAACGCCGCGGCCAGGTCGATGTCGGGCGACACCGCCACCTCGCCCGGCGGGATCACGTTGACGATGAACCGCGACCCGTCCCGAGGCGGGTAGTACGCCTCGGCCGGCCGCGGCGCGCCGTCGTCCGGGTACACCGGCCGCTCGTCCCGCCCCCACAGCCGATAGGCTTCGAAGCCCGGCATCAGCTCGGACGTGATCGGCTCGACGGCGCTGTCGTCGACCACGCGGGCCTTGCCGTCGCGGTCGTGCCCGGTGACCACTCGACGAATGCTCATGCGCTGCTCCCCCTTGGGTTCCCACCTTGGGTACACCACCGCACCGGGGACGGGTCCCCGCTACTGCGCGCGTGACTCGGCCGGGATGGCCAGGGCGCAGGCGGCTCCGACGAGGGTGAGCGCGGCGGCGACGAAGAAGGCCAGGTGGTAGGCGGAAAGGTCGGCCTGCCCCGAGGCCCCGGCGGTGGCCAGGACGGTGCCGAGCACGGCGACGCCGATGGCCGCGCCGACCTGGCCGCTGGTGCTGAACAGGGCGGAGGCGCTGCCCATTCTGGGCGGGGGCAGGGTGGCGAAGGCGGCGGCGCGGGTCACGCTCATGACGTTGCCCATGCCCAACCCCAGATAGAACATGATCAGCCGGGTCAGCCAGGGGTCGGTGGCCCGGCCGACCAGTCCCAGCAGGGCCAGCCCGACCGCGACGTTGACCAGGGCCAAGGCCAGTTGCCGGCGGGACCCGAGGGCCCGGTGCACCCGCGTGGCCAACTGGGTGCCGACCATGACGCCGATGGCCTCGGGAAAGCCGATGAGGCCGGTTTCCAGGGCGGACGCGCCGAGGGCGTCCTGGTACAGCAACGGAAACACGAACAGTGCGCCGAGAAAGGTGGCGGTGGAGAAGGCGGTCACGATGTTGATGCTGCGAAACATCCTGTCGGCGAAGAGTTTCAGGTCGAGCATCGGCTGCGGGGTCCGCAGCTCGACGACGACCAGCAGCACCAGCAATGCGATGCCGGCCAGCCCGGTCACGACGATCAGCGGCGAGGTCCAGCCGAGGGTGGCGCCCTCGGTCAGGGCGAACATCAGCAGGCCGGATCCGGCGCAGGACAACAGGAATCCGGCCAGGTCGAACCGGCCGGCCGAGGACTGCCGTTGCTCGGTCAGGAAGAACAGGCCGAACAGCAGGACGGCGATCCCGATCGGGATGTTGACGTAGAACACGAACTGCCAGGACAGCTTGTCCACCAGCAGGCCGCCGAGCACCGGCCCGAGCGCGGGCGCGACGGCGGTGGGCGCGATCATGATCTGGGAGACCCGCATCCGCTGGTCGGGCGGGAAGACGTGGAACATCATGGCCATCGCGACCGGCCCGAGCATGCCGCCGCCGAGCCCTTGCAGCACACGGAAAACGGTCAGCTCGACCAGGCTGTCGGCCAGCCCGCACAGCGCGGAGGCGACGGTGAACGCGGCCAGCGCCCACAAAAGAACCCTTTTGCGGCCGAAGCGGTCGCCGAACCAGCCGCTGGCCGGGATGACCATCGCCGTGCTGACGAGGTAGCCGACGGCGATGGCGCGGGTGTCCACCGGCGCGACGCCCAGATCCACGCTGATCTTGGGCAGGGCGACGTTGACGATGGTCGTGTCGAGAATGCTGATGAACATCGACGCCACGAACACCACGGACATGACGACGGTCGGCCGCAGCCGCGGCCGGTCCAACCCCACCGACATGTCAGGACGCCGCGAGTTCGACCAGGCGGGGCACCAGCGAAGCCGGCGTGGCCATGGCGTGCATCTCCTCGCGCACCTCGGCGGCGATGGCCCGCGGCTTGTCCGCCCGCAGCAACCAGTCCATCAGCTCGGTGTCCACATCGGACGGTGTGACAGAGACGCCCATGCCCCGCTCGTGCACGGCGTCGGCATTGGCGAAGCGGTCCGCGCCGTCCGGCAGCACCACCTGCGGCAGGCCGGCGTCGATCGCGGTCAGCGCGGTGCCGGCGCCCCCGTGGTGGATGACGGCCGAGCAGGTGCGCAGCAGGCTGTTCAGCGGCATCCACGGCAGCGCGACGACGTTGTCCGGCAGGTCGCCGACATCGGTCGACCCCACCGCGAGCACGAATTCGGCGTCCACGCCGGCGGCCACGTCGATGATCCGCCGCAGCGTGGCGAACCCGTTCATCGTCGGCGAGACCGTCCCGAGCGTGACGGCCACCCGCGGCCGGCTCGGCGGTTGCCGCAGCGGCTCCGGCAGCACAGTGCCGCCGTTGTAAGGGATGTAGCGGGTCGACCAGCCCTCCGGCTCACCCGGGATCATGCTCGGCGGCGCGACGTCGATCTTGTGCAACGTCGCCGAGCCGGTGACCCCGTGCCGCGCGTAGGCGTCGGCGAGGTGTTCACGCATCAGCTCATTGACCCCGGCCGTCCGCGCGAAGCCGAATCCCTGCTGCACGGCGGGAACCCCGAGCTTGGCGGCGACCAGTGGGCCAGCGCCCTGCAACTGCGTGTACACCACGAGATCAGGCTGGAATCTGGCCGCTACCTCAATGATTCCGTCGGCCATCCGGTCGGCCACCTGGGCGAACACCGGCACCGCCTCGCGCAGGTCCCGGGTCGCCTCGGAATTGCCCAGTCGCTGCACCAACTCGGGCCGGTTGGCCCTGATCCACTCGAAGACGCCGCTCATGTTCTGCCCGGGCAACACGTCCTCGACCTCGATGCCGGCTCGCTCCGCGACCAGCGCGTCCCCGGCGGCGGCCAGCCGCACGTCGTGGCCGGCGGCGCGCAGCGCCCACGCGAGCGGAACGGCGGGCAGCACGTGACCGGTGCCCAGAGCGGAGACGAACAACACGCGCATACGAGATTCTCTCCCCGGTGATTCACACGGTGCTGTCGGCGAGCCTAGCAATCAATTCCGGCAATTCGTGCCTTGACCGTTCACAGCCACGATTTCCCGTGATTTTGAGGAAACTTTGAAGATCGATTGATGATGCTCCCATCGGCCCGTGCGGTCACCAGGGCAGGCCCACGTAGTTCTCGGCGATGGTGGTCCGGGCGGCCACGCTGCCGGCGGTGTAGCGGAGCTGGGCCAGCTGGACCTGGCGCTGGAAGGCGTCGGCCCCGGGCGTGATGTGCAGCATCGAGGTCATGGTCCAGGAGAAGGCCTCGGCCCGCCACACCCGCAGCAGCGCGGTGTCCGAATAGGACTCGACCAGGCGGGAGTCGTTGTGCCGCAGCAGCTCCGTCAGGGCGGCGGAGAGCAGGCGGACGTCGGCGACGGCCAGGTTCATGCCCTTGGCGCCGGTGGGCGGCACGATGTGCGCCGCGTCGCCGGCCAGGAACAGCCGGCCGTGCCGCATCGGCGTGGCCACGAAGCTGCGCATGGCGGTGATTCCCTTGTCCAGCACCGGACCTTCGATGACCGGGCTCTCCCCGTCCAGCGCCAGCCGGGTGTGCAGCTCGGCCCACACCCGCTCGTCCGGCCAGTCGGCGAGGTTCTCGTCCGGGGCGACCTGGAGGTAGAGCCGGGTGATCTCGGGCGAGCGCATGCTGTAGAGGGCGAAGCCGCGCTCGTGATAGGTGTAGGCGAGTTCGTCCCGGGTCGGCGCGGCCTTGGCCAGAATACCCAGCCAGGCAAAGGGATAGGTGTGGTCGTAGGCCTGGTGCGGCACGCAACCCCGACTGACGCCGTGGAATCCGTCGCAACCGGCAATGACATCGCAGACAAGTTCCTGCGGCTGCCCCGAGACATCGGTGAACGTGATGCGCGGGCGGTCGGTGTCGACGTCGTGCACGGCGGTGTTGCTGACGTCGAACAGGAGCTGGCCGCCGTCGCGGGTGCGGGCGTCGATGAGGTCCTTCACGACCTCCTGCTGCCCGTACACCGTGACGTTGCGGCCGACCAGCTCTTCGAAGCCGATGTGGTGGTCGGCGCCGTCGAAGCGGAGCGAGATGCCGCCGTGCACCAGGCCCTCGCGGTCCATCCGCTCTCCCAGGCCGACCTCGCGCAGCAGGTCGGTGGTGGTGTTCTCCAGCACGCCGGCCCGCACCCGCTGCCGCACGTAGTCCTGGCTGCGCTCCTCGATCACCACGGACTCGATGCCGTTGAGGTGCAGCAGGTGCGACAGCAGCAGCCCGGCCGGACCGGCCCCGACGATCCCGACTTGTGTGCGCATGACTGCCTCCCTGGTTGCCGGCCTCCAGCATCCGAGCCAGACTGGCCGACGTCACCGCTGGTTTCCGTTGAACGGAAGGATCCCCCGTTGCCGCCTCGCACGACCTCGCCGGCCAGCGTCGGCGCGCGCCTGATCACGGTGCTGGAGGCGTTCACCGAGCGCGCGGCGGCGCTGACGCTGTCGGAGCTGAGCCGCCGCACCGGCCTGCCGCTGACCTCCACTCATCGCCTGGTCGGCGAGCTGGCCGCCGGCGGGCTGCTGGAGCGGGGCGAGGACGGCCGGTACCGGATCGGGCTGCGGCTGTGGGAGATCGCCTCCCTCGCCCCGCGTGGCGTGGGCCTGCGCGAGAGCGCGATGCCCTTCCTGGAGGACCTGTACGAGGCGACGCACCAGCACGTGCAGCTGGCCGTGTTGGAGGGCCGGGAAGTGCTGTACCTGGAGCGGATCTCCGGCCGGGACGCGGTGTCGATCATCTCCCGGGTCGGCGGCCGGCTCGCCCCGCACGCCACCGGCGTCGGCGTGGTGCTGCTGGCCCACGCCCCGGCCGAGGTGCAGGAGGAGATCCTGGCCGGCCCGCTGCGGCGGTTCACCGACCGGACCACCACCAAGCCATCGGAGCTCCGACGAATCCTGGCCGACGTGCGCCGCAACGGCTACGTGATCACCGACGGCACCGTGGAGACGGTGGCCCTGTCGGTGGCCGCCCCGGTGCGCGGCGCCGATGACACGGTGGTGGCGGCGATCTCCGTGGTGGTGCCGGCCGAGTCGGCCCGGCCGCGCGAGATCGTGCCGGCGGTCGTCGCGGCCGCCCGGGGAATCTCGCGGGTGCTGGGCGCACCCAGCAGCCAGCGATTGGGCCGCACTGTACGTCGGGAAACCCACAGGCGCGACCTGCAAATCTGAAACAGAAGTGTCACAAGCCCTGTGACACGACTGTCGAACACCATCGCGCACCCTTTTCCCGGAGTCCACGACTAACGGGGCATGAGAATTCCAGCGAGCCTTGTCGTGGCGGCCGTGTCGCTTGCGCTCGTGGGCTGCGGGCATGTCCGCGCCACCGCCGGCCAGCCGTCGCCCGTGGCGCTGCCCACGGTCAGCTCAACCACTCCGACCAGCGCTTCTCCCGGTGACGCGGCCGCGCAGGCCGAGGCCGACGGCCAGTTCTCCCTCCTCGTGTTCGACCGCGTCACCGGACAGGTGGTGGCCAGTCACGATCCGTCGACGCCCTATCCGGCCGAATCGGTGGTGAAACTGCTGATCGCCGTCAGCGCGTTGCAGGGCGGGGCCGATGCCGGCGTTGTCGCCTCAATGCTGTCGCGCAGCGACGACGAGATCGCCAATCAATTGTGGACCCGATACGGGAACGTCGGGATCGTGGCCCAGGCGATCAAGCTGATGGGCCTGACCGAGACCGAGGCCCCCGACGACCCCGGCCGCTGGGGCGACACCCAGGTCACCGCGGAGGACCTGCTCAAGGTCTACCGGTACCTGCTGGACAAGGCCTCTTCCGGCATCCGCGAGGTCATCCTGAAAGCGCTCTCCAACGCCACCGAGTACGCGGCCGACGGCTTCGACCAGTACTTCGGCATCCCCGACGCCCTGGCCGGCGAGCCGTGGGCGGTCAAGCAGGGCTGGGCCTGCTGCCGGCCGGACCGCGTCGTGCACACCACCGGCCTGATCGGCGACCAGCGGCGCTACATCCTGATCGCGCTGAGCGCCCACGACTCGTCCGCGACCTGGGACGAGGTCACCGACGAGCTCACCGAGGCCGTGCGGGCCGCGGTGGCCAGGCTGACGTTCTGATCATCATTGACCCGATGTATGCGCACGCAACCATGAGCCTTTCGGCCTAAAAACCCCCGGTCACGGTTGCCTGTAAAGGTTCTCCGGCCTATGTTTCACCGCAGTTACGGCGAGGAGGTCGGATGTGTGCCGCAGACGGGCTACTCGCCGTGCAGCTCCGCCACCGCCGTCTCGATCCGGTCCAGCGCCCGCTCGACCGGGCCGCGGCCGGCCGACGGGACGAAGAACAGGACCCGGCGGAAGCCGGCCTCGGCGAACCGCGCCAGCGTCGACGGCTTGGGCTGAGCGTTCATCAGCATCAGCTCGATCGGCCGGTCGGCCCGGTCCAGCAGCTTGCGGCCGCGGCCGATGACGTCGTCGGATGGCCCGAGGTAGTTGGGCATCCACGCGTCGCCGAAGGCCAGCACCCGGTCCTCGACGGTCGGCCCGTTGCCGCCGACGATGATCGGCGGGTGCGGCCGCTGCGCCGGCTTGGGCCAGCACCAGATCCGCTCGAACTTCACGAACTCGCCGTCGTGCGAGGCCTCGTCCTCGGTCCAGATCCGTTTCATGGCCGCGATCTGGTCGGCCATCAGCCGCATCCGGGTGCGCGGGTTCACCCCGTGGTTGGCCATCTCCTCGCGGTTCCAGCCGGAGCCCACGCCGAAGTCCAGCCGGCCGCCGGACAGCTGGTCGACGCTGGCCACCGCCTTGGCCGTGATGATCGGGTCCCGCTGGGTCACCAGACAGATGCCGCTGCCCACCCGCAGCCGCGTGGTCGCCGACGCGGCCGCGGTGAGCGCGACGAACAGGTCATAGGTGTGGGCGTACTTGCGGGGAAGGTCGCCGCCGGCCGGGTAGGGCGTGCGCCGCTCGGCCGGAATGTGGGTGTGCTCCGCGAAGAACAGCGACTCGAACCCACGCTCCTCGACCAACCGGGCCAGCGGCCCGGGGGCGACGGTCTCGGCCGTGGCGAACACAGCAACACCGAAGTCCATGCACGCACCGTACGCCGCCAGGTACGAACGGAGTATCGATGAAACGATCAGTCCAGCTCGCGGTCGGCGTGGCCGCGGCGGTGGTCTCCGCCGTGGCGCTGAGCGGCGTGCCGGCCGACGCGGCCGGCGGCCACGGCGCTGACGTCTACGTCTCCCCCACCGGGAACGACCGGCTGCCCGGGACTTCGGGGCAGCCGGTCCGCACGCTGCAACGCGCGCAGGCCCTGGTTCGTGAGCGGACGTCACATGCGACCGGCGACATCACGGTGCACCTCGCGCCGGGCGTGTTCGACCTGTCGCAGCCGTTACGGCTGACCGCGCAGGACTCCGGCGCCAACGGGCACCGCGTGATCTGGCAGGGCTCCACCGGCACGGCCCTGAGCGGCGGCAAGCAGGTCACCGGCTGGCGTCCGGTGCCCGGCCGGCCCGGTCTGTACGCCGCGCCGGAGCCCAAGGGCATGGACAACACGCGGCAGCTGTACGTCAACGGCGTGCGGGAACAGCGGGCGCAGGGCCCGCTTCCGGTGACGCTCAAGGCAACCGCCACCGGCTACACCGCCTCCGCCCCGACGATGGCCAACTGGCGCAACCCGTCGGACATCGAGTTCGTCTACACCGCCGGCGAGGCGCTGTGGAACATCCAGCGCGACGGCCTCGGGCAGTGGACCGAGCCGCGCTGCCCGATCGGCTCGGTCAGCGGCACGACGGTCACCATGGCCCAGCCGTGTTGGGACAACTCCACCAAACGCGTGGTGTTCCCCGACATTCCCGGCCGCAGCGTGAACATGGTCGGCCCCTACGACCTGACCAACGGCCGGCAGCCGACCTTCGTGGAGAACGCCTTCGAGGTGCTGGACACGCCCGGCGAGTGGTACCTGGACCGGTCGGCCCGCACCGTGTACTACCTGCCGCGGCCGGGTGAGGACCTCAGCTCCGCCGATGTCGAGGTTCCGGTGCTGCAACAGCTGATCGACGCCTCGGACCTGCACAACGTGTCCTTCCGCGGCATCCAGTACGAGTACGCGACGTGGCTGACGCCGTCCTCGCCCGAAGGGTTCTCGGAGATCCAGGCCGGCTACACCAACACCGGCCCCGACGGCTGGGCCGTGCAGGGGCTGTGCCAGTTCGTGCCCAACGGCAAGTGCCCGTACGCCTCGTGGACGCCGGAGCCCGGCAATATCAGCGTCGCCGACAGCACCGGGCTGGAGTTCACCGACTCGGTGTTCGCCCATCTCGGCGCGGCCGGCCTGCGGCTGGCCGGCAACACCCAGAACACCTTGGTGCGCGGCAACATCTTCACCGACATCTCCGGCAACGGCATCGAGGTCGGCGGCGTCGACCAGCCCACCACCGGCAGCACGCACGACGTTCAGGTGCTGGACAACCACCTCTACGGCCTGCCGCGCGAGTTCCACGGCGGGGTGGCCATCCTCAACGGCTACAGCCAGCACGACGTGATCTCCCACAACCAGATCGACAACGTCGCCTACTCGGCGATCTCGATGGGTTGGGGCGGCTGGCCGGACAAGATCAAGGTGGCCGCCACGCCCAACAACTCGCACGACAACGTGGTGTCCGACAACCTGATCCACGACTACATGCTGTCGCTGGACGACGGCGGCGGCATCTACACCCAGGGCATCACCGGCAGCTCGCTGGCCACCGGCGAGAAGGTCACCGGCAACGTGATCTACGGACAGCTGGGGCTGGGCAAGGGAATCTACACCGACAACGGCAACACCTACGAGAACGTGGTCGGCAACGTCGTCTACGGCACGCCGTACGCCAACGTCGGCACCGCGCACGTGGACTACCGGGACAACCTGGGCAACAACGACCCGACCCTGATCCAGGGCAACTACTGGGAGCAGGGCGACAAGGACGGCGACAACAAGGGCGTCATCACCCAGGGCAACCACCTGCTGGACAATCCGGCGGCCGCCCCGAAGTCCATTGTGGACAACGCCGGGCTGGAGCCGGCCTACCGCGGGCTGCTGGCCAAGAAGGTCGGTGGCGCCGGACCGCCCGAGCAGCCGACCCGGGTCGGCGCCTTCGCCGCCGACGGCAAGGTCTACGTCACCTGGAATCCCAGCTACGCGTTCAACAACGCGCCGCTGGACAGCTACCTGATCACCGCCGGCACCAAGACCGTCAGCGTGCCGGCGGCACAGTTCGCCAAGCAGGGCTACGCCGTCGTCGACGGGCTGATCAACGGACAGTCCTCTGTGGTCACTGTCCGGGCCCACAACCGGTTCGGGGCCAGCACTCCGTCGCTGCCCTCCGCCCCGGTGACTCCCGGTCCGCTCGCCGGCCAGGTCTCCGACGCCCCCACCGGCGCCAAGGCCATCCCCTCGGCCAGCGCCGCCAGCCTGCGCTGGACACCGCCGGCCAAGATGGGCGACACGCCGATCATCGCCTACGTGATCACCGTGTCCGACGGCCGCACCGTCACCGTGAACGGCCGGGACGCCCTCGTGTCGCAGCCCACCGCCAAGGGCATGACTCGGGTCGTCGACGGCCTCAAACCGGCCACCGCCTACACCTTCACCATCGCCGCCGTCACCGCCGACGGCCCCGGCGCCGCCGTCACCGTGCAGACGACGACCCTCGGGTAAGGGCTCCGTCAGCCACGCCGACGCCGCTACCGGGAGGTCGTCGGCGTGGCTGACCCGTCCAGCTTGAGCAGGCCCAGCTCACGGGCCTTGTGCACCACGCCCGATCCGATGGATTTGACCCGTGCGCAGGCGGAAGCGACCGTCGACGGCGGCGTGTCGCCGGCGACGACCTCCAGGACCGTCCCCCGCTCCGGGAACACCACCGCGGCGCAGGCCGGCCGGACATCGCTCGTGGTGACGACGGCCTTCACGCCGTCGAGGTCGAATTCCTCGCCCGGCACCGGAAAGGCCTGGGTCAGGTCGACCAGCACATCGCGGTCCCATCGGACCAGCACCATCATCGAGAACTTGGGACCTCCCCACGAGCAACTCGCCCCGCTGTCGAACTTGTGCAACGGCGTCGCCGTCAGGCCGTTCTCGGTCACCACGGACGGCGCGACGAACGAGCACAGGTCGGCTTCCCGCACACTCGTGGGCGGTGGTGGCGCCGCCGGCGCGGCTGTGCCGCCGCAGCCACCGAGCAGCACAACGGCGAGCAGTGCGAGGGCCGGCGTCACGCGGATCATGGCCGTGACCATAGGCTCGTGTCACCGGGACCTGTCCCCGACTACGGTGGAACTATGATCATCGAGCGCTACCTGACCGCGGCCGCCGGTTTCGAGGCGAGGCTGCGGGCGATCGGCGAGCAGCAGTGGACGGACCCGACCCCCTGCGCCGAGTGGAACGTCCGCCAGCTGGTGAACCACGTCGTGACCGGCGACCACCTCAACGTCATCCTGCTGACCGACCCCGAGGCGGCGGCCGAGTTCCGGCAGACGCGCGACGTGGACCGCCTCGGCGACGACCCCGTGAAGGCCTTCGCCGAGAGCAGCCGGCTCTGCGCCGAGGCGTTCACCGCGCATCCCGACGCCGAGTTGGCCTTCCCAAGGGGGCCGATCACCACCGACCGCGCCGTCGACCTGCGGGCCACCGATGTGCTGGTGCACACCTGGGATCTGGCCCGGGCGATCGGGGCCGACGAGACGCTGGACGCCGAGCTCGTCGCCTGGGCCAACGACACCGTGGAGGCGACCTACGCCGGCCTGATGGACATCCCCGGCGTCTTCGCCACCCCCGACGGCAGCGTGCCCGGCACGCCGCAGGAGCGGCTGCTGCACCGGCTCGGACGTTAGACGCTTCGGCTGAAAGGCTTCAGCAGATGGGGATCCCGGTCGGCGTCGCCCGGGTCGAGGCCGATGCTGATGATCCGGCGCGGGTGGATGCGGATGATCGGGCCGCCGATCTGGGCCCGCCCGTCGACCGGGTCGGTCAGCGCCTCGGCGTCGCCGCGGATCTCCACCATGCGCACCCGCACCGGATCGGTGGAGGGCATGTCGTCGACCACGAACGCGACCCGGCTGCCGGCGGCCACGTTGCGGAACTTGCGGCTGGCGGCCATGTTGTAGCCGCCGATGTCGATGGTGCCGAGCTCTTCGTTGTAGCCGAAGCTGACCGGGTTGACCTGGAGCGCGCCGTCCGGCCGGGCGGTAGCCAGCCGGCCGATCCGCTGAGTGGCGAGATAGGACAGCTCGGCGTCGGTGAAGGACACGGTGGTGGGCCTTTCTCCGTTGTGGTGGAGGCTGCGACCCCAGTCAACAACCTCCACCATCCTGGAGATCAAGCCTCCGTGGTGACGACTGCCGGCGTCGGGAAGACGTCGCCGAGAATGGCCTCGCCCTTGGTCAGCCAGGCCAGGCCGAAGGCCATCACCGCGATGGTCTCCAGCCACAGCTCGGGGTGCAGCCCGGCGGTGGCATCGGCGAAGAACCGGCCAACCACGGCGATCGCCAGCAGGCAGCCGATGATCACGAGCCCGCAGGTCAGGTACAGCCGGTTGCGTTGCAGCTTGCGCTCGGTTGGCCCCATCTCGCTGGTCCGCCGGAACAGCACGATGGCGAAGAAGGCGATGGTGAGGAAGAAGAACGCCGCGAACACCAGGTGCACCACGCCGATCACCGATGCCGTGGCGTCGGGGTTGTCCGGCGCGGTCGGGAACAGCGCGAGGCCGATGGCGGCGATGCCGGCCACGTTGCCGGCGATGTCGTCGACGGGCTCGTAACCGCGGTAGGACAACAGGAACGCCCCGGCCGCGCACATGCTGCCGACGAACACGCCGCGCATGTCCGTCCAGAAGTAGGAGCTGATCGAGTCCTGCAGGCCGCCGCCCTGGATCAGCAGCTTGCCGATGATCAGCACCGCCGGCAGCCCTATGCCGATGAAGCCGATGGCACGCCGCAGGTACAGGTACGAGTGGACGAGAGTGTCCTGTGGGGATCGAGTTGTCGGGCTCATGGCCGCCTCCGCGCGCAGTCGCTGTCCCAGTGATCGGCGCACCGCCACCGGGACCTTAGTCCTGACCTCGGGTTTTCACGTGATCGGCGGACAGTTCGCGTTGTCGGGCCCCCTCGGCGGTGCGAGGATGGCCGCCTGGTTCCGATCCTAGGAGCAAGCCATGGCCACCGTGCTCAACCCCTACATCAGCTTCAACGGCGACGCCCGCCAGGCACTGGAGTTCTACCAGGCCGTGTTCGGCGGCGAGCTCAGCCTCAACACCTTCGGGCAGTTCGGCCAGACCGGCGAGGGGGCCGACCAGATCATGCACGGCCAGCTCGGCACCCCCAGCGGCTACACGCTGATGGCCTCGGACACCCCGCCCGGCATGCCCTACAACCCCGGCGACAACATCACCGTCTCGCTGTCCGGCGACGACGACGAGGAGCTGCGCGGTTACTGGGAGAAGCTGTCCGACGGCGGCGTGGTCAGCGTGCCGCTGGAGAAGCAGATGTGGGGGGCGGTGTTCGGCGCCTGCACGGACAAGTTCGGCATCAACTGGATGGTCAACATCGGCGGCTGAGAACTCAGCCCCGACGGGCAGTTGCCATAGTCCGTTGATCGGTATATACCGATCACGTGACAGATGGCGCGCTCCGGGAGCCCACGTTCCTGGTCCTGACCGCGCTCGCGGCCGGGCCCCAGCACGGCTACGGGATCCTGCTCGACGTCGAGCAGATCTCGGCCGGCCGGGTCCGGCTGCGCGCGGGCACGCTCTACGCCGCCCTCGACCGCCTGGTCGCGGACGACTGGGTGGCGGTGGACCGTGAAGAGGTGGTGGACGGCCGGCTGCGCCGGTACTACCGCCTGACCGACCAGGGGGCGGCCAGGCTGGCGACCGAAGTGGACCGGCTGCGGGTCACCACCCGCGCCGCCGAGGCGCGCCTGCGGGCGCGCACCATTGGGGGTATGGCGTGACCAGGGAGAAACGCTACCGGCGGCTGCTTGCCCTCTACCCGCGCGATCACCGCGAACGCCACGGCGAGGAGATGCTGGGCGTGCTGCTGGACGGCAACGGGGGCTGGCGCGACGGCCTGGACGTGGCCGGCGGGGCGATCGCCCTGCACACCCGGCGACTGTTCGGACTGGACGGTGGCGTGCGGCTGCGGGACGTGATGGCCGTCGTCAGCCTGCTCGGCCCGATCGTGATGCTGGCCGGCGCGGCGACCGACCTGCACGAGATCGCCTGGTGGATCCGGGCCGGCGACCTCGCGGACATGCGGTTCGAGCAGGTGGCCGACGCCCCGGTGTGGGCGGCCTGGTCGGTGGTGGCGGTGCTGGTGTTGTTCGGCCAGCGGCGGGCCGCCGCGGTCTCGGCGTGGACGGCGGTCGTCGTCCACCTGTTGTTCATGTCGATGCTGAAGGGTTACGCCTCGACCTACCAGAACGCGGGTTGGCTGCTGCTCGGCGTGTTCACCGCGATCTCGCTGAGGTGGTCGGCGGGACCGGTCCGCGGCCGGGAGATGGTCGGCCGGCGCGGCATCCTCGTCGCGTTCGCCGGCGCGGCCGGGTCGGGGCTGCTGCTCGCGCTCTCACCCCGCCTCATCCTCTTCCCGGCCCAGGTCTGGTTCCTCGGCCCGTTGCTCGTCTACGGCGCGCTGGCCCTCGGCTGCCACCTGGCCTGCCGGCCGGCGGCGGACCGGCGGACCGGCCGGCGCGCGGCGTTCGTGCTCGCGCTGCCGGCCGTCGCCTACGTGCTGGAGGACGTCCTGGTGGCGATCGTCGGGCCGCCGATGTACTGGATCCCGCTGGTCACCAACCTCGTCTTCTACGGCCTGCCGATCCTGATGGTGTTGGCGGGCAACGGGATTCTCCGCCCGATCAGGAAGTCCCTGCCGAGCTGAGCACCTCGTGCAGCCGTTCGGCGAACTCGACCGGCTGCCTGAAGTAGCCGAGGTGGCCGCCGGGGAACTCGGTCACCGGGACTGCGAGCCGTTCGGACAGCACGAGATTGGGCAGATACGGCAGCAGGCCCTTCGACTCGTCGCCGCTGGCCAGGACGAGCTTGTCCTTGCTGGCGGCGAGGGCGGCCAGGTCGGGCACCTGCCGCGGATACTGCCGCAGCTCGTGCTCCAGCCAGAACGGGATGTTGTGCCGCATCCGTCCGGCCATCTCCATCAGGGCCGGCGGCGGTTCGAAGCCCGGCGGCGGGGCCTGCTGGGCCAGCCCGACCAGGCGGCCGAACAGGGCCATGGCCTGGTCGGGCCCCTCGGCGCGGTACAGGTCGTAGACGCCGTCCATGCGGGCCAGCCACTCGTCCCGGTCCGGCAGCAGCGAGATCAGCGGCGCCTCGTGCGGCACGGCGATCCGCACCTTGGACGGCCACGTGGCCAGCAGCTCCAACGTCACGATCGCGCCGGAGCTGCTGCCGAACACGTGACCGGGCTCGTCGAGCAGCGCCGCCGCGTCCTCGACGTCGGCGGCCAGCCGGTCGGCCGGGATCTCGTCGATCGGGCTGCGCGCGAAGCCGGCCCGGTCGTACAGCACCACCCGGTACCGGTCGGCCAGCCGCGCCGCGACCCCCTCGAACACGGTGCTGTCGCCGTTGCCGCCGACGATGAACAGCAGCAGCGGCCCACTGTCACCGATTCTCTTGGTGTGCAAGGTCATCGACCTATCCCCCTCAACTGCCCGAGCGCCGTCTCCACCAGGCCGTAGAGCGGCACCGGAGGGTCCGCGCGCAGCCAGTGGTCGGTCGCCACCTGGGTGGCGGCGGCGACCGCCGCCGCCACGATCTCCGGATACATGCCGTGGTCGCCGTCGCCGAGGCGGGTGCTGATGGCCTCCACCAGGCCGTGCTGCATGCGCACGTACGTCTTGAGCAGTTCGCCGGCCAGCGCCGGCGAGCTCAGCACGGGCCGCAGGCCGGCCAGCCACTCGGGCGGCGGCACGGCGGTGGCCTGCTCGTGCACCTCCAGCACGGCGGCGGTGATCGCGTCCCACAGCGGCTCGTCGGCCGGGCGGTCCAGCAGCACCTGGCCGACCCGGAAGATCCGGTCCGACGCCCGCGACGAGATCGCCTCGTACTTGCTGGAGAAGTAGTTGTTGAACGTGCGCGGCGACACCCCGGCCGCCGAGGCGATGTCCTCGACCAGCACGTTGTCCAGCCCGCGCTCGACCGCCAGCCGCAGCGCCGCCAGACTCAGCGCGTCGCGGGTGGCCTGCTTCTTGCGCTCACGGAGTCCGGACACGCGACCAGCCTAGCAAAAGTTGCGCGGCGCGCAATTATTTCCGGAGCAGGTGCCGGGCGGCGGCCCGGAGGGTGACGACCCGGGTGACCGTGCCGTCGGAGCCGGTCACGTCGCGCACGATCTCGAAACCGGCCTTGCGGGCCATCGCCAGCGAGCGGGTGTTGTTGGCGTCCACGCAGCCGTGGATCTCGGCCAGGCCCAGCTCGTCGAAGCCGTAGTCGATGACCCGGTAGGACAGCTCGGTGCCCAGGCCCATCCGCCACACGTCCCGCACCAGCGCGCAGATCAGCTCGTGCCCGTCGACGTTGCCGGTCTTCTTCAGCTCCGCGTGACCGATGTAGCGGCCGTCCAGCCGCACCGCCCACACGTCGAACATGGCGTTGGGATAGACCTCCGAGAACAGCAGCGCGAAGAGTTGTCTGATCGTCTCCTCGGGCTGCCGTTCCTGTCCCATCCACTTGCAGACCTCCTCGTCGCGTAACAGCGCGACGAAGTCGTCCTCGTCATCGGGCGTGTAGGGGCTCAACAGAAGGCGCTCGGAGCGCAGCGTGGGAGTCACGCGCGAACGCTATACGCGCCAACGGAAATCGGCAATCATCCTATCAGGCAAGGAAAACACCCGACGGGGTGAGTAACGCCGGGTCACCGCGGTTCGACGTCCAGCGGCAGTTTCCGGACGCTCACGATCATAGCCGGATTCTGGAACTCCACGGTGTCGTCCGAGGCGACGGAATAACCGGCGTAACGCCGGTTGAGCGCCTCGAAGGCGATCCGGCCCTCCATCCGCGCCAGCGGCGTGCCCAGGCAGAAATGGATGCCGTGGCCGAAAGTCAGGTGCGGGTTCGGGGTGCGGGCGACGTCGAACCGCTCCGGGTCCGGGAAAACCCTCGGATCGCGGTTGGCCGAGGCGATGTTGGCCATGATGATCGAGTTGGCCGGAATCACGCGACCGCCCAGCTCCACCTCGGTCGTGGTGCGCCGGCCCAGCTCGTTGAAGGGCGGCAGGCAGCGCAGCACTTCCTCCAGCGCCACCGGCAGTGTCGACGGATCGCCGCGCAGCGCCTCGGCCGCATCCGGGTGGCGGTCGAAGCTGATGGTGGCGTTGCCGATCAGCGCGGTGGTGGTGATGTGCCCGGCCACCAACAACAACGCGACGAAGCCGACCATCTCCTGGTCGGTCAGGCTCTCCCCGTCCACGCTGACCCGGCACAGCTTGCTGGTCAGCCCGTCGCTGGGATGGTCGCGGTGGTACCGGATGTGGGCCAGCATGTACTCGTTCATCTCACGGATCGTCGGCGCGATCATCTCCAGCGCCGCCTCGATCTCAGCCATGGTCGAGGTTTCGGTCAGCTGGTCGCCGCTGAACAGGACCTTGGCCCACTTCTCGAACAGCTCGCGGTCCCCGGCCGGAATGCCCAGCAGCTCGGCGATCACCAGGATCGGCAACGGATACGCGAGCACGTCCACGAGGTCGAACCGGTCCCGGCCGGCCACCGAGTCCAGCAGCTCGTCGGTGATCTGGCGGATCCGCGGCTCCAGGCCGGCCACCGTGCGCGGCGTGAAGGCCTGGCTCACCAGCGTGCGCAGCTTGCGGTGGTTGGGCGGGTCCATGGTCAGGAACATGCCGGTGCGGAAGGCCTCGAAGTCCTCCTGCACCGGGGCCAGACCGGAGAAGTCGCTGGAGAACAGGCCCGGCTCGGACAGCACCCGCGACACGGTGGCGTGGTCGAGCAGGCGCCACATGCCGTTCTCCTCGTCGAGGTGCACGGGTTCCTCGGCGCGCCGGGCGATCCACTGGTCCAGTCGGTCCTCGAAGGCGTACCGAGGTCTCATGCGGTGGGCTCCTTGACTCGATCGGTGACGGGAAAGGCGCGCATGGTCGGGCTGACCGTGACCACCACGGTGATCAGGGCGATTCCCGCCGCGCACAACAGGATCGCGTTGTCCCCGCCGAACTGCTGGACCAGCACGCCGCCGAAGGCCGGGCCGGCGGCGGCGGAGACGCCGGCGATCACCGTCATCACCCCGGTCATGCGGCCGCGCAGGCGGTCCGGGGTGAGCAGCAGCTGGGAGGTGTTGATGGTGGTGTTGGCGGTCGGCGGCAGCAACGCCATGCCGGCGAACAGAAGTCCGAGCACGATGCCGTTGTCGATGAACACCGCCAGCGGCGTGAGCACGGTCAGCACCCAGAACACGCCGGCGATCGACACGTACGGGCTGATCATCCGGTGCAGCCTCGGGGCCAGCAGCGCGCCCAGCAGGCCGCCGACGCCCAGCATCGCCGCCATGACGCCGATCTCCCCGGACGGCACCCCGCGTTCCTTGGCCAGCACCACCAGGATCACGTAGTAGGCCGAGAAGAAGAAGTTCAGGCTCACCGCGCAGGCCACGGTCGCCCGGACGTGCCGCTGCCGCCACACCCAGCGCAGGCCCTCGACCATCTCCCCGGCCAGATGGCCGTTCTCCACCGGCTCGCGGCGTTGGCTCGGCACCCGCACGAACAGCAGCGCCACAAAGCTGATCAGGTGCGTCAGCACCTCCACCGCGAACGGCGCCGCCCGCCCGATCGCGTACAGGAAGCCGCCGGCCGCCGTGCCGGCCAGCTGCCCCAGCGCGCCCCGGGCCGAGTTCATCGCCACCGCCGTCGGCAGCTGCTCCTTGGTCACGATCTGCGCCACCGCGGCGTTTTCCGCCGGCATGAACAACGCCCGGCAGACCCCCATCGTCGCCGCCACGAAGATCATGTGCGGCACCGTCGCCGTGCCCACCAGCAGCGCCACCACCAGGCTCGCCACCACAACGCCCTGCGCCGCCTCGCAGCACAGCATCACGATCTTCCGGTTCCACCGGTCCACCAGCGCCCCCGCCGGCAGCCCCGCGACCAGCTGCGCCGCCGCGTCCACCCCCAGCACGAACCCCGACACCGCCGGCGAACCGGTGATGGCCAACACCAGCAACGGAAACGCGATCATCGACCCGCTGAAGCCGGCGGTCGACAGCGCCTGCCCGGCCCAGAGGAGGCGATAGGAGCGGTTCATCGGCAGTCCTCGGCAATCGCCCGCAGGGCCTGCTCGAACTCGGCCACCACTGCCTCCACTGTGGACCGTTCGTGCCGGGACGGTTGGTACAGCCAGGAGAACGCCAGCTTCCCCTCCTGCACCGCGCCGACGACGTCGAGCAGGTGGGCCTTGCGCTCGGCCGGATCGTGGTCGCGGCCGAAGGAGCCGTGGGTCTGCTTGAACAGCCCGCCGCCGGCCTGGCCGTCGGAGGCGTCCCACTGGCCGAGGTAGTTGAAGGCGATGCCGGGCTCGACCGCGGGCACGTCGCCGCCCAGGTAGCGCAGGGCGCCGTAGCCGAAACCGTTGTCGGGCACGGCTCGCAGCTGCTTGCGCACCGACTTGATCCGGGACCGCCAGTCCCCGGCCTCGATTCGCAGGGCCACCGGGAAGATCGTGGTGAACCAGCCGACGGTCCGGGTCAGGTCGACGTCGTCGAGCACGTCCTCCCGCCCGTGGCCCTCCAGGTCGATGGTGACCCGCTCGTCCCCGGTCCACGTCGACAGGGCACTGGCGAGCGCCGTCAGCAGCACGTCGTTGATCCGGGTCCGATACGCCGCGGGAGCCTTGCGCAGCAAGGCATCCGTGTCGGCCTCGTCCAGCACGATCGACACCGTGTCGGTGGCCGGGTCGTCGCCGTCCCGGTCGACCGGCAGCGCCGCCGCCGACAGGTCCTGCCAGTACTCGTCGTCCAGGCCGCCGTTGCGCACGTGCTCGACCAGCCGGTTGGACCACTCCTGGAACGACGTGGTCTTCGGTCCGAGGTCGATCTCCTCGCCGCGGGCGGCCTGCCGGTAGGCGGTGTCGAGGTCGTCGAGCAGGATCCGCCACGACACGCCGTCGACGATCACGTGGTGTGCGGCCAGGAACAGCCACGGCTGGCCGTCCCGGTCGAACAGCACGGCCTTGAACAGCGGGCCGCTGGTCAGGTCGAAACTCCGGTGCACCTCGTCGGCGTAGTCCTCGCTGAACTCGTGCCGGACCAGCTGCGGAACCGGCTCCAGCGGGGCGTTGTACTGCTCCCCGTCGAACCGCATCCGCAGCGCGTCGTGCTGGCTCCACAACGCGTCGAGGGCCCGTTGCAGCGCCTCTTCGTCCACACCGTCGACCAGCTCGGCCAGCAGGGACTGGTTGAAGTGATGGGGATTCACGGTGTGGTGCTGGAAGAACCACTGCTGGATCGGGGTGAGCGGCACCGGCCCGGTGACCAGCTGCCGGCGCTCGTCGGGATTCGCCACGGCGGTCACCACCGGCGCCAGCTGCTCGATGGTCTGGTGCAGGAACATGTCCTTGGAGACCAGGTGCAGACCGGCCTGCCGGGCCCGGGACACCACCTGCATACTCAGGATCGAGTCGCCGCCGAGCTCGAAGAAGTTGTCGGTGACGCCCACGCCCTCGACGCCCAGCACATCCGACCAGATCTTGGCCAGCGCCTGCTCGATGTCCGTGCGGGGCTTCACGTGCTCGCCCGTCGCGACGACCGTGACGTCGGGCAGGCGGTTCCGGTCGACCTTGCCGCTCGGGTTGAGCGGCAACACATCCAGCTCCTGGAAGGCAGCCGGGATCATGTAGTCCGGCAAGGTCCGGGCCAGGAAGTCCCGCAGGCCACCGGTTTCCCCGACGACGTAGGCGACCAGCCGCCGGTCGCGGGTGATCACCACGGCCTCGCGGACGTCCGGGTGGCGGCGGATCGCCGCCTCCACCTCGCCGAGCTCGACCCGGAACCCACGGATCTTGACCTGGTCGTCGGCGCGGCCGAGGAACTCCAACTGGCCGTCCCGCCGGTGCCGCACCACGTCGCCGGTGCGGTACATCCGGGCCCCCGTCTCGAACGGGTTGGCCACGAACCGCGACGCCGTCAGCCCCGGCCGGTCCAGATATCCACGCGCCAGCCCGACGCCGGCGACGTACAGCTCACCAGCCACCCCGACCGGAACCGGCCTGAGGTCGCCGTCCAGCACATACGTCTTGGTGTTGCGAATCGGCCGTCCGATCGGCGGGTTGCCGCCCGGCGTCAGCACATCACTCCACGTGCTGACCACCGTCGACTCCGTCGGCCCATACGCGTTGATCATCCGACGCCCCGTCGCCCACCGCTCGACCAACTCGGCCGGGCAGGCATCCGCGCCCACGATCACCGTCCCGAACGCCGGCAGATCCACCTCCGGCACCGTGCCCAGCGCCGCCGGCGGAATCAACGCGTGGGTGATTCCCTTGTCCGCCAACACCTCCGCCAACTGCTCCCCGAGCAGCGGACCGGGCGGCGGCACCACCAGCGCCGCCCCGTTTGGCAACGCCATGCACAGCTCCAGGATCGACGCGTCGAAACTGGGCGAGGAGAACGCCAGCACCCGGTCGCCGGGCCCCACCCGGAACTGCGCCGCCTCCGCCGCCGCGAAGCTCGCCAGGCCCGCATGGGTCACCACCACCCCCTTGGGACGTCCGGTCGAACCCGAGGTGTAGATCACGTACGCCGGCTGCTCGATCCGATCGACCCGCCGCGGATTCACCCCGCTGCCAGCCACCCCGCCCAGCACCGCCAGATCCCCATCGCCGCTGCCGTGCACCTCGTCCAGCAGCAGCACCGGAATCTCGGTGGCCGGGGCGAGATCCCGTTGCGTGACCACCAGATGCGGCTGGGCGTCGGCGAGCATGTAGTTGATCCGTTCGACCGGGTAGGTCGGGTCGACCGGCAGGAACGCGCCGCCGGCCTTGGCCACCGCCAGCTGCGCGATGATCGTCTCCACCGACCGGGGCAGGGCGAGGGCGACGATCTTCTCGGGCCCGACGCCCCGGTCGATCAGCAGCCGGGCCAGGGCGTTGGCCCGGCGGTTCAGCTCGGCGTAGGTGAGATCGTTGACCGCCAACGCGTCCGGCGTCCTGGCGACCTGCTCCTCCACCAGATCGGCCAGGGTGCGCGGCCTGGTGGCGACGGCCGAGTTGTTCCAGGCCGCCAACTGCCGGCGCTCGGCGCCGGTCAGCATCGGCAGGTCGGCGATCATCGACTCCGGGGCGGCGGCGATGCCGTCGAGCAGGACGCCCAGGTGCTCGGTGAGCCGGCCGATGGTGTCGGCCTCGAACAGGTCGGCGTTGTAGGTGACGGCGACCAGCAGCTCGCCGTCCTGCTCCTGGAACTCGATCGTCACGTCGAAGTTGGCCGTGGTCAACGGCAGCGCCACGTCCTCGACCTCGATGCCCGGCAGCTGCGGCGCCGCCTGCGGGGCGTTCTGTAGCACCACCATCACCTGGAACAGCGGCGTGCGGCTCGGATCCCGCTGCGGCTGCACCGCGTCGACGACCCGTTCGAACGGGACATCCTGATGCGCGAAGGCATCCCGGACGTTCTGCTTGACGGTGTCGAGGTAGCCGCCGAAGGTTCCCTCCACTGTGGACCGAAGCACCAGCGTGTTGACGAAGAACCCGACCACTCGCTCCAACTCGGCCCGTTCGCGTCCGTTGGTCACGGTGCCGATGGCAACGTCCCGCTCGCCGGCCCACCGGGACACCAGAATAGTGGCCGCGGTGGCCAAGGTGGTGAACAGCGTCGTCTCGTGACGGCGGCTGATCTCCTGGAGCCGGTCGGCCACCGGTTGCGGGACAACGGCTTCGTGCACCGCGCCGGTCGTCGTGCGCACCGCCGGACGCGGCCGGTCGGTCGGCAGGTCGGCCGCCGGCAACTCGGCCAGGGTTCGCGTCCAGTAGGCCAGCTGGCCGTCCAGGTCGCGATTACGCTGCCAGGCCGCGAAGTCCGCGTACTGGATCTTCGGGTTCGGCCGGGTCTCGCCGCGGTAGGCGGCCATCACCTCGTCCAGGATCAGGCCGTTGGACCAGCCGTCGGTGACGATGTGGTGAATCGCCATGGTCAGCACGTGCTCGTCCTCGGCGACCTGTTCCAGGTTCGGCCGGAGCAGCGGTCCCCGCCGCAGGTCGAACCGCCCCACCGGCCCGAATTCCACCGGGTGCGGCGGATGCACGATCTGCACGCCGTCGTCGAAGGTCGTGCGCAGCGCCTCGTGCCGGGCCACGACCTCGGTGAACGCGTCGGCCAGGCGGTCGGCGTCCAGCGGCCCGCGCAGCCGGATCGCCAGCGCGGTCACGTAGTCGTCCGCACCGGGGTTGAAGCTGTCGAGGAACCACAGCCGCTGCTGGTTGTACGACTGCGGCAGCGGCAGATCCCTTGGCGCGACTGGAATCCCGGTCTCGACCGTCTCGAACGTCGTCACCAGCTCGGCAACGGTCGGGTGTGTGAACAGCGCCCGCGGCGAGATCGACACACCACAGTCGGCCAGCAACCGCGCGACCAGCCGCACACTGAGGATCGAGTCGCCGCCCAACTCGAAGAAGTTGTCCTCCACGCCGATCTGCGGCAGGTTCAGCAACTCAGCCCAGATGCCGGCGACGGCCGCCTCCAACTCGCTACGCGGCGCGACCAACTCCCTGGTTGCGGCGGCCGGCTCCGGCAGGGCCCGGCGGTCCACCTTTCCGTTGCGGCTCAACGGCAGTGCGTCCAGCGTGACCACAGTCGAAGGCACCATGTACTCCGGCAGCACCGCCCGCAGCGCCGCCAGATCGGCCGTGCCGACCACATAGGCGATCAGCCGCTTGTCACGGACGATCACCACCGCCTGCTCGACGCCCGCCTGCGCGGTCAACGCCGTCTCGATCTCGCCGAGCTCGATCCGGAACCCGCGCAGCTTCACCTGGTCGTCCGCGCGGCCGAGGAACTCCAGCTCGCCGTCCACCCGCCGCACGATGTCCCCGGTCCGGTACATCCGCTCGCCCGCCACGAACGGATCGGCCACGAATCGATCCGCCGTCAGCCCCGGCTGGTCGAAATACCCACGCGCCAGCCCCACCCCGGCAATGCACAGCTCCCCCGGCGCCCCGTTCGGCACCGGTCGCAGCGCATCGTCGAGCACATAAGTCCGCACGTTGTCGAACGGCCGCCCGATCGGCACCGCGTCCGGCACCCCGCCGGTCATCGGGTGCGCCGTCGCGAACGTCGTCGTCTCCGTCGGGCCGTACCCATCCACCACGGTGATGCCCGGGCACGCCGCCAGCACCCGCCGGATCGCGTTCGCCGGCACCACGTCCCCGCCTGTCCACACCTCCGCCACGCCGCTCAGGCAGTCCGGCGCCTCCTGCGCGACCACCCGGAACAACCCCGCCGTCATGAACAGCGCCGTGATTCCGCCCTCGCCGGTCACCCTCCGCAGATCCGCCACCGTCAGATCCGCGTTCCCCGTCAGCACCACCTCGCCGCCGTTCAACAGCGGCACCCACAGCTCATACGTGGATGCGTCGAACGCCAACGGCGAGTGGGCCAACACCCTCCCGTGCCGCCGCGCGAACCGGCTGTCGTGGGCCAGCGCCACCACATCCCGATGCCGCACCGCCACGCCCTTCGGCATTCCCGTGGAGCCGGACGTGTACATGACATAGGCGAGGTTGTCGGGATTGAGTTCAATCCGAGGCCCGTCGACCGCGGTCTCCCGGGGCACCGCGTCCGGGCCGATCACGATCGCGTCGCCGGCGATCGCCCGCCGCCGCTCTTCGGGGGCCCGGACGTCCAGCGGCACATAGGCCGCCCCGGTCTTCAGCACCGCGAGCTCGGCGATGACATGCTCCACCGACGGTTCCAGCAGCAGCGCAACCCGGCGCTCAGGACCGGCGCCCATGGCCACGAGTCGCTGAGCCAGGTGGTTGGCCCGAGCATCCAGCTCGGCGTAGGTCAGCGTCACATCGCCGCAGGTCACGGCCGGTGCCAACGGCGTCCGCGCCACCTGCTGGACGAACAGGGCAGGGATTGTAGCCTCCGGCAACGCCGTCCGCTCCTCAGCGGCCTCCGCGATCACTCGCCCCCGCTCGCTGTCCCCCATCCACGGTAGAATTGATACGGGGGCGCTCATTTCAGCGGCCATCGCGTTGATCAACAGTCCGACCCGTTCCAGCAGGTCAGAGGCCGTGTCGCCGTCAAACAGGGCGGAGTCGTAGCCAAGATCCAGAGTCAGCTCGTCGTCCATGGCGGCGCGCAAGCACAGCGGGAAGTTCGTGACATCGCCGGACGCCACGGCCAGCACCCGCGGCCCGTCCGACGCCGCCGGCTCGCTGATCGGGTAGTTCTCGAACACGACCATGCTGTCGAACCGGCTGCCGACCTGAACGAACCCGTGATCGCGGGCCTCGCTCTGCTCGGCCTGCAACCGGCGCAACCAATCCCGCACTTCGCTGCCGTCGACATCGACCCGCGTCGGCACCGTGTTGATGAACAACCCGATCATCGACTCCACGCCCGGCAGCTCGGCCGGCCGCCCGGACACAGTGGTGCCGAACACCACGGTCCGCTCCCCCGAGTACAGCGAGAGCAGCAGGGCCCACGCCGCCTGGATCATCGTGTTCACGGTGATCCCGTTGCGCCGCGCCACTTCCGCCAGACCACGAACGGTGATCCGAGTCGAGGCACTCGACCGGGACTGGTGCGCCTCGGTCGGCGGACGGTCGTAGGGCAGCGCCGTCCGCGCCACTCCGTCGAGCACCCCGCGCCAGTACTCTTCGGCGGCCGCGTGATCCTGCGCGGCCAGCCACTCCAGGTAATCCCGGAACGGCCGGCGGGCAACAGTCGACGTCCGGCCGCAGTACTCCTCACAGGCCTCGGTGAACACCTGGGCCAGGCTCCAGCCGTCCATCAGCACGTGATGCGAGGTCCAGGCCAGCTCGATCTCGTCGCCATCTCTGGTGACGTCGATCCTGGTCAGCGGCGACCGGTCCAGGGTGATCGGACGGTCGTCGAGCCTCGCCGTGCGGTCCACCACCTGTACCGGCTCGTTCACTCCGGTCCACACCAGCCGGGTGCGCAGGGCCGGGGTCCGGTCCACCACCCGTTGCCACGCCGCGCGGAACCGGTCCACGTCGTCGATGCCGGCCATCCGGATCCGCAGCGTGTCCACATACAGATCGAGATCGACCAGACTGTGGAACAACAGGCCCTTCTGCAACGGCGTGAGCGGGTAGATGTCCTCCACGGCACGGCCGTCGCCGACGATCGTGTCCACTTCGGACTGACTGAGCGTGGCCAGCGGGAAGTCCGACGGCGTGCGACCGCCATGCCCGGCGCAGTGGGCAACGATCTCCCGAAGCCCGGTCAGCATCGCCTCGGCCAGCGAACGCACGGTCCGCTCGTCGTGCACCTCCGGCGCGTAGGTCCAGCCCAGTTCCAGACGGCCGTCCTGCACGATGCCGATCACGTCGATCAGATAGGTCCGCGTGCCTTCCTGGTCGCCGCCGCTGATCGACCGGTAGAAGCCGCTCGCGCTGTCCGTCCACTGCCCGTGGTAGTTGAAGCTGATACCCGGCTTGATCTCCGGTGCCGTGCCGCGCAGATGCCGCAGCGCGCCGTAGCCAAGCCCCTTCGACGGCACGGCACGCAGCTGCTCCTTGACCGACTTCAGCGTCGCACCCCAGCCCCCGGCCGGAATGTCCAGCGCCACCGGGTATTCCGCCGTGAACCAGCCGACCGTCCGGGACAGGTCCACACCGTCCACAATGTCCTCACGGCCATGCCCCTCCAGGCCGATCAGCACCTGGCCGCGGCCCGTCCACTCGGCCAACGCGTGCCCGAGCGCACTCAGCAGCACGTCGTTGGCCTGCGTCCGGTACGCCTCCGGCACCTTGCGCAGCAACGCGTCCGTGGTTTCGGCGTCGAGCCGGACGGTGATCGTCTCGCTGCTGGCCGGCGTTCCCACTCGGTCGACCGGCAAGCCGCCGTCGACTTCGGCAGCACGCTCCCAGTACGGCAGGTCCGCCGAGAAGTCGTGGGCGTCGATGCGCCGAGCCCAGTCCACATAGGACGTCGTCTTGCCCGGCAGCGGGCGGCCGTGGTAGGCCGCCTCGATGTCGTCGAGAATCACCCGCCACGACACGCCGTCGACCACCAGGTGATTGATCGTCAGCAGCAGGTTCGGCGCCTGGTAGCTCCACTTCACGTGGTGCTCCCCCGTGCCCACCTCCTGCCGCCAACCGCCGTCGACCTCGGTGAACGTCGTCCGCAACGCGTCGTGGTGGTCGATCACCGTGTCCAGCGCCCGGCCCAGCCGGTCCACGTCGACCTCCGGGCCCAGCTCCGCCACCAGCGACATGGTGAACTCGTCCATGCCGCTGTTCAGGAACCAGGCCTGGATCGGCGTGACCGGCGCACTGCCGGTCGCGTCAGTCACGATCTGGGTCTCGGGTCGCACCACCCGGGCCAGCTCCGCCACCGTCTGGCGCCGGAACACATCCTTCGACACCAGCGCCAGCCCGGCCGCCCGCGCCCGGGACACAACCTGGATGCTGAGGATGGAATCCCCGCCCAGCGCGAAGAAGTTGTCGGTGACGCCGACCCGCTCGACCCCGAGCACCTCGGCCCAGATGCCGGCCAGCAGGCGCTCGTTCTCCGACCGCGGCGCCACCCACTCGCGCGCCTCGACCATCGGCGCCGGCAGCGCCTTCCGGTCGATCTTGCCGGTGGTGGTCACCGGCAGCGCGTCCAACCGCACGAACACCGTCGGCACCAGGTAGTCCGGCAGCGACTCACGCAGTTGATCGCGCAGATCATCAGTCGAGCTGACAATGTAGCCGACCAACCGTCCGTCCCGCACCACGACCGCGGCCTGGCTGACCTCGGGCAGCCGCAGCAGGGCCGCCTCGATCTCGCCGGGCTCGATGCGGAAGCCCCGGACCTTCACCTGCTCGTCGATGCGACCCAGGTACTCCAGCGAACCGTCCACGGTCCAACGAACACGGTCACCGGTGGCGTAGAGCCGACCGGGGCCGAAGGGATTGGCGATGAAGCTGGCGGCGGTCAGACCCGGTCGGTTGAGGTAGCCGCGAGCCAGTTGAACGCCGGCGATGTGCAGCTCACCGGCGACGCCGACCGGCACAGGCCGCAGGGAGTCGTCGAGGACGTAGGCCCTGAGGTTGCTGAGCGGCCGCCCGATGACGGGCCGGTCGCCGGTGATCGGTGCGAGAGTGGCGTCGACGGCGCACTCGGTCGGCCCGTACAGGTTGAACGCCCGGGTGCCGGGAAGTTGTTGCAGGTCATGCCACAGCTGCCGGTCGATGGCCTCGGCCCCGAGCACCAGCACCGGCGGCATGGGGCGGCCGGTGGCGAGCAGGTGCCGGATGAACGACGGCGTGGAGTTGATCAGGTCGACCTCGTGGTCCAGCACGGATTCCGGCTCGACGACGTGCAGCTCGTGGCCGGCGGCCATCAGCAGCAGGCCTTCCCACGCGGCGTCGAAGGAGAACGACGCGGTCAGGGCGACCTTCAGCCACCGGCCGTCGGCGAAGTCGTCGCCGTGATCGTGATGCAGATTGGTCAGGGCGCGGTGACTGATCACGACGCCCTTGGGCCGGCCGGTGGACCCGGACGTGTAGATCACGTACGCGGCGCTGTCGGGGTGCGGCTGGGGCAGCGGCCGGGACTCGGCATCCGTGGCGACGGAGGTGAGCACGAGCGCCGGCTTGGCGTCGGCCTTGATGAACTCGGCCCGGTCCGCCGGCAGCTCCGGGTCGAGATACAGCACTGCGGACCCGGCCTTGTGCACGGCCAGAACGGCGATCACGGCGGCGGCCGAGCGCGGCATCGAGACGGCCACGAAGGTGTCCGGGCCCGCACCCCGGTCGACCAGGCTCGCCGCCAGCCGGGATGACCGGTCGTCCACCTCGGCGAAGGTCAGCCGTTGTCCATTGTGGACCAGTGCGACGGCGTCGGGCGTGACGTCGGCCTGGGCGGTGAAGATCTCCGGGAAGGTCGCGGCCGGGACCTCGCGGTCGGCGCCGCTCCACTCGACCAGCTCGGCGATCTCGGTCGAGGTCAGGATCGGCAGCTCGGCCAGCGGCCGGTCGGGGTTCTCGGCGACCGCGGCGATCAGCGTCCGGAGGTTGCCGACCAGCCGCGTGATCGTGACCTCGTCGAACAGGTCGGTGTTGTAGTTGACCAGGCCCCGCAGGCGTGGACCGTCGTGCGCGAACTCGAAGGTGAGGTCGAAGCTGGCGGTGGTCATCGGCAGCGACAGCTCCTCGGCCACCAGACCGTCGAACGCCGGCAGCTTGGCCCCGCTGTTCTGCAAGGTCACCATTGCCTGGAACAGCGGCGAACGACTGGTGTCCCGCTCGGGCTGCACCGCGTCGACGACCCGCTCGAACGGCACGTCCTGGTGCGCGAACGCCGCCAGCACGGTGTCCTTCACCGCCGCCGCGAGCTCGCGGAACGTGCGGCGACCGTCCACATGGGAGCGCAGCACGACCGTGTTCACGAACATGCCGACCACGCGCTCCAACTGCGGGTTGTCCCGACCGGAGGTCACGGCGCCGACGGCGATGTCGTCCTGGCCGGTCCACCGGGCCAGCAGCGCCTGGCAGGCGGCGACGAGCGTCATGAACACCGAACCGTCAGCGAGCCTGACGATCGGCAGCTCGAACTCCACGGCGGCCCCGTTGTGGGTCTGGGTCGCCGGACGCGGGCGATCGGTCGGCAGCTCCAGCGCCGGCACGCCGTCGAGACGGTCCCGCCAGTACGCCAGCTGACCGTCCAGGTTCCGGTCCCGTTGCCAGGCCGCGAAGTCCGCGTACTGGATGCCCGGCTCCGGCAGCTCGTTCCCGTTGTAGAGCGCGGAAAGCTCGTCCACGAGGACGCCGATCGACCAGCCGTCGGTGATGATGTGGTGCATCGACAGCACCAACTCGTGCTCACGCGGCCCGACCTCGGTCAGCCGGATCCGCAGCAGCGGCCCGTTGACCAGGTCGAACGGTCCCTCGGTGTCGTCGAACTCCGCCTCGCGCGGCGGGTGCACCACCAGGCTCGGCCGGTCGTCCACGGTGGTGCGCAACGACTCGTGCCGGGCGATCAAGGTGGTCAGGGCGGATCGCAGCTTCGCCACGTCCAGGTCGCCGAGCAGCTTCACCGCGAAGACGGTGGTGTACTCGGTGCTGGCCGGATCGAACTGGTGCAGGAACCAGAGCCGTTGCTGAACATGGGAAAGCGGGAGCACGCCGGACCGCGGAACGAGAGGAATAACGCTCGCCGCTTCGTGCTCGGACGCAGCTGGCTCCGGAAGCAGCGCGGCCAGCGCGTCGACCGTCGGCGCGGTGAACAAGGCCCGGGGCGACACCTCCACCCCGAACGCGGCCCGCAGGCGGGAGGCGATCCGGATGCTGAGGATGGAGTCGCCGCCGAGCTCGAAGTAGTTGTCGGCCAACCCGACCCGCTCCACGCCGAGCGTGTCGGCCCAGATCGCGGCGATCATGCGCTGGGCGGCGGTGACCGGCTCGACGTAGCCGCGGCTGACGACCTCCGGCGCGGGCAGCGCCTTCCGGTCGAGCTTGCCGTTGCGGGTCAGGGGAATCGTGTCGATTTGGACGAACGCCGCGGGAATCATGTGTTCCGGCAACGTCTTGGCCAGGTGCTCGCGCAGGCCCTCGGTCTCGCCGACCACATAGGCCACCAGCCGCTGATGGCCCGCGGTGTCCTCGCGGGGGATCACCGCGGTCGCGGTGACCTGCGGCGACGCCAGCAGCGCGGACTCGATCTCGCCGAGTTCGATGCGGAAGCCCCGGATCTTGACCTGGTGGTCGGCGCGGCCGAAGTACTCCAGCTCACCGTCGGCCCGCCACCGAGCCAGGTCACCGGTGCGGTACATGCGCGTGCCCGGCAGGAACGGGTTGGCGATGAACCGGGACGCCGTGAGGCCGGGCCGGTTCAGGTAGCCGCGGGCCAGGCCGGCGCCGGCCACGTACATCTCGCCGACAACACCGGGCGGCACCGGGTTGAGGTCCGCGTCCAGCACGTAGACACGGAGATCGGGTAGGCCGACGCCGATGGTGTTGCCGGACGAGCGATCGAGCCGGCGGTGGGTGACGTGCACCGTGGTCTCGGTGATCCCGTACATGTTGACCAGCTCGACCCGGTCCCACCACGCGTCCAGCCGCCGCGCGTCCAGCGCCTCGCCGCCGAAGATCACGTACCGCAGCGCCAGCCCGGCGACCGGTTCCAGCTGGTAGAAGGCCGACGGCGTCTGGTTCACCACCGTGACGCGCTCGTCGACCAGCAGCCGCAGGAAGTCCCGCGGGGAGCGGGAAATCGCGTGTGGGACCACGACCAGGCGGCCGCCGTGCAGCAGCGGGCCCCACAGCTCCCACACCGAGAAGTCGAAGGCGTAGGAGTGAAACAGCGTCCAGACGTCCTCGGGGCCGAAGGAGAACAGGTCCCTGGTCGACGCGAACAGCCGGGTCACGTTGGCGTGCGTGACGACAACGCCCTTGGGCACGCCGGTGGAGCCGGAGGTGTAGATCAGGTAGGCGGGGCTGTCCGGGCCGGCCGACGTGGCCGGATCGGTGTCCGGCTCGCCGTCGGTCTCGACCGAGGTCAGCACCAGCAGCGCTTTGCTGTCCGCCAGCATTCGGTCGATGCGGTCCTGCGGGTAGTCCGGGTCGATCGGCAGGTAGGCCGCGCCGGCCTTCACCACCGCGAGGACGGCGATGACCAGGTCGGCGGTGCGCGGCAGGCGCAGGGCGACGAAGCGCTCCGGGCCGGCGCCGGCGGCGATCAGCCGGTGGGCCAGGCGGTTGGCCCGGGCGTTCAGGTCCGCGTAGGACAGACTCGTCCCCCCAGACGTAACGGCGACGGCGTCAGGCGTGGCCTGGACCTGGGCGGCGAACAACTCGGTGATGGTCGGGGCCGGCAGGTCGACGGCACTGCCCTGCCACCCGGTCAGCACCGCGTGCCGCTCGGCCTCGGACAGCCACGGCAGGTAGCGCAGCTGATCGTCAGTGAAGCTGACGATCAGCTGCTCCAACCGTGCCGCCATGGCCCGAGCGGTGGCGACGTCGAACAGGGCTGGATCGGTGGCCAGCTCGAAGGTCAGCCGGCGGTCGAGGTAGGCCCGCAGCACCACCGGGAAGTTGGTGCTGTCGGTGGCCTCCACGTGCTGCACCGCGATGCCGGCCCGCTCGTCGAACGGGTAGTTCTCGAACGCCACCATGCTGTCGAACAGGCTCTGGCCGGCCGGGACGTCGCTGTAGGCGCGCAACCGGTGCAGGGCGACGAAGTCGAAGCGCCGAGTCTCGGCCTGGCGCTCCTGCACCGACCGCAGCCACGGCACCAACTTCTCCTCGCCGCGCACCGCCACCCGCGTCGGCACGGTGTTGATGAACATGCCGATCATCGACTCGACGCCCGGCAGGTCGTCCGGCCGACCCGACACGGTGGTGCCGAACACGATGTCCGACTCCCCGCTCTGCCGGGACAACAGCAGCGCCCAGGCGCCCTGCACAAGGGTGTTGACCGTCAACCCGTTGCGCTGGGCGAACTCTCGCAGTCGTGAAGAGTCCTCTTCGGACAGTGACACCCGCACCTGCTGCCCCGAACGGGCCTGGTGCGCCTGCGCCGGCTGCCGGTCGTACGGCAGCGGCGTCGGCGTCTCGAAGCCGCTCAGCGCCTCGCGCCAGAACGCCTCGGCCGCCGACTCGTCCTGCGCCGCCAGCCAGGACAGGTAGTCGCGGAACGGGCGGCGCACCGCGCCGACCTGGCCGCCGTACTGGGCGCAGACCTCCTCGAAGACCTGCCCGAGGCTCCAGCCGTCCAGCATGATGTGGTGCGAGGTCCAGGTCAGTCGGACCCGATCCCCGCCGAGCGGCACGATCGCCAGCCGCATCAACGGCGCCTGCGTGAGCTCCAGCGCCGTGTCGTCGGCGGAGTCAAAGCTGATGGGCACCGTGGTGTGCCGCTGCACGATCTGCACCGGCTCGTCCAGCCCGTCCCAGGCCAGTCGGGTCCGCAGCGCCGGGGTGCGGTCGACGACCGCCTGCCACGCCGCGCCGAAGGCCGCCGGGTCGCCGATGCCGTCGAGCACCATGTGCGCCTGGTCGACGTAGATCTCCGGCTCCACCAGGCTGTGGAACAACATGCCGGCCTGCAACGGGGTCAGCGGGTAGATGTCCTCGACGTTCCGACCGTCGCCCACCAGGAGGTCCACAGTGGACTGATCGAGTCGGGCCAGTGGGAAGTCGGACGGCGTTCGACCGCCGGCCGCCGGCTGGGCGCAGTGCTCGATGATGCCCCGCAGCGCCCGCAGCATCGCGTCGGCCAGCCGCCGCACGGTCTGCCACTCGTACAGATCGTCGGAATACAGCCAGGTCAGGGTGAGCTCGCCGTTCTCGACCATGCCGGCCACGTCGAGCAGGTAGCCGTTGCGCTGGTCGGGGGCGAGATCGAACCCGGCCGTCTCTCGCTGGCCCAGGAACAGCCCGGACGCGCCGGAATCCCACTGGCCGTGGTAGTTGAAGCAGATGCCCGGCCGGGCATCGAGGTCCGCGCCGGTCAGGTAGCGCAGTGCCTCGTAGCTCAGGCCGCGACGCGGCACCGCCCGCAGCTGCTCCTTGACCGACTTGAGCGTGCTGGCCCAGTCGCCGCCGGCCGGGATGGACAGCGCGACCGGGAACTGGGTGGTGAACCAGCCGACCGTGCGGGACAGGTCGACGCCGTCGAACAGGTCCTCGCGGCCGTGGCCCTCCAGCGCGATCAGCACCTCGTCGCGGTCGGTCCACTCGGCCAGCGCCCACCCGAGGGCGCTCAGCAGCACGTCATTGACCTGCGTGCGGTAGACGTCCGGGACCTTGTGCAGCAGCGCGTCCGTCTCCTCGCGGCCGAGGCCGACGGTGAGCGTCCGGGTCGTGCCGGAAAGGTTCTCTCCCGCACGATCGGTCGGCAACGGTTCGGCGTCCGGAACTTGCTGCCAGTACGGCAGATCCTCGGCGAAGTCGGACCCGACGAGCCGGTGCGCCCACTGGCTGAACGCCGTGCCGGTCGGCGCCGGGGTTTCCCCGTTGTATGCGGCCTCGATGTCGCCCAGCAGCAGCCGCAGCGACACACCGTCGACGACGAGGTGGTGAACGGCCAGGAACAGCAACGGGGTCTCGCCGGGGACGAAGATCGCCTTGACCATGCGGCCGGCGCTGATGTCCAGGCCGTCCCGGCTGATCTCGCTGCCGACCTCAAGGACGCCGCTCGGCGCGGCCACCGGCTCCTGCCGCCAAACACCGTCCACGCAGGTGAAACGGGTGCGCAGGGCCTCGTGGTTGGCGATCACCGTGTCGATGGCGGCGGACAGCCGCGAGCGGTCCACGTCGGCCGGCAGTTCCAGCAGCATCGACATGGTGAAGTGGTTCAACGGGCCGTAGGTCTCGAAGAACCAGTGCTGGATCGGCGTCAGCGGCGCGGGCCCGGCGATCACCGGCACTTCGGCCTGCTCGTCGGTGCGGACCACCAGCGCCAGTTCGGCGATCGTCTGGTGGGTGAACAGATCCCGCGAGGTCAGCCGCAGCCCGGCGGCCCGGGCCCGCGACACGACCTGGATGCTGAGGATGGAATCGCCGCCCAGGGCGAAGAAGTTGTCCCGCGCCCCGACCGGCGCCCCGCCGAGCACCCCGGACCAGATCTCGGCCAGCAGCCGCTCGGTCTCCGTGCGGGGCGCGACCCACTCCGCCGCCGGCACCACCGGCGCCGGCAACGCGTTCCGGTCGATCTTGCCGGCGCTGGTCATCGGCAGCCGGTCCAGCCGCACGAACACGGCCGGCACCATGTAGTCCGGCAACGACTCGCGCAGCCGCTCCCGCAGGTTCTCGGTCTCGCCGACGACGTAGCCGACGAGCCGGTTGTCCCGCGCGACGACCGTCGCCTGGCTCACTTCCGGCAGCCGCAGCAGGGCAACCTCGACCTCGCCGGGCTCGATGCGGAAGCCGCGGATCTTGACCTGGTCGTCGGCGCGGCCGATGTACTCCAGCCGTCCGTCGGCGCGCCAGCGCACGAGGTCGCCGGTCCGGTAGAGCCGGCCGTCGCCGAAGGGGTTGGCCACGAACCGGTCCGCGGTCAGGCCGGGCCGGCCGAGGTAGCCGCGGGCCACCTGCGCGCCGGCCAGGCACAGCTCGCCCACGACCCCGGTCGGCACCGGCCGCAGGTAACCGTCCAGCACATACGCCTGCATGTTCCGCAGCGGACGGCCCAAAGAGGACTGATCACCGGCGACCACACAGGACAGCGCGTCGACCGTGCACTCGGTGGGGCCGTAGAAGTTGTACGCCGTCGTTCGGTCGGCAGTCGCGAGCTCACGCCACAGCTCGTCACTGAGAGCCTCGCCGCCGAGCATCAGCACGGCGGGGCGGTGACGGGAATCGGCCAGGAGGCCGGCGGGGAGCAGTTGCCGCAGGTAGGTCGGGGTGAGGTCGAGGAAGTCGATCCGACGCCGGACCACGTAGTCCACCAGCGCGTCGGCGTCCATGCGGACCTCGTCGTCGATCACGTGCAGCTCGTGGCCGTCGGCCAGCAGCACCGGGCCTTCGAGCGAGGTGTCGAACGAGAACACTGCGGTGGTGGCCACTCTCAGCCGGCCGGCGGCGAAGTCGTTGCGGTGGTTGAACAGCAGGTTCACCAGGTTCCGGTGCTCGACCGCGACGCCCTTCGGGATGCCGGTCGAGCCGGAGGTGTAGATGATGTACGCGGCGCTGTCCGTCCTGAGTGGATGGTCGGGGTCGCTGTCCGGCCGGCCGTCGGCGTCCGCGACCACCACCCGGCCGCCCACCACAGGTGTGGTGGTGTCGTCCGGGGCGACCACCACAAGTGTGGTGCCGGCGTCACGAAGCAGCAGCTCAACACGGTCCTTCGGCAACGCGCGATCGACCGGCAGGTACACCGCGCCGGCCTTCCACACCGCGAGCATCGCCACGATCAGTTCGGCCGAACGGGGCAGCGCAAGGGCAACGACCCGCTCCGGGCCGGCCCCCAACGCGATCAGGTGGTGCGCCAACCGGTTCACGCGCGCGTTCAGCTCGGCGAAGGTGAACTCTGTGTCCTGGAACACAAGTGCGAGGTCGTTCGGGGCCTGCCGAACCGTCTGCTCGAAGACCTCGACGATGCTCGCCGCCGGCGCCGGCAGCGCGGTGGCGTTGGCCTCGACCAGCAGCCGCGACCGCTCGGCCGAGGTCAGCACCGGCAGGTCGCCGACCCGCCGGACCGAGGTGATCTCCATCAACAGCGTGGAAAGGTGCTCGGCCATACGCTCGACCGTGTCCGGGTCGAACAGATCGGTGCTGTACTCCACCGATCCGGCCAGGCCCTCGGGCGTGTCCTGGAACTCGAAGCTGAGGTCGAAGGTGGCCGACCGGCGGCTCACGTCCACCGGCTCGACCGCCAGCGCCCCGAACTCCGGCGGCGCGCCGGCCGCGCCGTGGAGCAGCACCAACACGTCGAACAGCGGGTTGCGGCTGGGATCCCGCTCCAGCCGCAGCGACTCCACCACCTTGTCGAACGGCGCCTCGGCATGGTCCAGCGAGGCCAGCACGGTCGCCCTGACCTGCGCGAGCAGGTCCCCGAAGGACAGCTCGTCGTCCACAGTGGACCGAAGGACCACCGTGTTGACGAAGAACCCGACCATCCGTTCCAGTTCGGGCCGGTTGCGGACGTTCACCACCGAGCCGACGGCGATGTCCTGACGGCCGGTGTAGCGGGCCAACAGCACCTGGCAGGCCGCGACCAGCACGGTGTGGAGCGTGGTGTCGTGCTCGCGGGCCAGCTCGGCCAGCCGCTGCGAAACCGTTGCCGGCAGCAGGAAATCGTGCACGGCGCCGGCCGAGGTCCGCACCGCCGGACGCGGCCGGTCGGTCGGCAGCTCCAGCGGCTCCACGCCGGCCAGCTGCGCGGTCCAGTACTCCAGGTGCTGATCCAGCGGCCGACCACGCTGCCACACCGCGTAATCCGCGTACTGCACCGCGGGTGGGGCCAGCGTCGCGCCGCCGTACAGGCGACCCAGCTCGTCGATCATGATACCCATCGACGCGCCGTCGGTGACCACGTGGTGCGCGGTCAGCAGCAGCACGTGGTCCTCGGCCGCCAGCCGGACCAGAAGTGCCCGCAGCAAAGGACCTTTCCGCAGGTCGAAGGGCCGCGAGTACTCGTCGGCCAGGACCCGGTCCAGCTCGGCCGGCGCGTCCACAACCCGCAGCGGGACATCCACGGTGTCCGCGATGGACTGCATCGCGGCGCCGTCCACGACGATCACCGTGGTACGCAACGACTCGTGTCGCGCGACCAGCGCGGCCAGGGCACCGGTCAGCGCCGGCACGTCGAGTGGGCCGGCCAGCCGCAGCGCGACGGCGCTGTTGTACTCCGACTCACCCGGCCGCAGCTCGTCGAGGAACCACAGGCGCTGCTGGGCGTACGACAGGGGCAGCGCCGAGGACCGGTCGGCGCGCGGGATGCCGTCGGCCGCCTTCGCCCGCCCGGCGAGTCGTCGCCTGAGCTGCTCGCGCAGTTCCGCCGGCAGCGCGTCGATGCGGCTCTGCCTCGATGTCGTCATGATGTCCGTTTCTCTCGTCTTCGTCAGCGGCGGGCGGCGACGCGGCCGCCGGTCTGCAGGCCGTTGATCAGGCCGGTCGACGGGTCGCGCAGGAACCGCCCACCCAGCACGCGGCGGCCGGATTCCGGCTCCAGCACGGAGAACGCCCAGTCCGCGTGCACCGTCAGCTCCGGGTACAGCTCGCCACCCACGTGCAGCACGCCGTCGCCGGCGTCCACGAAGTACTCCATGTCGCCGTTGGCGTAGCTGCCGGTCAGCCCGGCCGGCATCGGCATCTCGTCCGGCCGGTGGCTCAGGTCGTAGTCGGCGACGTCCAGGCCGAGCCGGCGCAGCCGGCCGACCAGGTCCACCCACAGCGCCGCACCGGAGACCGCGTTGGTGGTCAGCGCCACGACCTGCTTGCCGGCGGGATCGATGCGCAGGTGACAGGACGTGCCGTCGGCCGTGCCGTCATGGCCGACCCAGCCGTCGAACACCGCGAGCCCGAGCCCCCAGCCGTTGGCCAGCCCGAACGGCACCACCCCGGGCACCTGCCGGCGCATCGTCCGCAGCAGCTGCGGCGACAGCGGGCCGTCCCCGGTCACGTGCATCAGTCCGAACGTCACGAGATCCTCGGCGCTCAGGGCCAATGCCCCCGCGCCGGCTTCGACTTCCGGCAGCGTCTGCTCAACCGGCCGGCCGCGACCGGCGTGGCCGGACAGGAAGGTGTGCGCCGACCGCTTGCCGCCCGGGTCGACCGTGAACGCCGGCTCGATGCCCAACGGCGTGAGCAGCAGCGCTTCGACGGCCTCCCACCAGTCCATGCCGGTGATCTCCTCGACCAGCCGGGACAGCAGCACATAGCCGACGTTCGAGTAGGAGAACCCGATTCCCGGGCGCAGCACCAGTTCCGCGTCCCGGCAGGCCCGCAGGTACTGCCGGGTCGAGACGTTCTCGCCGCTCAGCGCGGCCGGCAGGCCGCTGGTGTGGCTCAACAGCTGCCGGACGGTCAGCCGGCCCACTCGCGGCCCCAGCTCCCCCAGGTGCTCGCCGAGCCGGTCCTCCAGGTCCAGATCGCCGTCGGCCACCAGCAACATCGCCAGGGTGGCGGTGAACGGCTTGGTGATCGACCCCACCGGATACTTGCCGCCGGCGCCGACCGTCACCGTGCGGCCGCCGGTGTGCACCGACAGCTGCGCGGCCGGCACGTCGTGCCGGGCTAACAGCTCATTCAGGACCCCTTCCAGGATCGCACTGTCTACTTCGGACCGGACCGACGTGGTCACGGTGTCCCTCCCCCGACTGTGGTGTCCGCTTGTTTCCGGCTCACTGCTCGTTCCCTGCCGGCGGCCGGTTTTCTGTTGTGCTCGTAGTTAGATTCAGTTGTCACTGAAGCAATAGTGCTGTTGTTCAGTGGTTGGCTGCCATCCATTCGCGCAGGCTGCGCGGGCGCATGTCGGTCCACACCTCGTCCACGTGGTCCATGCACTCCTGCTTGCCGCCCTGGAAGCCGGTGGGCCGCCAGCCGGCCGGAACCTCGTTGGCCAGCGGCCACAGGGAGTACTGCTCCTCGTCGTTGACCAGCACCTGATAGTCGATGTCGTCGCGCACGGTCTCGTTCGCCTTTCAGTTCTCGTCGTCGCCGAAGGCGACGCGTTCCAGTTCGAGCAGGACCCGCTCCTCGATGAGCTCGGCGAGGGCGGTCACGGTGCCGCTGGCCAGCACGTCCCGCGGCGTCAGGTCGACGTCGAAGGCCGTGCGGACCATGGACGTGATGTGCAGGCTGCGCACGGAATCGCCGCCCAGGTCGTAGAAGTTGTCGGTGACGCCGACCCGGTCCAGGCTCAGCGCCTCGGCCCAGATGCCGGCGAGCACCTCCTCGGTCTCGGTCTGCGGCGCCGCGAACCCGGTGGTCACCGGCTCCGGAGTCGGGGCCGGCAGCGCCCGCCGGTCGAGCTTTCCGTTGGGTGTGAGGGGAAGCTCGGCCACCGGCACGAACACCGAAGGCACCATGTGCGCGGGGAGTCGGCCGGAGAGGTGCTCCCGGAGGCCACCCGTCTCCCCCACGATGTACCCCACCAGCCGCTGTTCAACCGCGATCACCGCCGCTGCCTTGACATCCGGGTGCGCGGTGAGCACGGCCTCGATCTCCCCGGGCTCCACCCGGAAGCCGCGGATCTTGACCTGGTTGTCGGCCCGGCCCAGGAACTCCAGCTCGTTGTCGGCGTTCCACCGGACCAGGTCGCCGGTGCGGTACATCCGAACGCCCGGCTCGAACGGGTTGGCCACGAACCGGGAGGCGGTCAGGCCGGGCCGGTCGAGGTAGCCACGGGCCAAACCGATGCCGGCCACGTACAACTCCCCCGGCACGCCAACGGGAACCGGCCGCAGGCCGTCGTCGAGCACGTACGTCCTGGTGTTGTGGATCGGCCGGCCGATCGGCGGCGTGCCGCCGGGTTCGAGCGGCTCGCTCCAGGTCGCGACCACCGTGGACTCGGTCGGCCCGTACGCGTTGATCAGCCGCCGGCCCGGGGCCCACCGGGCCACGAGGTCGGGTGTGCAGGCGTCGCCGCCGAGGATCAACGTGCGCAGGGACGGGAGTTGGACGTCCGGCACCGTCGCCATCGCCACCGGCGGGACCAGCGCGTGCGTGATCTCCCGGCCGCTGAAGACCGCGGCGAGGTGTTCGCCGAGCAGCGGTCCCGGCGGCGGGACGACCAGCGCCGCACCGGCCGGCAATGACATGCAGAGTTCCAGCACCGAGGCGTCGAAGCTGGGCGAGGCGAACTGGAGGACCCGGTCGCCCGGCCGCACGTCGAAGTGTTCGATCTCGGCGGCGGAGAAGCTGGCCAGGCCGGCGTGGGTGACGACGACACCCTTGGGCCGGCCGGTGGATCCGGACGTGTAGATCACATACGCCGGGCTGGTCGGCGACACCGCCTTGACGACTGGTTCGTCCGAAAGGGACCGTTCGGACCCGTCCATCACCAGACCGCCGGCACTATCGCTGCCGGGCATGGTGATCACCAGCACCGGCTTGGCGTCGTCGAGCATGAACTCGATGCGCTCGGCCGGGTACGCCGGGTCGATCGGCAGGTACGCGGCCCCGGCCTTGAGCACGGCCAGCTGGGCCACGATGATCTCCAGCGACCGGGGCATGGCCAGCGCGACGATCTTCTCCGGCCCGGCCCCGGCGGTGATCAGCCGGCGGGCCAGTTGGTTGGCCCGACGATCGAGCTCCGCGAAGGTGAGCGTGGTGTCGGCCAGCACCGCGACGGCGTCCGGCGTGCGGGCCGCCTGAGCCTCGACCAGCTCGGACAACGTGGCCGGCGCCACCACCCGGCCGGTCGCGTTCACACCGGTCAGCAGGTGGTTCCGCTCGGCCGCGGTGAGCACGTCGATGTCGCCGAGGATCGGGTTGTCGCACATGGCTTCCACGACCTGGACGAGGTGCCCGACCATGCGCCGCACCGTGTTCTCGTCGAACAGCTCCGGGTCGTAGCCGATGCCCAGGGTCAGGGTCTCCCCCGGCACGCCCACGACAGTCAACGCGTAGTTGGTCGCCTCCATGGCATCCAGGTCGCGGATGCCCGGTTGGTCGCTGACCGGGTAGTTCTCGAACACCACGGCGCTGTCGAACAGCGTCGGCACGCCGGCCAGGGATTGCAGCCGGGACAGCGGAACGTGCTCGAACCGCCGCGATTCCGCCTGCGCCCGCTGCAACTCCAGCAGCCAGTCCACAGTAGACATTCGCGCGTCGACGGCCGCCCGCACCGGCAGGGTGTTGATGAAGATCCCGGTGATGTCGTCGGCCCCGGGCAGGTCGGCCGGCCGACCGGACACGGTCGTCCCGAAGCAGACGTCACCCTGCCCGCTGTAGCGGGACAGCAGCAACGCCCACGCGCCCTGCACGACCGCGTTCACGGTCAGCCGGCGTCGGCGAGCGAACTCGTGCACCCGGCTGGCCGCCCGCGCATCCAGCCACTCCGACACCCACTGGGTGGATGCCGTGTCGTGGCTGGTGGTCGGCGTCCGGTCGTACGGCAGCGGTGTCGATCCCTCGATGCCGGCGAGCAGTTCCCGCCAGTACTCGTCGGCGGCGGCCAGGTCCTGCCGCCGCATCCACGCCACATAGTCGGCGAACGGCCGGCGCACCGGCAACTCCCCGCCACCCGTGGCGGCGAACACGTCGGACAGCACCTGGAACACGGACCAGCCATCGAGCAGCACGTGGTGGAAGGACCAGACCAGCTGGACCTCGGTCGGCGACAGCCGGGCCATGGTGATCCGCAGCAGCGGACCGGTGGCGAGGTCGAAGCCGGCACGCCGGTCGTCGTCGAGCAGGTCGGCCAACATCGCCTCGCGGTCCAGGCCCTGCCAGTCGTAGGTGAGGATCGGCACCTTGACGTGCCGGTCCACAACCTGAAGCGGCTCCGGCACCCCGTCCCACACCATTCGGCTGCGCAGCACCGGCGTGCGGTCCACAACCCGTTGCCAGGCCTCGGCCAGCCGGATCGGGTCCGGCGAATCCGTGAGCACGAAGGCTACCTGCTCGAAGTAGAGCCCACGGTCCTGTTGGGACAGTCCGTGGAACACCATGCCGGCCTGCATCGGCGTCAGCGGGTAGATGTCCTCGACGTCCCGCCCGTTGCCGGCGATCCGGTCGATCTGGTGCTGAGCCAGGCCGGCGAGTGGGAAGTCGGACGGCGTGCAGCCGCCCGACGCCGGCTCGGCGCAGTGCCGGATGATCTCGTGCAGCGCGGCGACGAGGTTGCCGGCGAGCCGCCTGACCGTGGATTCCCGGTGCAACTGTGTCGAGTACTGCCAGGTCAGTTCGAGCTTGCCGCCCTGCACGACGCCGACGACGTCGAGCTGGTGCGGCCGCCGCTCGTCCGGGCCGATGGCCGAGTCGAGCGTGCCGGCGTCGCTGAACTGGCCGAGATAGTTGAAGCTGATCCGCGGCTCGGCGGTGGCGTGGATCAACCCGGCGACGCCTTTGTTCGGCACCGCACGGAGTTGCTCCTTGACCGACTTCAGGGTCTCGGCCCAGTCCTTGCCCACGGTCAGCTCGACCGGGTGCATCGAGGTGAACCAGCCGACCGTGCGAGACAGGTCGACGTCGTCGAACAGGTGCTCACGGCCGTGGCCTTCGAGGTCGACCAGCACCCGGTCGCGCCCGGTCCAGTCGGCGAGGACCCGGCCGAGGGCGGCCAGCAGCACGTCGTCGACCCGCGTCCGGTAGACGCCCGGCACGTCCTGGAGCAACGCCCTGGTCTGGATGGCGTCCAGGCCGGCGGTCACGGTGGTCGTGGTGGCGAAGGTGTTGGGGCCGTTGCCGTCCGTGGGCAGCGCCGGGTCGGCGGTCATGCCCGTCCAGTACGCGATCTCCGCGCCGAAGTCGTGCTTGTCGAGCCGCTGCGACCACTCCCGGAAGGAGGTTGTCTTGGGGGCCAGGGCCTTCCGGTGGTAGGCCGCCTCCACGTCCTCGACCAGCACTCGCCAGGAGACGCCGTCGATCACCAGGTGGTGGGCGGTCAGCACCAGCACGTTCGGCTCGACCAACCGGGCGGTGATCACCGGGCCGTCGGCGAGGTTGATCTCCGCGTCGAGGATGTCCGCCGGCTCGTCGGGTGCGTTGTGTTGCCACCACTGGCCATCGATCCGGTGGAACCGCATCCGCAGCGCGTCGTGATGTGAGACCACAATGGACAGTGCGGCCCGCAGCACCGCGATGTCGAAGTCCTGCGGCCACTCGATGCGCATGGACTGGGTGAACGACTCCGGCGCGACCGGGTTGCCGTCGAGGTACCAGCGCTGGATCGGGGTCAGCGGGACTTCACCGCTCACCGGCCCCTGCTCGGCGACGATCTGCACGGCGGTCGTGGCGTTGGCCGCCAGCGCCGCGATCGTCGGGTGCGCGAACAGATCCCGCGGCGTGAGGTTGAGGCCGGCGGCGCGGGCCCGGGACACGACCTGGATGCTGAGGATGGAGTCGCCACCGAGCTCGAAGAAGTTGTCCTCCACGCCCGGCCGCTCGGCGCCGAGGATCTCGGCCCAGATGTCGGCCAGGATGCGCTCGTTGTCCGTGCGCGGCGGCCGATATCCAGTGCTGGTCGCCAGTTCGGGCGCCGGCAGCGCCGCGCGGTCGACCTTTCCGTTGCGGCTGAGCGGAAGCTCCGCCAGCGGCACGATCACCGCCGGCACCATGTAGTCCGGCAGCCGCTCGGCCAGGAACTCCTTCAGATCTGAGGCCTCACCGACCACATAGCCGACGAGCCGTTTGCGCCCCTCGTCGACACGGACGGCCACCACTGCCTGCTCGACAGACGGATGCGCGGCCAGCGCCGCCTCGATCTCCCCCAGCTCGATCCGGAAACCCCGGACCTTCACCTGGTCATCGGCCCGCCCCACGAACTCCACCACGCCGTCACGCCACCGCACCAGGTCACCGGTCCGGTACAGCCGATCCCCAGTGCCGAACGGGTTCGCGACGAACCGCGAGGCCGTCAGCCCAGGGCGGCCGATGTAGCCGCGGGCCACGCCGGCTCCGCCGATGAACAGCTCGCCCACGGTTCCCGGCGGCACCAGCCGCTGGTCACCGTCCAGGACGTACAGGCGCATGTTGTCCAGCGGCGACCCGATCGGCACCGAGTCCGGCACCGTTCCCCGCATCTTGTGCCGGGAGGCGAAGGTGGTGGTCTCCGTCGGCCCATAACCGTCCACAACGGACACACCAACGGCAACCACTCGGCGCACGGCGTCGGCCGGCACCACGTCACCACCGGTCCACACCTCGGCAAGACCCTTGAAGCAGCGGGGGTCCTCCTGGGCCAACAACCGGAACAGGCCGGCGGTCAGCCACATCCCGGTCACGCCCTGCGCGACCGCCCAGCGGATCACCGAGGCGTCGACGTCACCCGGCGGCGCGACGATCACCCGGCCACCGTTGAGCAGCGGCACCCACATCTCATAGGTGACGGCGTCGAAAGCCTGCGGCGAATGGAGCAACGTCGTGCCGTGGCCGGCAGCGAAGGACCGATCCCGGGCCAGCTCGACGATGTCGGCGTGCGTCACCGCCACACCCTTGGGCAGGCCGGTCGAGCCGGACGTGAACATCACGTAGGCCAGATTGGCCCGGCTGACCCGGATTCCCGGGTCGGTGGCGGGATCGTCCGACTCGGCGTCCTCCAGGACGATCCGCACGCCGGCCTGATCCAGCACGGCCTGCTGCCGCTGGGCCGGGGCCCGCAGATCGAGCGGCACGTACGCGGCCCCGGCCTTGAGCACGGCCAGTTCGGCGATCACCAGGTCGACCGACCGCTCCATGCGCAGCCCGACCCGGTCCTCGACGCGCACGCCAAGCTTGATCAGCCGGTTGGCCAGGCGGTTGGCCCGGGCGTCGAGTTCGGCATACGTGAGGTCGTCGACCGCCAGGGCATCGCGATCCTGCCGGGCGAAAGCAGTCAGGACGGTGTCGAAGCTGGGGGCGGTCGCGGTGGCGTTCCACTCGCGCAGCACCAGCTGGCGGTCGGCCTCGGTCAGCAGATCCACGCTGCGGACCGGCTGTCCGGGGTCACGCGTGAGGGCCGTGAGCACGAGGTCGAGCTGGTCGGCCAAACCCCGAATGGTCGACTCGTCGAACAACGTCGGGTCGTAGTCGAAGCTGACGGCGAGGGTGTCGCCTGGTTGCACGACGACGCTGAGCGGATAGTTGGTCGGCTGGACCTCGCCCATGCCGCGCATGCCGATGCCGTGCGCGGCGATGGCTTCCTCGTCGAACGGGTAGTTCTCGAACACCAGCAGGCTGTCGAACAGGGTCGCGCCGACCCAGCCCTGCAACTGGGCCAACGACACGAAGTCGTGCTGCCGGGCCTCGGACAGCTCGCGCTGCACGTCCCGCAGCCAGTCGGCGACGGAAAGCCCGGCGGCCAGCCGAATCCGGCTCGGCAAGGTGTTGATCACCATGCCCACCATGGATTCCACGCCGGGCAGATCGGCCGGCCGACCCGACACCGTGGTGCCGAACACCACGTCATCGCTGCCGCTGCGGCGACCCAACAACAGGCCCCACCCGGCCTGGACAACGGTGTTCACGGTCAGGCCGAGGCGATGCGCCAGTTCCCGCACCGGTTCGGCCGGGTAGTCGACACGGACGGTCGCGCACGACTGCGCCCGGTGCGATTCCACCGGCTGCCGGTCGAACGGGAGCGTCGTCGGACCTTCGACGCCGTCCAACGCGGTGCGCCAGAACGATTCCGCCTGAGCAACGTCCTGAGTGGACAGCCAGCGCAGGTACTCGGCGAATGGCGTCCGTCGCTGCGCAGCGCCGACAGCCTTGTAGTCCTCGCACACTTCCTGCACGAGCTGCGCGCAGCTCCAGCCGTCGAGCAGCACGTGGTGGAACGTCCAGACCAGCAGCACGTCGTCGGCCGCGAGCTTGGCCAGCGTCACCCGCATCAGCGGCGCGGCGGCGAGATCGAGCCCGCCGGCCCGGTCGTTGTCCAGCAGTTCTCGCAGCTTGTCATCGAGATCGTCGGCGGTCCAGTCGAGGATGGTGACCGGCAGCGTCACCTCGCGCTGGACGACCTGCACCGGCTCGGCCAGGCCGTCCCACACGATCCGGCTGCGCAACACCGGCGTCCGGTCCACGACCCGTTGCCAGGCCTTGGCGAACGCGACCACGTCTTCGATGCCGGTCAGGCGCAGCTGGACCTGGTTGAAGTAGGCGCCGGAGGAGCCGTCGACCAGGCTGTGGAAAACCATGCCGGCCTGGAGCGGGGTCAGCGGGTAGATGTCCTCGACGGTCCGGCCGTCGCCGACCAGTCCGTCCACATCGGACTGGCTGAGCCGGGCCAGCGGGAAGTCCGACGGGGTCCGGCCCCCGACGCCCGGCCGGGCGCAGTGCCGGACGATGTCCTTGAGTGCGTTGACCATTCCGTCGGCGAGGCCGCGCACGGTCGCCTCGGCGTGGACCTGGTCCGAGTAGTGCCAGGTCAGCTCGAGGCGGTCGTGCTGGACCAGCGCGATCACGTCCAGCAGGTGCGGCCGGCGTTGACCCGGGTCGGCGGAGCCTCCGATCGAGCCGTCTCCGCTGAACTGCCCCAGGTAGTTGAAACTGATCTCCGGATCGACGGCCGGCGCGGCGCCGGTGAGGTGCCGCAGCGCCCCGTAGCCGATTCCGCGACGCGGCACCGAGCGCAGGTTTTCCTTGACAGCCTTGAGGGTTTTGTCCCAGTCGGCCCCGGTGACCAGTTCGACCGGGAAGATCGAGGTGAACCAGCCGACCGTGCGGGACAGGTCGACATCCTCGAACAGCTGCTCGCGGCCGTGGCCCTCAAGATCGACCAGCACTCGGTCACGCCCGGTCCAGCCGCCCAGGATGTGGCCGAGGGCGCTCAGCAGCACGTCGTTGACCTGCGTGCGGTAGACGCCCGGCACGTCCTGGAGCAGCGCCCGGGTGTGCTCGGCGTCGAGGCCGACGGTGATCGTCCGGACCGAGCCCCGCGTGTTCACCCCATCGGCGTCGACCGGCAGCGAATCACCGCTGCTCAGGGACTTCCAGTGCGGCAGCTCGTCGTCGAAGCCACCGGTCGCCGCGAACTCGGCCAGCCTTCGGGACCACTCCTGGAAGGACGTCGTCTTGGCCGGCAGCGGCTCGCCGCGCAGCGCGGACCGCAGGTCCTCGGCCAGGATCCGCCACGACACGGTGTCGACGACCAGGTGATGGGCCTCGATCAGCAGCTTTCCGTCGACCATCGAGGCCCGGAACAGCGGCCCCTTGGCCAGATCGAACGGCCGGCCGTCAAGGATCCGCGTGGTCTGGACCGGACCAGTCGTCTGCTGCGCGCCGAAAGTCGTGCGCAGCGCGTCGTGGTGCGCCACCAGCACGTTCAGGGCGCGGTCGATCGCCTCGGCGTCGCCGGGCACGTCGAGCAGCATGGTCTGGGTGAAGTGCTCGGCGTTCACAGGTTCGGCGTCGAGGAACCACCGCTGCACGGGCGTGAGCGGGGCGTCGCCGGTCACCGCGTCCTGGCTCGCCGTGACGGTGACCGCGGTGCCGGCCGCCGCCGCGAGCGCGGCGATGGTCGGACGGGTGAACAGGTCCCCCGGCATCAGGCTCAGGCCGGCTTGCCGGGCCCTGGAAACGACCTGGATGCTGACGATCGAATCGCCGCCCAGCTCGAAGAAGTTGTCCTCCACGCCGACCCGGTCCAGCCGCAGCACCTCGGCCCAGATCGCGGCCAACGTCCGCTCGGCGTCGGTGCGGGGTTCGACGTGACCACGGGTGATGATCTCCGGGGCCGGCAGCGCCTTGCGGTCTACCTTCCCGGTGTTGTTGAGCGGCAACTCGTCCAACCGGACGATCACCGCCGGCACCATGTAGTCCGGCAGCCGCTCCGCCAGGTGCTCCCGCAATCCCTCGGCCGAGCCGACCACATAGCCGACGAGCCGCTTGCGGCCGTCATCGCTGCGCACAGCCACAACCGCCTGCTCGACGGCCGGGTGCGCGCCCAGCGCGGCCTCGATCTCCCCCAGCTCGATCCGGAAACCCCGGACCTTCACCTGGTCGTCGGCCCGCCCCACGAACTCCAGCACGCCCTCACGCCACCGCACCAGGTCACCGGTCCGGTACAGCCGTTCCCCAGTGCCAAAGGGGTCTGCCACGAACCGGGACGCCGTCAGCCCCGGCTGGCCGTGGTAGCCGCGGGCCACGCCGACGCCGCCGATGAACAGCTCGCCGACCACACCCGGCGGCACCAGCCGCAGATCGGCGTCCAGCACGTGCAGGCGCATGTTGTCCAGCGGCGACCCGATCGGCACCGAGTCCGGCACCGGCCCGGACATCCTGTGCCAGGAGGCGAAGGTCGTGGTCTCCGTCGGCCCATAACCATCCACAACGGACACACCAGTGGCCACCACTCGGCGCACGGCGTCGGCCGGCACCACATCGCCGCCGGTCCACACCTCGGTAAGGCCCTTGAAGCAGTTAGGGTCTTGCGCGGCGAACAGCCGGAACAGCCCGGCCGTGAGCCACATTCCGGTCACGCCCTGGGCAATCGCCCAGCGGATCACCGAAGCGTCGACGTCACCCGGCGGCGCGACGATCACCCGGCCACCGTTGAGCAGCGGCACCCAGACCTCATACGTGGTGGCGTCGAAGGCCTGCGGAGAGTGCAGCAGCACGGCGTGGTGGCCCTGGCGGAACGACCGGTCGGCCGCCAGGCCGACGATGTCCGCGTGGGTGACGGCGACCCCCTTGGGCACGCCGGTGGAACCCGAAGTGAACATCACGTAGGCGAGATTCGCCGGGTGCACCTGAACTTCGGGGTGCGTGTCGTTGTCACCGTCGTCGGTCGTCGCTGTCGGTCCACTGTGGACCGTATCGGCCACCGAACGCCACTTCTCGTCGGTGATCACGACCGAGGCGTCGGCGGCCAGCAGGCGGAGGCGATCCTGCGGGGCGCGGGCGTCCAACGGCAGGTACGCACCGCCGGCCTTGAGCACCGCCAGCTCGGCCACCACCAGCTCCGGCGACCGCTCCAGCAGCAACGCCACCGGCCGGTCCCGTTCGACGCCGAGCTCGATCAGCCGGTGGGCCAACCGGTTCGACCGCCGGTCCAGCTCCGCGTAGGTCAGGTCGTCGACGGCGAGGGCATCCGCACGGCGTCGCACCTGGGCCGCGAACAGATCGACCACACTCAGGTCCGGCAGCGGGTGCGCGGTGTTGTTGTACCGGTGAAGCAGCAGATCCCGGTCGTCGTCGGTGAGCATCGGCAGTGCTGACAGCGGGCGGACCGACAGCGAACGGTCGGCGGCGATCTCCTCGATCAGCCGGCGCAGCCGGTCGGCCAGGCCGGCGATCGTCGCCTGGTCGAACAGGTTCGGGTCGTAGCCGAAGGCCAGCGTCAGCCGCTCCCCCGGGTAGGCAACCACGGCCAGCGGGTAGTTCGTGGTCTCGACGCCGCGCAGCTCCCGCAGGCCGAGATCAGCCGCCACCGGATAGTTCTCGAACACCAGGATGCTGTCGAACAGCGTGCCGGTCGGCGGTGCGTAGTCGAATCGGCGGGCTTGGGCCTGCTCGTCCTGAATCCGCCGCAACCACGGCACCAACGGCTGGCTTTCGTCGACGTCCACAACGGACGGCAGCGTGGCGATAAAGATGCCGGTGATCTCATCGGCACCGGGCAGATCCGCCGGGCGGCCGGAAACCGTGCTGCCGAAGCACACCTGCCGCTGCCCGCAGTGCCGGGCCAGCAGCAGTGCCCAGGCGCCTTGCACGACCGTATTGACGGTCAGGCCGTTGCGCTGGGCCATTTCCCGCACGGCGTCGGCCGGGAAGTCGATGCGCAGGCTGGCCGTCGACTCGGTGACTCCCGAGGGCTGGCGGTCGAACGGCAGCGGCGTACGGTCGCATGTGCGCCCGCGCCAGAACTCCTCAGCCGCCGCAGTGTCCTGTTCGGACAACCAGGACACGTAGTCCCGGAACGGCCGCCGCACCGGGATTTCCTCGCCGCGCACGGTCGCCATGACGTCCGAGAGCACCTGGAACAGGCTCCAGCCGTCCAGCAGCAGGTGGTGGAACGTCCACAGCACTCTTGTCGCCGAACCCCGCGCCACCAACGTGATCCGCATCAGCGGGGCGGTCGACAAGTCCAGACCGGCAGCCCGGTCCTCGGCCAACAGAGCGTCAAAGTCGCCTTCGTAGCGGCGGATCGGCAGTTCGGCGGTACGCCGCACCACCTGCACCGGCCGGTCGACGGCCTCCCACACGATGTCGCTGCGCAGCACTGGCGTTCGATCCACCACGGCCTGCCACGCCTTGGCCAGCTCGTCCGGTCCGGCCTCGACGGTGAAGCTGACCTGCTGGAAGTACGCACCCTGGCCGCGCTGCACCAGGCGGTGGAACACCATGCCGGCCTGCGTTGGCGTCAGCGGGTAGATGTCCTCGACGCCACGCCCATCGCCGACCAGTCGGTCCACGGTGGACTGATCGAGGCCGGCCAGCGGGAAGTCCGAGGGAGTCCGGCCGCCGGTGTCCGGCCGTCCACAGTGGTCGATGATCTCCAGCAACGCCTGCCGCATGTCAGCGGCCAGACCCTCGACGGTCGCCGGCGTGTGCCGTGATCCGTGGAACCAGGTGAATTCCAGGCGCCCGTTCTCAACCCGGCCGACCACGTCCAGCAGGTGCCGGCGCGGCGCGGCCGGATCCTCGGACAGCGCCATCTCGCTGGCCCCGTCGAACTGGCCGAGGTAGTTGAAGCTCACGGCCGGCTCGACCGCCGGCACGCTCCCGGTCAGATACCGCAGCGCACCGTAGGAGACGCCCTTGTGCGGCACCGACCGCAGTTGTTCCTTCACTGCCTTGAGATCCCGCGCCCAGTCGCCGTCGATCTCCAGCGAGACCGGGAAGATCGCGGTGAACCAGCCGACCGTGCGCGACACGTCCACGCCGTCGAACAGGTCCTCGCGGCCGTGGCCCTCCAGGTCGACAACCACGCGCCGGTTGCCGGTCCACCGCGCCAAGACTCGGCCCAACGCCGCCAGCAGAACGTCGTTGACCTGCGTCCGATACACGCCCGGCACGTCCTGGAGCAGCGCCCGCGTCTGTTCGGCATCGAGCCGCACGCTGACCGCCCGCGTGTCGGCCGCCGTGTCCGTGCCGTCCGTGTCGACCGGAACCGGCACGTCCTCGATCGCCCGCCAGTACTGCTCGTCGTCGAATACGTGGCTCTCGATCCGGCGCGCCCACTCCTGGAACGATGTGGTGCGCGGCGGCAGTTCGCCGCCCTCGTAGCCGGTTTTCAGGTCGTCGAGCAGGATTCGCCACGACACACCGTCGACCACCAGGTGATGCACATACAGCGTCACCTGGTTCGTGCCGGTGATCGCGGCCCGGAGGAGCGGGCCCTTGGTCAGGTCGAACACCGGATTCGGCTTGCCCAGCACGGTTCCCGTTGCCGCGGCGGGAATCTCCTGCCGGTCGGTGAACCGGGCGCGGAGCATGTCGTGGTGGCCCACCAGCTTTCCGAGCGCGGCGGCGAGCCGGTCGGTGTCGATCGGCTCGTCGAACGTGGCCACCACGCTCTGGGTGAAGTGCCCGGGCCGGGCCGGATTAGTGTCGAGGAACCACCGCTGGACAGGGGTCAGCGGCACCTCTCCGACGGCCGGGCCGCGTTCGATCCGCTCCCCCGCCACCACGGTCGTCGCCAGCGCGGCGATGGTCTGGTTGAGGAAGATGTCCCGGGACGTGACCGTCATCCCGGCCTGTGCCGCCTTGGCCACGACCCGGATGCTGAGGATCGAATCGCCGCCCAGCTCGAAGAAGTTGTCCAGCACGCCGATCCGGGCCAGACCCAGCACGTCGGCCCAGATCTCGGCCAGCGCCCGCTCGATGTCGGTGCGCGGCGCGATGTAGTCGACGCCGTGCGACTCCCAGACCGGTTCCGGCAGCGCCGCCCGGTCGAGCTTTCCGTTGGGGTTCAGCGGGAACCGGTCGAGCCAGACGAAGCCGGCCGGCACCATGTACTCCGGCAGCGACTTCGACAGGTGCGTCCGCAGGTCCGCCTTGCCGTCGCCGACCACGTAGCCGACCAGCCGCCTGTGGCCTTCGTCCTCGCGGACGACCACCACCGCGTCGGTGACGGAGTCGTTGGCCAGCAACGCGTTCTCGATCTCACCGAGTTCGATCCGGAAGCCGCGGATCTTGACCTGGTGGTCGACCCGGCCCAGGTACTCCAGCTCACCGTCGGCGGTCCAGCGCACCAGGTCGCCGGTGAGGTACATGCGGCTGCCGGCCGGCCCGAACGGGTCGGCGACGAACCGGTCCGCGGTCAGGCCGCCGCGGTTGAGGTAGCCGCGGGCCAAACCGGTGCCGCCCAGGCAGAGTTGGCCGGTCACGCCCGGGGGCGCCGGACGCAACGCCGAGTCCAGCACGTACGCCTTGGTGTTGGCGATGGGCCGGCCGATCGGCGGATTCCGGTCGGAGTTGTCGTCGTACCACGCCGTGGCGTAGACGGTGGCCTCGGTCGGGCCATAGATGTTGGCGATCTGCGCGCTGGGCAGGGCCTGCCGGACGTCACGCACGGCCTTGGCCGTCAAGGCTTCCCCGGCCAGCACCACGTGCTCCGGCGCCACCGACACGGCCCCCTGGGCCAGCAGCTGCGCGAAGGCCGACGGCACCCCGCCGACCAGGCTCGCCGGCCAGTCGGCGCCCGGGCGTTCACCCAGCGCCAGCACGTCCCGGACCACCTCGATGCGGCCGCCGACCATCAGCGGGCAGAGGATCTCGAACACCGAGACGTCGAAGTTGAGCGAGGTGGAGGCGACCACAGTGGACAGTCCGGTCGCACCGAAGTCCTTGGCCGCCCACGCCATCAGCTCCACGGCGCTGCCGTGCGTGACGACCACGCCCTTTGGTCGACCGGTCGAGCCGGACGTGTAGATAACGTAGGCCGGATGCGCCGGGATCAGGCCGGTGTCGCCGATGTCGTCGGCCTGCTCCGGCACGTCGCCGATCTCGGTCAGCACCACGACCGGCTGCGCGTCGGCGATCATCAGCTCACGGCGCTCGGCCGGGTAGTTCGGGTCCACCGGCAGGTAGGCCGCGCCGGACTTGAGCACGCCCAGCACCGCGACGATCATCTGCTCGGACCGGGGCATGGAGATCGCCACCAGCCGCTCGGGGCCGGCCCCCTGGGCGATCAGCCTGCGGGCCAGGCGGTTCGCGCGTTCGCTGAGCTCGCGGTAGGTCAGCTCGCGGCCATCGCACACCACCGCGACCGCATCCGGCGTGGCCTCCGCCTGGCGCTCGAACAACGCCGGCAGAGTCGTCGCCGGCGCGTTGATCACCGGCCCCTGCCACTCCGTAAGCACATGCCTGCGCTCGACGTCGGTCAGCAGCGGCAGCTCGCCGACCGTGCGGTCCGGGTCGGCCGCGATGCCGTCCAGCAGCACCCGGAGATGGCCGGCGATACGGTCGATCGTGCCGGCGTCGAACAGATCGGTGTTGTGCTCCAGGGCCACGACCAGGCCGCCGTGCCGCGGCACGAACTCGAAGACCAGGTCGAACCGGGCCCGCGGCCGCGGCAGATCGTACTCGTCGACGCGCAGGTTCCCGGTGCTGCCGCTCGGAACCATCTCGTTCTGGAGGATGATCAGGGCCTGGGCCAACGGGCTCCGGCTCGGATCGCGCGCCGGCTGGAGGTCGGCCACCACCTGGTCGAACGGCAGGTCGGCGTAGGCGAACGCCTCCAGCACCGTTTCCCGGGCGTCGGCCAGGAAGTCCGGGAAGCGCTGCGTCGGCTCGACCCAGGAGCGCAGCACCAGCGTGTTCACGAAGAACCCGATGACCCGCTCCAGCTCGGCATGATCACGGCCGGAGACGACGGTGCCCAGGGCCACGTCCTGCTGATTGCTGTGCCGGGCCAGCAGAAGCTGCACCGCCGCCGTCAGCGTCATGAACAGCGTGGCGCCGTGGTCCTGGCCGAGGGCGGACAGCCGGCGGACCAGATCCGCCGGCAGGTCGTAGCGACGGATCGCGCCATTGGTCGTGCGGACCTGCGGCCGGGGACGGTCGGTCGGCAGCTCCAGCGGGGCCAGGCCGGCCAGCTTGCGCCGCCAGTAGGCCAGTTGCCGCTCCCGCAGCCGCTCGGTCAGCCGTTCGCGTTGCCACAGCGCGAAATCCGCGTACTCGACGCCCACCGCCGGCAGCCGGCCACCGGAGTGGAGGGTGATCAGCTCGTCCACCAGCAGGCCGACCGACCAGCCATCGGTGACGATGTGGTGTTGGCACAACAACAACACGTGATCGTCGCTGGCCAGCTCGACCAGGCCGACCCGGGTCAGCGGACCTCGGCGCAGGTCGAACGGCCGGTCCAGCTCCGCCTCGATGTCGTCCACCCGGTGCAGCGGAAGGAATCCGCTCTCGGCGATCACCTGCACGACCTCGCCGTCGACGGTGTCGAACGTCGTGCGCAGCGACTCGTGCCGCCGGGCCAGCGTGTTCAGGGCATCCTGGAGGGCCTTCTCGTCGAGCGGGCCGCGCAGCCGGAGGCCGATGGCGGAGTTGTACTCGGTGTCGCCGGCCGTCAGGTCGTTCATCAGCCAGAGTCGCCGCTGCGCCGGGGAAATCGGGACCGGCCCGGTCCTCGGCCGGCGGCGGATGCGGTCCCCGGCCGCGCAGGCCTGCGGCGGCAGCAGCTCGGCGATGCCGGCGACCGTGCGGGCGTCGAACACGATCCGCGGCGACAGGTCGACGTCGAAGCTGGTGCGGACGCGGGCCAGCAGCTTGGCCCCGAGGATCGAGTCGCCACCCAACTCGAAGAAGTCGTCCTGCACGCCGACGTCCGCGACCCCGAGCAGGTCTCCCCACAGCTCGGCCAGCACCCGCTCGGCCTCGGTGCGCGGGGCCGCGTACGGCGTGCGGCGCGCGGTCGACCAGTCCGGCTCGGGCAGCGCCTTGCGGTCCAGCTTCCCGTTGGGTCCCAACGGGAACTCGTCGAGCTCTATGATCGCCGCCGGCACCATGTAGTCCGGCAGCGTGCGGGCCAGGAACTCCCGGAGGTCGGCGTCGGTGCGGCTCAGGACGTAGCCGACGAGGCGCTTCACACCGGGCTTGTCCTCACGGGCGACCACCACCGCGTCACGGACGTGCGGGTGCGCGCGCAGCGCCGTCTCGATCTCGCCGAGCTCCACCCGGAAGCCGCGGATCTTGACCTGGTGGTCGACGCGGCCGACGAACTCCAGCACGCCGGCGGCGGTCCAGCGGACCAGGTCGCCGGTGCGGTACATGCGGGCCCCCGGCGTGAAGGGGCTGGCCAGGAACCGTGACGCGGTCAGGCCCGGGCGCCGCAGGTAGCCGCGGGCCAGGCCGATGCCCTCGACGTGGAGCTCACCGGTGACGCCGACGCCGACCGGGCGCAACTGCTCGTCGAGGACGTGGGCCCTGGTGTTCCAGATCGGCCGGCCGATGGGCGGGATGCCGCCCGGCGTCAGCGGATCGCTCCACGTCGCGACCACCGTCGACTCGGTCGGGCCGTACGAGTTGATCATGCGGCGGCCCGGGGCCCACCGGCGGACCAGGTCGGCCGGGCAGGCGTCGCCGCCGACGATCAAGGTGCGGAAGTCGGCCAGCTTGGTGTCCGGCGCCGTGGCCAGCGCCACCGGCGGGATCAGCGCGTGCGTCACGCGGCCCGAGGCGAGGACCTCGGCCAGTCGATCGCCGAGCAGCGGGCCCGGCGGCGGCACCACCAGCGCCGCGCCCGCCGGCAGCGACATGCACAGTTCCAGGATGGAGGCGTCGAAGCTCGGCGAGGAGAACTGGAGCACGCGGTCGCCGGGTCGGACCTCGTAGCGGTCCATCTCGGCCGCGGCGAAGCTGGCCAGGCCGGCGTGCGTCACCACAACACCCTTGGGCCGGCCGGTGGACCCCGACGTGAAGATCACGTACGCCGCGTTATCGGTGCACTGTGGACGATCTAACGCGCGGGCCGGCTGGTCGTCGAGCAGGCCCTGGGTGTCCATGGTGATCATCGACACCGCCGGCAGCCGGTCGGCCAGCGCCCGCCTGGTCACCACCAGCACCGGATCGGCGTCATCGAACATGAGCGATATTCGCTCTTTCGGATAGTCCGGGTCGACCGGCAGGAACGCCGCCCCGGTCTTGGCCACCGCCAGCTGCGCCGTCACCAGGTCCGCCGAGCGCGGCAGGGCCAGCGCGACGATCCGCTCCGGCCCCGCGCCCCGGCCGGCCAGCAGGTAGGCCAGCCGGTTCGCGCGCGTGTCCAGCTCGGCGAAGGTGACCGTGCCGTCCGCGCCCAGCAGGGCCGGCGCGTCCGGGGTGCGGACGGCCTGGCCCTCGACCAGCTGGGCCAGGGTGCGCGCGGGCACGGGCCGGTCTGTGGCGTTCCACTCCGGTGGGACGGACATCGATCAGGGCACCTTTCGGGCACGGGGCATCGCCAGAGCCGGTCACGGCACTGGTCACGTCCTGACGGGTGGGTAGGCGCGTTGTGCGTGCGCCTGCCCGCAGGGTGAGGTCAATTCGCGGACGTGCGCCGACGGCCTGCCCGGGTCCGTTCGCACACGTCATCGCAGTGGCGATTTCCCGTCGCCGACGTGCCGCGAAAAGGACAACCGGGTCCCGTCGTCACCGGACCGCGATCGATGAGCTCGACAGTCGGGGCCACCACAACCATCGAGATCCGTAGGCAACGGTGCCCAACGAATCCACCGAATTCTACCGCCGAACGGAGTATCCCCGGCAGTTCAGTTCGAGGGCCGTAACACGCACGTGGGAACCCCATCGGAATGACCGAACTTCACTCACCCGTGAGAGATTGCTCCATCAGAGTGGTTTAAAACGCGAAACGCGGACCCCCAGCAGAGTCCCGTCCGGCGCGGTTCCCAGTCCTGCCTCCAACGGGTTACACCCGCTCGAGTGTCTGTCACACGCCGCAACCCGTGCGGCCGGTCAGCTCAAGGTCCGGCAACTTGACATCGGGTTAACCCCGCATTTCCTACCCCTCGGTAGGAAGTATGCACGTGCAGCAAGTCACGCGACTCCGCCGTTACAGTGACCCACATCGCATTCCCGGGCCAATTTGTGACGGCTGCGCCACGCGCCAATCACGAACAACTCATTCCGATAACGGCCACCGTTACTTCACGCCGCAACCATTCGCTTCGGCGAACGGGTTCGGAGGGTCGCGGGCCCCGTTCAGATTCGCCAGATTCAAGCGATCGAGTGAACGGCTCGGGTGTGAACGGTGATAAGGAGGCAAACACGCCGCCGGGCGCCCCGGAATCGATCGGACCGACCGAAGAACGCGGCGTGAACTGCGCCGATGGGCCGGCCGCCGACACGAGACGGCTGATCACCGGCGCCGTCGGGTCGGCGCACCCTCGGCCCGGACCTGAACCGCGGACGGGCGGCGGCCGTGTACCGGGCACTCAAGCGGGAAGGAGCCCACTGATGACCACTCCACTCTCCCACCGGGCGCTGGCGATGCTTCGGGCCGTGCGGGCCGGCCGGGCCGAGCTGACCGCCAGCCGCGAGCCCGACTTCCGGGTGGACGGCCTGGCCTGCTGCGACCAGGCGATGGCCCGAGACCTGGTGCACGCCGGCCTGGTCGCCGCGGCCGGCACGGGGACCAAGGGCACATGGCTGCCGGCAACGCTCACACCATCAGGTGAAACTGCGCTGGCATCGGCGAGTCCTCCGGCGCAGCGGGCGGCGTGAGGGACGTCTCGCCGGGGTCGGTCGGTGCTGGCGGGGATCCTCCAGCTGAGCCATGGTCGTGCGGCTCGCAGATCCTGGGCTCGCGGGCGCGGGGTGGGGTCAGTCGGCGTGGATGCCGGGGCGGTACTTGGGCAGGCGCAGGTGGATCTTCGTGCCGGCTCCCACGGCGGTCTCGACGACCAGGCCGTACTCGTCGCCGTAGACCTGGCGCAGGCGCTCGTCGATGTTGCCGAGGGCGATGCCGGTCTGGGCGTCGGGCTCGCCGGCCAGGGTGCGGCGCAGGCGCTCGGGGTCCATGCCGATGCCGTCGTCCTCGATGCTGATGTGGGCCTCCGCGCCGGCATCGGCGGCGTGGATGATGATGCGGCCGGGACCGACCTTGCCCTCCATGCCGTGGCGGACGGCGTTCTCCACGAGGGGCTGCATGCACAGGAACGGCACGGCCACGGCCAGGACCTCGGGGGCGATCTGCAGGGTCACCTGTAGCCGCTCGCCGAAGCGGGCCCGCTCCAGGGACAGGTACTGGTCGATGGACCTGAGCTCCTCGGCCAGCGTCGTGTACTCGCCGTGCCGCCGGAAGGAATACCGGGTGAACTCGGCGAAGTCGAGCAGCAGGGTCCGGGCCCGCTCGGGATCGGTCCGCACGTAGGACGCGATGGCGGTGAGGGAGTTGAAGATGAAGTGCGGCGAGATCTGCGCGCGCAGGGCCCGCACCTCGGCCTCGATGAGTCGCTGCTTGGACCGGTCGAGCTCGGCCAGCTCCAGCTGCCCGGCGGCCCAGCGGGCGACCTCGTTGGCGGCCCGCACCAACCCGGCCGAGGCCTCGACGGCGTAGGCCATGAGCACGCCGGCCACCCGACCGTCCACATGCAACGGAACCATCACGGCGTAGCGCAGCGGGCACTCGAGGTCGGCGCACTCGACCTTGGTGACGTGCGAACGTCCGTTGGCGAAGGCGGGGCCGACGATCTCCAGCGCCCGGGCCGAGTGCTGCTCGCCGACGCCGTCCCAGGCCAGGACCCGTTCCCCGTCGGTCAGAGCCAGCGCGGGAGCGTCCAGAAGGGCCCGAAGATGCGGGGCGGAACGACGGGCGGCCTCGGGCACCAGGCCGGCCCGCAGCGGCGGCGCGGCCGACCAGGCGGTGTGCAGGGTGGCATAGGTGGCCCGGTCGACGGCGTTGCCGGACTCACGGTAGAGACTCCGCAGCCGCCACAGCAGGGCCAGCACGGCCAGGGTCGTCACGGCCAGCAGCACCGCCAGCACCGCGGTCGTCACGGCGTCTCCTCGTCGGCGAGGCCCAGCGCCTCCGGGGCGTGCAGCCGCACCATGGTCCGGTTCACCGACGCCGGTATGCCCCGGGACGTCAGCAGCGACCCGACGATCATGACGGCGAAGCCCAGCGGCACGCTCCAGGCCGCCGGCCGGCTCAGCAGATCGTAGACCAGCCCGGCCCCCGGCGGGACCACCAAGGTCACCAGGCCGGCGACCAGCGCCAGCCCGCCGCCGGCCAGCATGCCGGCGACCGCGCCGAACGGGGTGAGCCGCCGCCACCAGATCCCCAGCAGCAGCAACGGGCAGAACGACGACGCGGCCACGGCGAAGGCCAGCCCCACCACGTCGGCCAGCGACATGCCCGACACCAACAGGGCCGCGCCGAACGGCACGATGGCGGCGAAGAACGCGGCGACCCGGAACCCGCGAAGTCCCCGCAACAGCAACACATCCTGTGACAGCACGCCGGCGACCGACAGCGTCAGGCCGGACGACGTCGACAGGAAGGCAGCGAAGGCGCCCCCGGCGACCAGGGCTCCCAGCAGCTCTCCCAGCGTGCCACCGACCAGTGTGGACGGTAGCACAAGCACCACCGCGTCGGTCTGCCCGGTCAGCAGCAGCTCCGGCGTGTAGAGCCGTCCCAGCGCCGCATAGGCCGGCGGGAACAGGTAGAACGCCCCGAGCAGGGCCAGCACCACGACGGTCGTCCGCCGGGCCTGGCGGCCGTTCGGGTTGGTGTAGAAGCGAACCACGACGTGCGGCAGGCCCATGGTGCCGAGGAAGGTCGCGATGATCAGCGAGTACGTGACGTAGAACGGATCGCCGTGGCCCTCCCCGCCCAGCGGCTGCGCCCACGCCGCGTTGGTGTCGGCGGGGATGCCTTTCACCTGCGGCACAACGGAATTGGCCGGGAAGTCCAGTGTCGCGCCGGCGCTGATCCGGTGCTGCCCGGGCCCCAGCGACACCTGGGTGCCGGCGTGCGGCCGCCCGTCCAGCACACCGTTGACAAAGACAGTCACCGGCGACCTGACCTCGACGTCCACTGTGGCCTGCACGGTCACGTTGGTGTCATTGGAGAACACCGCCGGCTTGCCGCCGTCCAGCGACGGCGTGCCGGCGTCCCGCCAGGCCAGCACCAGGAAGATCACCGGCACCGCCAGCGCGGTGAGCTTCAGCCAGTACTGCACGGCCTGCACGAAGGTGATGCTCCGCATGCCGCCGGCCATCACGTTCACCGCCACCACCGCGGACACCAACAAGGCCCCGAGCCAGCCCGGCGCGCCCGTCACCGTGGTCAAGGTCAGGCCCGCGCCTTGCAGCTGCGGCACCAGGTACAGCCAGCCGATGCCGACCGAGAGCACGCTGGCCATCCGCCGCACCCGCCGCGACTCCAGCCGCGCCTCGGCGAAGTCCGGGACCGTGTACGCCCCCGAACGCCGCAGCGGGGCGGCGACCAGCGCCAGCAGCACCAGATAGCCGACCGTGTAACCGATCGGGTACCACAGCATGTCCGGCCCGTAGGCGAAGATCAGGCCGGCGACCCCGAGGAACGAGGCCGCGGACAGGTACTCGCCGCCGATCGCCGAGGCGTTCCACCACGGCGACACGGTCCGCGACGCGACGTAGAAGTCCGAGGTGGTGCGGGAGATCCGCAGGCCGTAGCCGCCGATCAGCACCGCGGCCGCGAGCACCAGGGCCACGAAGACGGCGGAGTAGGTGCTGCTCACCGGTCAGGACTGCTCGACGAGGTCGGCGAACTCCCGCTCGGTGCGCTCCACCCGCCACACGTAGTAGCAGCCGACCAGCACCACCACCGGGTACACCGCGAACCCCAGCACCAGCCATGGCAGCGGCAACCCCAGCACCACCACCGTCTTGGTCAGCGGCAGCAGGCTGAACAGCACCGGCAGCGCGGCCAGCGGCCCGCACACCAGCAGCACCACCAGCACGCCGAGCCGCAGCTGGGTCCGCATCAGCGACCGCATGTAGAGGGCGCCCACCTCGGACTGCTCGTCGATCTCGCGCACGATCGGATACGACCGCGAGCGCCGGCCCGCCCTCGTCCACGGGCTCGTGACGACCACCCGGCGGGGCCGCTCCGCGTTCACTTGCCCGCCCGCACCGCGTGCGGCCGGGCCCGCTTCACCAGCAGATCCCGCAGCTGCGGAGTGTGCCGCCGGCTCACCGTGAGCGTCGCGCCGCCGATCTTCACCGACATCTGGCCGCCGTCCAGCCGCAACTCCTCGACGTGGGCCAGGGAGATGAGGTGGCTGCGGTGGATGCGCACGAACCCGGCTTCCCGCCAGCGCTCCTCCAGCCCGGTCAGCGGCGTGCGGACCAGGTAGCTGCCGTTGGCCGTGTGCAGGCGGGCGTAGTCGCCCTGGGCCTCGGCGTAGCGCACGTCGGCCAGCCGCAGGAACCGGGTCACGCCACCCAGCTCGACCGGGATCACGTCGTCCGGCGTGACCGCCGGCGACTCCGCGGTCTGCTGTTCGACGGCTTTCTGGGCCGGCACGTGCACCGCGCTGGCGATCACCTTGTGCGCCACCCGATGCAGCGCCTCCGACAACCGCTGCGGCCGCAGCGGCTTCAGCACGTAGTCGAGGGCCTTGAGTTCGAAGGCCTCCACCGCCGACTGGTCGTCGGCGGTGACGAACACCAGCGCCGGCGGGTTGGCGAACCGGGTCAGCACCCGGGCCAGCTCCATGCCGTTCAGGCCGGGCATCTTGATGTCCAGGAACACCGCGTCGACCGGCCGGTCCGCGTCCGCCGCCCGGTGCAGCAGCCGCAGCGCCTCGGTCGAGTCCTGCGCGCCCTCGGCCGTGCCCACCCGGGGGTCGGCGCCCAGCAGATAGACGATCTCCTCAAGGACCGGCAGCTCGTCGTCCACCGCGAGCACTCGCAGCGGCCGGGCCGACGGCCCGTCGCAGTCGGGACACGACGCTGGACTCATGCCTGCCAACCTTAGTCACCACGCAACCCTGAGCGGCGGCCAGATAAGGGATCAACCCTCACCCCGGCCGGACCGGGGCGCCAGGGAACTCACCCGTTCGGCTGTATCGTACGACCACCCGCGGCCCGCACGTCGCCGAGGGCGATCTCCAGCTCCATCAGCGCCTCCTCCGACCGCCGCCGCGCCACCTCCAGCGACGCCGCCGCCCCCGCCCCCGCCAGCCGTCTCGTCGGCTCACGCAACGTGGCCAGCAGGTCGGTCAGCACACACGCCAGCCTCGCCGCATCGGCAATCGCCGCCGTCAACTCCCGCGAACTGGCCGGCCGCGCATCCGGCAACCCCGGCCCGCCCTGAACCGGCAGCCCCGCAGGCCCACCTTGGGTTGACATTCCCGCCGTGAAGCCGCCCTGGCCCGGCCAACCCATCGACCCGCCCTGGCCTGGCACTCCCGTCGTCGGACCGCTCTGACCCGGCAGCCCGGGCGGCACCGGTCCCGAGGTCGACCGGTCTCGCCATGACCGGTCCGGGGCCGGCGGTCTCGGCGTCGACAGCCCTGGCGTCGACGGTCCCGGCGCCGGCCGGTCCGAGGTCGACCGGTCCGGTGTCGGCGGTTCCGGGGCGCCGTCCTCAACCATCCGCTGTCCCTTCCCCCATATGTTCCACAGTGGACGACCGTCGAGCACACCAACAGTAGAGATGTTGCTTTCGGCGACACGACCTGTCGGGGTGCTTGCGCGCCGGACGACACCTGCCGCACGGTGTGCGGGGACAGGCGCGCGATCAGCGGGCGAGCGGTAGAAGGACGGTGACCGGCTTTGCGGTATTCGGCGCTGGCGACGTTGCGCGCGCTGGCCAAGGACAGTCCGAACCGTGTTCTGTTCACCTTCGTGGACGACGACGGCGCCGACCGGGTGTCGCTGACCGCCGGCGCGGCCGTCACCAGGGCCGAGGCGGTCGCGGAGTCGCTGCGGCGCTGGGGTTTCCACGCCGGGGACCGCGCCGTGCTGGTCTACCCGCCGGGCCCGGAGTTCGTGATCGCCCTGGTCGGTTGCCTGATCGCCGGAGTCGTGCCGGTCCCGGTCTACCCGCCGGATCCGTTTCGCCTGCGCCAGACGCTGCCGGCGTTCGCCGGCATCCTCGACGACTGCCGGCCCCGGGCGGTGCTCACCGTCAAGGCCTACGACCGGGCCCGCGGCATCGGCGCGGTGGCCGGGGTGTTCGACCGGTCCAAGCCCAGCTGGCCGCGGATCACGTGGCGGCACACCGACAACTGCCGCCCGGCCACTGCTCCGGTCGAGTGGTGTTCGCCGGCCGATCCCGACCAGCCGGCACTGCTCCAGTACACGTCCGGCTCAACCGGATCGCCACGCGGAGTGGTCGTCACGCACGGCAACCTGGTCGGCGAGCTCACCGCCAACGCCGTCGATCTCGGGCTGGGCGAGCGGGCCCGGGGCGTGTTCTGGCTGCCGCAATACCACGACTTCGGCCTGATCAGCGTCATCCTGTCCACGCTCGCCGGCAACGCCCACAGCTATCTGCTGTCACCGCAGGCGTTCCTGCGTCGCCCGGCCGTGTGGTTCGAGGTGCTGTCCCGGGTACGGGCCACGCACACGGCGGCCCCGAACTTCGCCTTCGATCTCGCGGTGCGCAAGACCACCGTGGAGCAACGGGCCGGGTGGGATCTGGGGTCGGTCCGGGTGTTCATGTCCGCGGCGGAGACGATCCGGCCGGACACCGTGCACCGCTTCCTGGACGCCTTCGAGCCGGCCGGCCTGCACCGGGACGCCTTCTACGCGGCGTACGGCCTGGCCGAGCACACCGTCAGCGTCACCATGGGCGGCCGCGGCACGCTGTGCCTGGACCGGACCGCCCTGGAGGCCGGCCGCGCGGTGCCGGCGCTGCCGGCCCGGGCGTCGGTGACGTTGGTCGGCTGCGGCCGGCCGACCAAGACCGACGCCCGCCTGCGCATCGTGGACCCGGACACGCACGAGGTGCTGCCGCCGTGCCGGGTCGGCGAGATCTGGGTCAGCTCGGCGACCAAGGCGCTGGGCTACTACGGCCATCCCGAGCAGACCGAGCAGACGTTCCAGGCCCGGGTCGCCGGCGGCGAGGACCCGACCTGCTACCTGCGCACCGGCGACCTCGGTTTCCTGCACGGGGACGAGCTCTTCGTCACCGGCCGGCTCAAGGACCTGATCATCGTGCGCGGCCGCAACCTGCACCCGGAGGACATCGAGGCCAGCGTCCGCGGCTGCCACCCGGCGATCCGGCCGGGCGGGGTGGCCGCCTTCTCGGTGCCCTCCGATGACGGCGAGCGGCTGGTCGTGGTGGTGGAGACCCGAGACAGGCACGCCGACGAGCGGTCGATCGCCGACGCCGTGACGGAGACCGTCCGCATGGACCACCAACTCGCCGCTGTCGAGGTGGTGGTCGGGCCGCAGGGCTTGGTGCAGAAGACAACCAGCGGCAAGCTTCGTCGCAGCGCCTGCCGCGAGGCGTTCCTGGCCCGTGCGGGCGTGCCGGTGTGAGACACGCCCAAGGCAGACGCGTCTGCGTGGTCGGGGCCGGCGCCAGCGGCCTGACGGTGGCCCGCGAGCTGGAGCGTCTCGGGCATGCCGTCACGGTGCTGGAGGCAGCCCCCAAGGTCGGCGGCAAGTGCGCCTCGGTGACCATCGACGGGCATGTCTTCGACGTCGGCGGTCACATGTGCACCGTGACGTACCAGCGCACGGCCGCACTGATCACCGAGCTCGGCCTGTCCACCGAGGACGTCGTGCCGGTCACCCGGCGACCGTTCCTCCCCGCGGACGCCCTCCGCCGCTACACCTCCCTTCGCGCGGAACAGTTCCCCCGCATCGCCGACGCCGGCCTCACGCATTCGGCACGCGCGCTGGCCATGCCGGTCCGGGACTGGCTGGCCGGGCTGCCGGAGTTCGAGGCGACGTTCGGCCTCGGCTACAGGTCCGCCGGCTACGGCCGGCTCGACGGCGACCTGCCGGCCCTGTACCTGGTCAAGTACGCCGAGATGACCGGCCTGCTGTCCGATCGCCGGACGCTACTCGGCCACACCCGCCCGTTCACCGTCGCCGGCGGGTTCGGCCAGGTCTGGGACCGAATCGCAGCCGAGCTCGCCGATGTCCGTTGCGGGACAACGATCTCGGCAATCCGTCGGCACGGCAACCGCGTGTTGGTCACCGTCGACGGCGCCACGCTCCCGTTCGACGACCTGGTCCTCACCGTGCCGCTCGACCAGCTCCTCCCGGTGTTGGACGCCCGCGAGGACGAGCGCGCCATCGCCACCCGGATCCGATATCGCGACTACCGCACGACATTCTGCACGGCGCCGGATCAACCACGACAGGCGTTCACCCTGTGCGGAGACACCTCCTTCCATCACCGCCACGCCGACAGCGACATCTACGCCTGCTACTCCTACGGTCCGGCCACCGTGGCCAAGCCGATCGAGGAGCGACGCTGGAAGTACATGCCGCACTTCGGCTGCGCCGATCTCGCCGCCGGCATCTACGAGCGCGTCGAGGAGCTCCAGGGACGCCACCGCACCTACCACGTCGGCAGTCTGCCGGCGTTCGAGCTGATCGAGTGCACCCTGGACTACGCCCACGAGTTCGTCGCCCGGCACTTCGGCTCCGACCTACGGGGCTGGTTGGCGCGGCGCGTGTCCGCCGAACTCAAGCGGCCGGTCGACCCGCACACGCCGATCGCGGCGCTGGGCCTGGAGTCGCTGTCGATGGCCGTGGTCCTGGCCGACCTGTCGGCCCATCTGGGTTATCGCGTGCCGAACTCCCTTCTGCTCGAACTGCCCACTGTGGACGCCGTCGCGCGGCACCTCGACGAGCATGGCGCCGAGGTCGCGCGGCCGCGCAGTCTGGCCCTGGCGCTGACGCCGCCCCGGCCGTTCTTCTGCGTCGGCGGCGCGGTCGGCGCCGCCGGCTACCTCCTTCCGCTGGCCCGGGCGATCGGCCAGCAACAGACGTTCTATGCCTTGCAGAGCCCCGGTTTCGACGGCGTCGAGGAGCCGCTCGACGAGGTGCCGGCGCTGGCCCGGCGCTACGTCGAGGAAATCAGGGCCATCCAGCCGCACGGCCCCTATCTGGTCGGCGGCCACTCGTTCGGCGGCCTCGTGGCCTACGAGGTCGGCCGCGTGCTGCGATCCCGGGGCGAGCAGGTCGCCCGGGTGATCCTGATCGACACCTACCTGGCCGAGCCCGGCCAGCCGGAGCCACCCGTCGACGACGTGGCGATCATCGAGGAACTGTGGCGGATCCGCGGTCTGGCTCTGCGCGGCGCCGACGCCCCACGGCGACGCGTCGACCAGACGCTCTCCCCCGCCGAGCAACGCCGGGAACTGGCCATGTTCCTCGGCGCGAGCGGCCCGGCGGACGAGCACATCGCCACCATGATGAGGGTCTATCAGGCCCAGCTGGAAGCCTTGGTGCGCCACGAGCCCGGACCGTCCGACCTGGACGTGACACTGATCAAGGCCGCGGACGGTTTCCCCCAGGTGCTGTTCGACGACCGGCACATCGACCTGCGACTGGCGGATCCGGCCAACGGCTGGGAGCACGTCGAGCTCGGCCGGCTCTCGGTGATCACCGTGCCCGGCAACCACTTCACGGCGCTCACGCCGCCCGATCTCACCTCCCTCGCCGCTGCTGTCACCACTGCCATCGCCGCCATTCCGGCGCCGAAGCCACCGGAGTCCGTGCGGGTCGCGTCCAGCATCCATCTCAATCCGATGGATCCGCACTTCCTGGCCGACCCGTATCCGTTCTACCACCTCCTGCGCGATATAGCCCCAATTCACCGCGATGGAGCGCTCGACGGCTGGGTGCTGACCCGTCACGCCGACGTCTCCGCCCTGCTCAGGAACCACGAAGTGGTTCGGCCGTCGACGTCAACCCTGCTCGCACGGCTGCCTGCCACGGTGCTCGAAGACCTGCGGCCGTTCGTCGACTGGCTCGACTCCAGCCTCCCCTTCAGCAACCACGGTCGCCATGACCGGTTGCGGCGGCAGCTGGCCGGCAGTTTCACGGCCCAGGCAATGGAAGCGACGCGTCCTGACGTCGAGAAGACGGTCCACGAGTTGCTGGACCGCATCGACCGGCCGGGACCGGTCGAGTTCATGTCCGAGGTGGCGTATCCGTTGCCGGGCCGTGTGATCATGGATCTGGTCGGGGTGCCGCGAGCCGACCAGCCGATGGTGGCCGAGCAGGCCCGCGCGGTCATGGCCGTGTTGGGGCAGGCGCAGTTCGGCGAGGATCCGGCCGCGGTGGCGTGTCGGGCCTGGGCCGCGGCGCAGGAGTTGATCAAGTACGTGGACGGGCTGGCGCTCGATCCCCTCCTGTCCGACGGTTGGGCCGACCAGGACGAGCGGACGGCCACCGTGATCTCGCTGATCAACGCCGGCCTGGAGACCACCGCGAACTACCTCGGCAACAGCGTGTTGGCGCTGCTGCGGCATCCGGACCAGTACGAGCTCCTCCGCGACGACCCGTCCGTCGCCCGCACCGCCGCCGAGGAGCTGCTTCGCTACGACTCACCGGCCCCGATCATCACCCCGCAGCAGGCGCTGCGGGATCTCGATCTCGACGGACACCGGATCCGGTCCGGTGAACTGGTGTTTCCCGTGCTGGGCGCGGCGAATCGGGATCCGGCCCGCTACCCTGACCCCGATCGCCTGGACCTGCGGCGGCCGGACGCCGCCGGGCATCTCACCTTCGGCGCCGGCCCGCACTACTGCATCGGCGCGGCGCTCGCCCGCATCGAGGGGCAGGTCTTCTTCCCCGCCCTGGCCGCCCGGTTCCCCCGATTGCGACTCGACGCGGAACCGCTGTTCCGCCCGGACCCCACGCTGCGGGGACTCGCCGACCTGATCGTGCGGCCGCGCGGCTAACATGACATGTGGCCGTGATGCTGGACGACAAGTACATCCACGACCGACACACCATGCACCGATGGCTCCGCGCGCAGGCCCCGATCTGCGAGGCGCAGCTGCCGGACGGGCAATGGGTGTGGCTGATCAGCCGTTACGCGGACGCCGCCGAGGCGCTGCGCCCGTCGCCGGTGGTCCCTGTGCCCGGGGACATCGACGACGTGCTCACCGGTATCGACGGCGACTTCGACCTGCTCGCCGACTTCGCCCGGCCGGTCGCCGGGGACCACGCGGTGGCGCACCTGATCGTCAACGGCGTCGTCAACCTGCTGCGGCACCCGGACCAGGACGGCGTGAACGTCGCCGAGCTGTCGCGGCACGACGGCCCGTACGGCATGGCGCTGCGGACCGTGTCCGAGCCGGTCGGCCTGGCCGGCATCGACATCGCCGCTGGTGAGACGATCGCGGTGCTGCTCGGCTCGGCCAATCGGGACCCGGCCCGGTTCGACCGGCCCGACGACCTTGACCTGTCCCGGGACGCCGCCGGACGGCTCACCCTGGGCGATCACGAGGACCTGGTGGCCGAGGCGATCACCAAGCTGCGCCAACGGTTCCCGAACCTGGCGCTGAACGGCGAGCCGGCCCGACTCGACGACGTGATCGTCAACGGCTACTCGGCCGTGCCGGTCACTCCGGAGCCGAGGAGTGCCGCCCCCGCTTGACCGGCTCGACCGGGGCCAGCGGCAGGGTCATGATCGCGCGGATCAGGTCCCGCACCGCCGCCGCGCGATCCTCCGCCTCGAGCAGAATCAGCAGCCGCTCGGCCGAAAGCTGGCGCGAGAAGGCGAACGGCTGCTCGAAGTACAGTCGCAGCCGTTCGGCCGTGGCCTCCTGCGTGCGCAGGAACGACCGCCCGAGCAACGCCGCCAGCGCCGCGCCCACCACACCGACCGCAGCGGCCGTGATCGTCACGACGAGCGAGCCGGTGAAGGCCACCACCACAACCGCGATCACCAGCACCGCGAACCCCACGGCCACGGTCCGCTGGGCCTGGTGGAAACTGCGTTCCGCCTGGGACGTCGCCAATGCGTGGTAGTAGTCGAGACGCCGCTGGGTCACCATCCACAGCACCGTCAGGTCCATCGGGCCCCGCTTGTCGGCGGCGTCCTCGGCGCGGTCCAACCGCCGCCGCGCCTCCTCCACCTGCCAGCGCTCGGCCTGCTCCCGTTGCAGGGCATCGCGATAGGCCAGGTTGACGAACAGCGCCAGCAGCCCGAACACCACCGCCGTGGCCACGGCCAGCGCCAGGTACGGCAGCTGGCCCGGCAACACCTGCTCGTACCCCAGCGTGATCCGGTAATCCCGGTAGAGCACAAAGGACGTCACGCCGACCGCCAGCGTCAGCACGACGGTCAGCCAGCCGCCTCTACGATGACGGCGGCGTTCCGGCGACAACCGCCACGCGTCCGTCGACTCCACAGCGCTGCCGTCCACTCGCGAATGCTAGCCAGCACTCGCGCCCGGCCCATACCTCCGTTTGTGTCAAACGAAGAGCTTCGCGATCGGCCAGGCGCCGTCGGTGGTGTTGCCGATGACGGTGTGGATGAGGTCGCCGGCGGGGTCGCACACCGACCGGAACGACACACCGATGTCGCTGCCCTCGACGAACACCGTGTCGGTGGACTTGTGCAGCCACAACCCGAGGCCGTAGCGGTAGGCCGACTTGTAGTCGCTGCGCGGACGGACCATCTCGGCCACCAGTGGCGGCGAGACGATCTTGCCGGCGAAGAAGGCCCGCCACAGCGCGTGCCAGTCGGCCAGGGTGGTGTAGACGCCGCCGTCACCGCTGCCCCGCACCGGCAGGTGGAACACGTTGGTACGCAAGCCATCCCGTTCGAGGTAGCCGAGCGCCACGCGCTGGTCAGGCTCGTCGGAGCGCAGGAACGCGGTGTCGACCAGGCCGGCGGGCGCGCAGACCCGTTGCGCCACCAGCTCGTGGAACGGGACGCCGGCGGCCCGTTCGGCGATGAGCGCCAGCACCACGAAAGCGCCGTTGTTGTAACGGAAGTCCGTGCCGGGCGGGAACCGCATCGGGTAGCCGTCGAGTATGGGCAGGTAGTCCTCGGTGGTGACCAGGCTCTGGGCCGGCACCGGCAGCGACGGGTCGGTGTCCTCGTCATAGTAGTCGCCGATGCCGGACCGATGGGCCAGCAGTTGCTCGACAGTGACGGCGTCGTCGATCAAGGGCAGGTCCGCGCCCAACACCGACCGCGCGGTGGTGGTAAGGTGGAGCGCGCCGGCCTCGACAAGAGCAACGACGGTGAGCGACGTCAATGCCTTGGTGCCGCTGGCAATCGCGAACCGAGTGTCCACAGTGTTCGGAACACCCAGCCCGCGATGGGCCATGCCGTACGCCCGTTCGAACACGGTCGTGCCGGCGCGGTCCAGCCGCACCACACCGGAGAACGACGTCTCCGTGGCGATGCGGTCCACCTCTGTCCCCAGGTCCATCGGGCGAGGATAGTCAGCCGAGCTTGGCTGCCGCATCCTCGATTGTCTTGACGAACCAAATGTGCTTGCCACGGTTGGATTCCCGCACGTACGCCCGCAGCGGCTCATTCGTCGCGAGGTGTTCGCCCAGGTCACCGAGCACGGCCAGCTTCTTGCCGTAGCTGATGAACTTCTGCGTGAACAGGCCGAGCAGAGTGGTCCGCAGGTCGAACATGCCCTCGGCGAAGCGCTCCACCGGGATCACCACCAGCGCCACGGGCTGCCCCCAAAGCTGCGCGATCGTGTCGACCGCGTCCTGCTCGGTGGCCAGCTTCGGGCCGTCCGGCGCCAGCAGGAACGCCTTCGTGCCACCGATGTCGGTCACCTGGTCAGTCATGGAGGAACTCCCCGATCCTCTCGGTCTGGTCCGGCAGCATGTGTCCGGTGTCGGGCAGCATCACCACGTCCGCGTGCGGCGCGGCGCCGGCCAACCGGCGTCGCGTGGCCCCGGAGTCCAGCATCTCGTCCCGGTCGCCGACGATCACCAGCAGCGGCAGGGTCAGCTTGCGCAGCCGCTCGGTGGAGAAGGTCGGCAGGACCAGCCGCGGCCGGAAGTGCTGAAACACCATGCGCACGTACTTCTCCGGCGGCGACGTCGGCTCCGGCTGCTTGCGGCCGAGCAGCCGGCCGAGGAGGAACACGGCCGCCTTGCCCCAGCGCTGCCGCCCGATGCCACCGGGCACCATCAACGCCAGCCGGCTGACCCGGCCCGGCCGGCGCGTCACGTAGTCGATGGCCAGCCAGCCGCCCAGTGACACGGCGACCATCTGCACCTCGGTCAGGCCGAGGCCGTCGAGCACGTCGTCGAGCCACTCGGCGTAGGCCGGCGACCCCAGCGGCGGCCGCGACGGGGCGCTCAGGCCCGGCTCGCCGATCACGTCCACCGCGAACAGCCGAAAGCGGCCGGCCAGCTTGCCCGCCAACGCCATCCAGGTGATGGTGTTGGCGCCCGAGCCGTGCAGCAGCACCACCGGCGGGCCGTCCTCCGTTCCCGACACCATCACGAAGGTGTCGCCATGCCGGGTCGGCACCGTGCGCCGCTCGGCCGGCGCCGGCCAGTGGGTCAGCCAGTCCTCGTACTGGCGACGGATCTGCGCCGCGCCCGCTGCACTCTTGTAGATGGTCGTCGTCACGACTCCCCCTCGGCGATCAGTGAGATCCACCGCAGCAGTTCCGCGGTGGTGCTGGGGTCCCCCAGGATGATCAGCTTCAGTCGGCCGCGGACTTCGTCGTACGCGGTCTCGATGCGCAGCGGCCGCTCCTGGTAGCCGCGCGTGTTGGCGGCGCCCATCGCCCCCATCGCGATCCGACCGGCGTCGTCGCGGCTGATCGCGTCGATCTCCACGATGCTCGACACCTCGACGTGCCGCGTCCGCCGGACCTTGGACTCCGTGCCGGTGAAGGCATCGAGGTCCTCGCGGGCGATCCGGTACTGCTTGCCGATGCGCACCGCCTTGAGCCGGCCCTCACGCACGTAGTTGCGCACCGTCCGCACGTGCAGGCCCAACCGTTCGGCCACCTGCTCGACCGAGTACATCTCCTGAGACACGAGCCTAGAGTACCTCATCATTCCCCTTGAGCAAGTCAATAGGGAACGATAGGGAGTGATAAGGAAGCAACGACGGCCGCGCGAGGTGGACCCAGGACAAGGTAGGCCTGCCTCAATCGAAGAAGGCCCGCCTGGGGTGAGCCGGGGAAGGGGTGGGCGAGGTCCGCACCGGCGAGGGCCAAGGCGAGGCGCGGCCGGCGAGGGTCCGGGCGGGGTCCGGACCGGAGCGCGCTGGGCGACGCTCGGACGAAGAAGATCCGGACGAGGTCCGGGCTGAAGCGGGGCTGGGCGCAACAGCGACGAGGCCGTGGGGCGGATGCCCTACGGCCTCGTTTTCTTGCTGTGGGCCGACCGCTCGGGCATTGTCAATCGCCTGAACAAACGCGGACGACGGAGAAAGGGAAGAATGTTGCGGCCGGGCGGACGCGGCGGCGGCGTCCGCCCGGGGTTTACGCCACGGTGATGTCGGTGAGGGACAACTCGGTCTGGCGGCCGTTGTTGTCCCACACGACGTCGAAAATCCAGATGTTGCCATGACCGCTGGGCGCCACCGCGGGCACCGTGAAGTCGACAGCACCGGTTTTCGGATCGAGGCCGGCCCGGATGAGCGTGGTGGGCGCGTGGCCCATCCCCGTGGAGTGCGCGAGCCACAACTGGACGGCGGTCACCTGTGGCGCGTACGCGGCGTTGAACTTCCAGGTCGCGTGGACCTTCTTGCCCGGAACGAAAGTCGTGGTGGACAGGGTGGTGTCCGTGACGACGTTCGACAGCGACGGCGGGTCGGCCTTGGCTGCCCCGGTGGAGAGCGCGGCGGCGGTCACGACGGCGCCGGCGAGCACGCCGGCCCGGCGGAGGTACTGCATCTCTTGTGCCCCCAAGGACAAGGTGACGGTACCTCGATATTCGAGCAGCTTCGATTCGGCGGCGCAAGGGCGAGAGACCCAGCACACACCGCCGTATACATTGATGAATGCGTCATCTCACCGGAGGTCTAGAACAGTCAATTCCTTTTGTTCACCCGTTTGCCGGCAGCCAGCGGGTCTCGGTCGTCAGTTCGCGCAGGATTTCCGGGACGGGAGTGACGCCGATTCCCGGCCCGGTCGGCACGCGGACGTGCCCGTTCTCGAGTGTGAACGGCTCGGTGACGTCCCGGTGGAAGTACCGGTCGGAGGCCGAGGTGTCGCCCGGCAGGGTGAAGCCGGGCAGCGAGGCCAGCGCGAGGTTGGCGGCCCGACCGATGCCGGTCTCGAGCATGCCGCCGCACCACACCGGCACCCCGTGGGCCTGGCAGACGTCGTGCACCCGACGGGACTCCAGGTAGCCGCCGACGCGGCCGGGCTTGATGTTGACGATGGAGCAGGCGCCCAGGGTGATCGCGTCGGCCGCGACCTTGGCCGAGGTAATGGACTCGTCCAGGCAGATCGGGGTGCGCACCAGCTTGGCCAGCTGGGCGTGCCCGAGCAGGTCGTCCTCGGGCAGCGGCTGCTCGATCAGCAGCAGGTCGAACGGGTCGAGCTTGGCCAGCTGCCGGGCGTCGCCGACGGTGTAGGCGGTGTTGGCGTCGACCTGGAGCGGCACCTCGTCGCCGAACCGCTCCCGGACCGCGCGCACCGGCTCCACGTCCCAGCCCGGCTCGATCTTCAGCTTGATCCGCACGTAGCCCTGGTCGAGATAGCCGGCGACGGCGTCGAGCAGCTGCGGGATGGTGTCCATGATGCCGACCGACACCCCGGAGGCGACCCGGTCGACCGCGCCGCCGAGGTAGCGGGCCAGTGACAGGTCCAGGGCACGTAGCTCGGCGTCCAAAAAGGACGTCTCCAGCGCCGCCTTGGCCATCTGGTGACCGTGAAACCGTTGCATGGCACAAGAAACGGCGTGCACGTCCGGATCGGACAGCGCCGCTGCCTCGGGGAACAGCACGTGCTCGATCACGTGGGCGGCGCCGTCGAGGTACTCCGGCGAGTACACCGGCGCGGCCATGGCCACGCACTCCGACCAGCCCTCGGCCTGATCGGTGACCAGCCGCAGCAGCAACAGGTCCCGCCGCGACTCGCTGCCGAACGACGTCCGGAATGCGCCGACCAGCGGCAGCGACGCCCACCGCAGTTCAAGGCCCTCGATCTTCACGCGTCCTCCCCGCGGTCGAGCAGATAGCCGCCGTCACGGCTGAAACCGACGATCACCGCCCCCTCGGCCAGCAGGCCGCCGAGCACGTCCCGCACGGCCAGCCGCCAGCGCAGCGCCGTCTCCGGCCGGGCCTTGCGCACGGCGTAGATGTCGTCGGGGATGCGCACCTCCACGTGCCGTCCCTCGATCTCCCCCGGCACCGGCCGCTGGTCCGCGCCGATGTCCAGCGCCACCGTCGCGTCCGGGACCCGCTCCACCGGATGCCCGTCCAGCGCCCGCGCCACCGCCGGATCGGCCAGCTCCCAGTCCAGCAGCAGCCGGTCGGTCTCGTCGCCGGCGTTGAGCTCGTCGGGCATGTCGCCGTAGAACGACTCCAGGTACACCCGGCAGCGGGCGCCCAGCTTGCCCAGGTTGAAGTGGGCGTTGCGGGACACCAGCGGGTCGAAGGTCCAGCCGACGGTGCGGACGCCGTTGTCCAGCGCCCACGCCCGCTGGTGGGTCTTGAGGGCGAAGCCGACGCCGCGGGCCTGGCCGTCGGGCAGCACACCGGTGATGTGCGAGTGCAGGCTGCGGGTGTCCGGCGGGCCGAAGAAGGCCACGGTGGCGCCGACCATCCGCTCGTCCCGGTAGGCCGCCGCGACGTAGCTGCCGAGGTGCGAGAACACCTTCAGCAGCTCCAGGTTGAGCGGGCGGTTGGCCGGGTCGGGCCGCCACACCTCGTCGTACAGGGCGATGATCTGGTCCAGGTCCGGCAGCTCGTGCAACGTCCGCACCGTCACACCGGCCCGTTCGGCCGCTCTGCCCGCCACCTCGTGGACTTCTGTCGCCGCGTCGATCACGGGTCATGCCTAGCACAGGCGACGCCGCCCGCGGCAGACAGCGTTTTTCCGAGAGTTACGATGGGCCGAACGGGTGACGGGCGGAGGCGCGGCCGACGCGCCCGGGAGCGATATCGCCCCCACGTTCCGGCCCCTCGGGTGGGACACTGGTGGGCATGGACAGACTGGTCCTGGAGGCCGCCTGGTGAGTGTTTTAAGCATTCCCGATCCGGATGGCACCCTCGCGCCGTGCCCCGGCTGCGGCCACGCCACCGTGGTCGCGACCACGAGCACCGGCGCGGAGCGGCTGCACTGCGGGACGTACGAGCCCGTGTGCCGCCCGGACAAGCCCGCCAACCGGGCGGTCCGGTTGCTGAGCCGAATGGTCAAACTCGTCGGAGGTGACCAGCGTCACTAGACGTGCCGATGACACGGAAACGGCGCCGTCCGCGAGGACGGCGCCGTTTCTCGTCCAGGTCACCAGGTGACGGGCAGCGACTCCGGCCCCCGCAGCAGGCCGCCCTTGCGGAACACGACCTGCTCGGCCGGCACGGCCAGCCGCAGCGTCGGCAGCTGACGCACCAGCCGCCCCAGCGCGGTCCTCAGCTCCAGCCGGGCCAGCGGGGCCCCGATGCAGTGGTGCGCGCCGTGGCCGAAGGTGACGTGCGAGTTCGACTCCCGGTCGAAGTCCAGCTCGTCGGCGTGCGCGAAGACCGACTCGTCGCGGTTGGCCGCGGCCAGCTGCATGACCACGCACTCGTCGGCACGGACCAGCGTGCCACCGACCTCGACGTCCTCCTTGGCGATGCGGGCGAAGGTGACAACGCCCAGCGGCGTGAGCCGCAGCAGCTCCTCGACCGCGGTCGGCACCAGGGCCGGGTCGTCGACCAGGCGCTGCCACTGCTCGCGCTGGTTGAGCAGCGTGAACACGTGGTTGGACAGTTGCAGCGCCGTGGTCTCGTGGCCGGCCGAGAGCAGCGCGGTGCCGAGGGAGACCATCTCCTCCTCCGACAGCCGGCCCTCCTCGTCGTGGGCGGCGAGCAGCGTGCTGAGCAGGTCGTCGGTCGGCCGCTGCGCGCGTTCGGCGATCAGGCGCCGCAGGAACGCGCGGATCTCCGTGTCGGCCTCGATGATCTTCTCGATGCCCACGCCGCTGATCGTGGTGAGCATCTGGGCCCAGTGGTGGAACTGGTCGCGCTCGTCCTTGGGCACGCCGAGCAGCTCGCTGATCGCCGTGACGGCCATCGGCAGCGCCAGCTCCTCGACCAGGTCGGCGCTGGTCTTGCCGGCCACCATGCGGGCGAACAGGTCGTCGATGATGCCCTCGATCAGCGGCCGCAGCCGCTCGACGTTGCGCGCGGTGAACGCCTTGGCCACCACTCGCCGCACCCGCGTGTGGTTGGGCGGGTCCATGGCGAGAATGCTGTCGGCCTGCTCCATCATCGGCATGGTCCGCGGGGTGTCCCGGCCCGCCGACGCGGCCCGGCTGAACCGCGGGTCGGCCAGCACGAACTTCACGTCGGCGTGGCGGGTGGCCAGCCACGCCTGGCCGCCGTAGGGCATTTCCAGCCGCGGCAGCCCTGGCGTGCCGCGGAACTGGCCGTATTCCGGCGCGAGGCCCAGCGCCGGCACGTCGGGAAACGGATAAGGGCACGCGGTCAGCTCACCGGTGGTCACTGGATTCCCCTCAGTAGATAAACGTCGTTTACCAACGACCACTCTACCGGGTGATTAGCGGTCCGGCCGCAGGCTCCGATCGGTTTGTCCGAAGGAACAGGCGAGACGGGCAGCCGTGGCCGCTGCCCGTCCCCAGCTACAGCGAGACGCCGCGACCGCGCGCGACGTCCGCCACCGTCTGGCGGATGCGCAGGATCTGCGCGCCGGTCAGGTCCGGCACCTCGACCAGCAGCGCCTCGGTCAGCTCGGCGGCGAAGCCGGACGCCGGGCCGCCACGGCCGCCGGACCGGCCGCCGGTCCGGCGCACGTCGACGGCCTTGAGGCCGCGATCGCCCTCCTCGATGTCGAACTCGACCGTGGTGCCCGGCTTGAACACCGACTTGTCCTCGCTGAGGTCGTTCGCGTGCACAAAAACATCCTCGCTACCGGAATCCGGCGCGATGAACCCGAAACCCCGCACGTCGTCGAACCGCAGCACCCGCCCTGTTGCCACTCCTACCAACTCTCACCTCGAAGAACACACCGTCAACCGGCAACTGTACCGTTCCGGAGTTCAACTGTGAGTCGCCGGTCGGCCACCGAGCGTCCGGCCTCCAGCACGTGCCGGCCGGGGGCCTCGCGCCAGCCGCCGTCCCGCCACACCTGGGTCGACCGGCGCGGCACGGTGATCACCGCGTCGGCCCGCTCGCCGGCCTCCGCGGTGACCGAGGCGAAGCCGGCCAGCCAGCGGGCCGGCCGCTCCGGATCGGCCTCGGCCGGCGCCAGATAGACCTGCACGACCTCACGACCTGGCCTTTCACCGGAATTGCGCACGGTTACGGTCGCCGTGCCGAGAATGTCCGGGTCGTCGGACAGTGTGAATTCGAGGGACTCGTACTCCCATTCGGTGTAGCCGTTTCCGTGGCCGAACCAGTAGGCCGGTTCGACCTCGCCCCGCTGCCAGGCCCGATAGCCGATGAAAACGCCCTCGTCATAGCGCAGCGCCCCGTCGGTCGGCGTCACGTTCAGCACCGGGGCGTCCTCGGTGCGCTTCGGCCAGGTCGTGGGCAGCCGCCCGCCCGGCTCCCGTGCTCCCAGCAGCACGTCGGCCAGCGCGGCGCCGGCCGCCTGGCCCGGGAACCACGTCAGCAGCACCGCCGCGACGTCGTCGGCCCACGGCATCTCCACCGGCGAACCGGCGTTGACCACGACGATCGTGCGCGGGTTGGCCGCCGCGACCCGACGCACCAACTCGTCCTGCGGGCCGGGCAGCGCCAGCGTCGTGCGGTCGAAGCCCTCACTCTCGCTCTGGTCGGTCGTGCCCACCACGACCACCGCCACCTCGGCCGCGCGCGCCGCGGCGACCGCCCTGGCGATCCGTCGCTCGGCGTCGGCCTCCGGCCCGCGATGCCCGAGTGTCAGGGCGATCCAGACGTACTTGTTGATGCCGCGTTCCAGGCCCAGCGGCGTCAGGCGGAAGCTCACCCGGACCGGCTGCCCGGCCGGCAGGTCGATGTCGAACCGCCGTTCCTGCGGGTTGAGGATCGCGGTGAACGGGTCGTTGCCCTCGGGCACGCTCGCGTCCTCGAACAGGACCGTGCCGTCGACTTCCAGTCGGGCCTGGCCGAGGCCGGTGAAGCTGAAGGTCTGGGCGCCCGACTCGACCGGCGTGAACGTGCCGGCGATCTCCACCGAACGGACCAGCTTCGGCTCGATGCTGTCCGGGGCCTCGCCGATCCAGCGGACCTCGCCACGGTCCAGCTGCCCGGTCGCCAACTCCTTGCCGTCCCCGTCGAGGGCGATCCAGCTGAGGTCCGCGTTGTCCGCCAACGGAGGCAGCTGCGTGCGCGGGTCCGCGCCGAGCTCGTAGACGACGTCGGGGAAGGCTTGCCGGATGCCGTCGAGGGGCGAGATCACCTCCGCCGGATACACCACCGCGCTGCCGCCGCCGAGGATCCGGGCGTCCTTCGCCGCCCCGCCCAGCACTGCCACGGATCCCGCCTTCGTTGCGCCCAGTGGGAGCAATCCCGCCTTGTTGTGCAGCAACACGAAGGATCGGGCCGCCACCTCGCGAGCCAGCTCGTCGCCGTCGACCGGCTCCGGCAGGGTGGTCACCGCCGGCTCGAAGCCGTCGAGGACGCCCACCCGGGCCGCCAGCCGCAGCACCCGCCGGACCATGTCGTCGAGCACGTTCTCCGGCACCCGGCCGTCGCGGACCGCCTGGGCCAGGTTCGGGCCGAACGGCGTGATCGGGCCCGGCATCGCCACGTCCAGGCCGCCGAGCGCGGCCCGCTCGGTGTGCCGGGTGGCCGTCCAGTCCGAGACGATGAAGCCGTCGAATCCCCACTCCTCGCGCAGGATCCCGTTCTGCAGCGGGCCGTGCTCGGTCATCGTCGGGCCGTTGACCGAGTTGTAGGCGGCCATCACACCCCACGGCCGGGCCTGCCTCACGATGATCTCGAACGGCGCCAGGTACAGCTCCCGCAGCGTCCGCTCGTCGGCCCGGACGTCCACCGTGAACCGGTCGGTCTCCGAGTCGTTGGCCACGAAGTGCTTCACCGTCGTCGCCACGCCGCCGTCCTGCACGCCCGACACGTAGCCCGCGCCCACCAGGCCCGTCAGCAGCGGATCCTCCGAGTAGCACTCGAAATGCCGTCCGCCCAGCGGCGTGCGGTGCAGGTTGACGGTCGGGGCCAGCAGCACGTGCACCCCCTTGCGGCGGGCCTCCTGCGCCAGCAGCCGCCCCACCCGGCGGGCCAGCTCCGGATCCCAGCAGGCCGCCAGCGCCGTCGGGCTCGGCAGCGCCACCGACGGGTCGTCCGGCGTCTGCCTGGTCCCCCGCACCCCGATCGGCCCGTCCGACATCACCAGCGACGCCAGCCCGACCTGCGGCGCCGCCGGCAGCGACCATCGGTCCTGCCCCGCCACCAAGGCCGCCTTCGTGTCGAGATCAAGCCGCTTGAGCACCTCGTCGAGATCCATGCCCCCACCCTGCCACGACCGACCACGGGCGGATGCCGGACGAGAAGCGCATGCGCCCCACGGTGATCCGCACCGACGACCCGCCGCCGCCGGCAGCTCGCGGCCGAGCTGATGCGACGTCTCCTGAACGCGGCGGTCGCGGAGGCCGCCCAGTGGTACGAGGAGGCCCTCTACAAGATCGACGGAAACGGGTGGCTTGACAACCGCGAAAAAGACCGAATCGGCACCGCTTGGTGCCATGGAGCTGCGGGAATAGAGGTGGCGGCCGCCGACCTCTGGTACCGCACACAGCGCCCCCGACACCTCGATGTGCCGCGTCGGAGCGCGCGGTCGGTCTGGCCGGTTAGTTTCGGCTGGAACCACACGTCGTGTCACGGCGACATGGGATGTTGGGAGGTGGTGCAGGAGGCGATTACCGCCGGCGTCGGGCCGGCTGGGTTGTCGAGGCAGGAGTTGGACGCCCACGTGATCGGTGGGCTGGAGGAGTATGGGGCCGTCTCCGGGCTGGCACGGGACGCCTTCTCCCCCGGCCCGCTCCCGGGCCTGGGCGGAGTGGCGTACCAGCTCCTGCGGATGCATCCCGCGTCCGACCTGACGTCGGTGCTGCTGCCCGATGCTTGAGCAGGAGCTGGAGTCCCCGTACTGGCGCCTGGACGACGCCCGGGACACCGAGCTGGGACTGTGGCGGCTGGCGCCGGCTGCCCGGGACCGTTCGGCCCGTGCTGGGCCTGATCCGGGCCGCCGCGCCGGGGGCGGCGCTCACCGTGCTGTCGCTGCAACTGGCGTCCGGCGTGGCCGCGGCCACCGGGCTGCTGGAAACCGGTGACACGCTCCGGCGACTGCTCGGCGACGGCCGTGCTGACCCGGCTGATGCTGGCCGCCAACCTGGTGTTCGAGCTGTCCCTGTACATCGCGGACTACCTCGCGTTCGTCGCCGACGCGGACGGTAGACGGCGACCGGCGGGCGGTGTCGCCGCGCCCGCCGCGCCGACTGCGATCACCTTGCACGGGGTGGTGTTCGCCTATCCCGGCGGTGAGCCGTGCCTGCACGGGGTGGCCGGCGACCGGTTCCATCGACTGGGACGGCGTGGATGTCGCCCGGCTCTCACCCGATTCGGTGACGGAGCGGGTGGGGCTGGTGCCGCAGGACGCGGTGCGGTGGCCGCACACCGCGCGGGCCACCGTGCGCGTCGGCCGGCACGACCGGGACGATCCCGGCGACCGGGCGCTGCGCACGGCGGCGAAGCTGGCTCGCGCGGACGAGGTCGTGGCGGACCTGCCGCAGGGCTGGAAACCTTGCTGTCCAAGCATTTCCGGGACGGCCGGGAGCTGTCCGGCGGGCAGTGGCAGCGGCTCGCGGTGGCGCGCGGGCTGTTCCGCGACGCGCCGGTGCTGGTGCGCGACGAGCCCACCGCGCCGCGGGACGCCCGGGCGGAGTTCGCGGTGTACGAGTCGCTGCGCGAACTCGCCGCCGGGCGGACGGTGGTGCTGATTGCGCACTGGCTGGCCAGCGTCCGCCAAGCGGACTGGATTTACGTGCTGCACAAGGGAAAGGTGGTGGAGGAAGGGACACATGCCGTGTTGGTCAACGCAGGCGGCCGGTACGCGGAGCTGTATTCCTTGCAGGCTCGGACGTACGCGTGTGACGCCCCCGACAGCGACATCCAGATAAACAGCGGGTAAAGTACGTCGTCGGCCCGCGACGGTGAACAAGATCGCTGAGCGTCCACTGTGGACGAAGCTAACCGGTGCGCCGGGCTACCCGGCACCTCGGAGAGGCGAAACTTGACCGCAGTACAGGATCCCCGCGTTCTGGCGCAGAGCGCGGTGTTCACCACCCGGGGCGCGGCCCCGACTCGCACGCTGCTCGACATTCTGGCCGAGACGTCGCTGGAGCACCCCGGCGCCGCGGCGGTGGACGACGGCGCGACGACGCTGAGCTACCGCGCGCTGGCGACGGAGGTGGACCGGCTCCGCGAGACGCTGGCCGGCTACGGCATCGGCGTGGGCGACCGCGTGGGCGTGCGCGCGCCCTCGGGCACGGTCGACCTCTACGTCAGCATCCTCGCGGTGCTGGCCGCCGGCGCGGCCTACGTGCCGGTGGACTTCGAGGACCCGCAGGAGCGGGCCGACCTCGTCTTCGGCGAGGCCGATGTGTGCGCGGTGATCGGGGCGGACCGCGAGATCACCCTCACCGGCACGCCGCTGGGCGTGCTGGGCACGCCGGGCCCGGACGACGACGCGTGGATCATCTTCACCTCCGGCTCCACCGGCAAGCCCAAGGGCGTGGCGGTGTCGCACCGCGCGGCGGCGGCGTTCGTGGACGCCGAGGCCGAGCTGTTCCTGATCGACGAGCCGATCGGCCCCGGCGACCGGGTGCTGGCCGGCCTGTCGGTGGCCTTCGACGCCTCCTGCGAGGAGATGTGGCTGGCCTGGCGGCACGGGGCGTGCCTGGTGCCGGCCCCGCGGGCGCTCGTGCGCACCGGCATCGACCTGGGCCCCTGGCTGGTCGAGCGGGAGATCACCGTCGTGTCGACGGTGCCGACGCTGGCGGCGCTGTGGCCGGCCGAGGCGCTGGACGAGGTCCGGCTGCTCATCTTCGGCGGCGAAGCGTGCCCGCCCGAGCTGGCCGAGCGGGTGGCGGTCGAGGGGCGCGAGGTGTGGAACACCTACGGTCCGACCGAGGCGACCGTGGTGGCCTGCGCCGCGCAGCTGACCGGCGAGGGCCCGGTGCGCATCGGCCTGCCGTTGGACGGCTGGGAGCTGGCGGTGGTGGACCCGCAGGGCGAGCTGGTGCCCATGGGCGAGCAGGGCGAGCTGGTCATCGGCGGCGTCGGCCTGGCCCGCTACCTGGACCGGGCCAAGGACGCCGAGAAGTACGCGCCGCTGCCGTCGATGGGCTGGGACCGCGCCTACCGCAGCGGTGACCTGGTCCGGGCCGAGCCGGAGGGCCTGCTGTTCGTCGGCCGGGCCGACGAGCAGGTCAAGCTGGGTGGCCGGCGGATCGAGTTGGGCGAGGTGGACGCGGCGCTCCAGGCGCTGCCCGGGGTCGCCGGCGCGGCGGCCGCGGTGCGTAACGGCACGCTCCTGGTCGGCTACGTGGTGCCGACGGCGGAGTTCGACCGCGAGACCGCCATCGAGCGGCTGCGGTCGGCGCTGCCGGCGGCGCTGGTGCCGCTGCTGGCCGAGGTGGAGACGCTGCCGACCCGCACGTCGGGCAAGGTGGACCGCAACGCCCTGCCGTGGCCGCTGCCGCAGAGTGCCGAGACGTCCACGCTGGTGGGCACCGAGGCGTGGCTGGCTGAGCAGTGGGGGGCCGTGCTGGGCGTGGCCCCGGCCGAGGCCGACGCCGACTTCTTCGCCAGCGGCGGCAGCAGCCTGGCCGCGGCCCGGCTGGTCGGCCTGGTCCGGGCCAAGTACCCGAGCGGCTCGGTCAGCGACATCTACCAGTTCCCGACGCTGCGGGCGATGGCCGCGCGGCTGGACGAGTTCGACGCGAAGGCGACCAAGGCCCGTGCGGTGGCCCCGACCCCGCGCAAGGCCCAGGTCAAGCAGCTGCTGGCGCTGGCGCCGCTGGCCACGCTGGTCGGCCTGCGCTGGACGGTCGCGGCCGCCGCCGGCAGCACGCTGCTGAACCTGCTGGGCGCGGCCTGGGCGCCGACCGTCCCGTGGTGGGGCATCGTGCTGGCGTGGCTGGTCATGTTCCACCCGGCCGGCCGGGTGGCGGTCGCCGCCGGCGGGGCGCGGCTGCTGCTGCGCAACGTGAAGCCGGGCCGCTACCCCCGTGGCGGCAAGACGCACCTGCGGCTGTGGGCGGCCGAGCAGCTGGCCCACGCGACCGGTGCGACCAACCTGACCGGGGCCTGGCTGACCCGGTACGCCCGCGCGCTCGGCGTCAAGATCGCCGACGGCGTGGACCTGCACTCCCTGCCGCCGGTCACCGGCCTGCTCAAGCTGGGCAAGGGCAGCGCGGTGGAGCCGGAGGTGGACCTGTCCGGCCACTGGCTGGACGGCGACGTGCTGCACATCGGCAAGATCCGGATCGGCGCCGGCGCGACCGTCGGGGCCCGCAGCACCCTGTTCCCGGGGGCGCGGATCGGCAAGCGGGCGGAGATCGCGCCCGGCTCCGGCGTCACCGGCTCGGTGCCGGCCGGCCAGCGCTGGTCGGGTGTGCCGGCTGTGCGCGACGGCAAGGCCGAGCACCGGTGGCCGAACAGCCGCCCGCCGCGCCGTCGCCGCTGGGTGTTCGCCTACAACGCCGCCACGGTCGCGCTGGGCCTGCTGCCCGTCGCCGCGGCTCTGCCGGGCCTGGCGATCATCGCGCTGTTCCTGCGTGACATGCCGACGCTGGGCTCGGCGCTGCTGGCCGTGCCGGTGGCGACCGTCGCCTCGCTGGTCGCGTACGCGCTGCTGGTGCTGATCGGCGTCCGGCTGTGCTCGATCGGCCTGCGCGCCGGCTACCACCCGGTGTTCAGCCGGGTCGCGTGGCAGGCGTGGACCACCGAGCGGCTGATGAACATGGCCCGGGCGACGCTGTTCCCGTTGTACGCCAGCCTGTTCACGCCGGTGTGGCTGCGGGCGCTTGGCATGAAGGTCGGCCGCCGCGTGGAGGCCTCGACGGTGCTGGCGCTGCCGTCCATGACCACGGTCGGCGACGGCGCGTTCCTGGCCGACGACACCATGGTCGGCAGTTACGAGCTCGGCGGCGGCTGGCTGCGCATCGCCAACGCCCGCATCGGCAAGAAGGCCTTCCTCGGCAACTCCGGCATGACCGCGCCGGGCCGGGCGGTGCCCAAGCGGGGCCTGGTCGGCGTGCTGTCGTCGACGCCGAAGGGTGCCAAGGCCGGCAGCTCGTACCTGGGCATGCCGCCGATCAAGCTGCCGCGCGCGGTGGAGGACGGCGACCAGAGCCGCACCTTCGACCCGCCGGCCAAGCTGGTCGTGGCCCGTGGCCTGGTGGAGATCTGCCGGGTGCTGCCGGTGATGGCGTCCGTGGCCCTGGCCGTACTGGCGCTGTTCGGCATCGCCGGGATCGCGGGCCTGGTCGGGACGGCGCTCGGCGGGGCCGGCGTCAGCGGCTTGGTCGGTCTGGCCGCGTTCGGCATCGCCGCGCTGCTCAGCGGTGTGGTCCTGGCCGTCTGCGGCGTGGTCGCGGCGGCAGTGGCGGCGGCGGCCAAGTGGCTGCTGGTGGGCCGGTTCAAGGCGGTGGAGCACCCGCTGTGGAGCTCCTTCGTCTGGCGCAACGAGCTGGCCGACACGTTCGTCGAGGTGCTGGCGGTGCCGTGGCTGGCCGGCTCGGTCGCCGGCACGCCGGTGATGAACGCGTGGCTGCGCGGCCTCGGGGCCCGGATCGGGCGCGGCGCCTGGGTGGAGACATACTGGCTGCCGGAGGCCGACCTGGTGAGCGTCGGCGTGGGTGCGACCGTGAACCGGGGGTGCGTGGTGCAGACCCACCTGTTCCATGATCGAATCATGCGCATGGACGAGGTGACGTTGGCCGAGGGCGCGACCCTGGGTCCGCATGGCATCGTGCTGCCGGGGGCGACCATCGGCGCGGGCGCCACCGTGGGACCGGCCTCGCTGGTGATGCGCGGCGAGAGCGTGCCGGCTAACACCCGCTGGCTGGGCAACCCGATCTCCGCGTGGAGCAAGCGCGGGTGAGGGGCACGATCGGCGCGGATCGCTCCGCCGACTCGTATCTGCCCCAGCACGGCAACGGGGGGTACCGGGTCACGCACTACGACCTGGAGCTGGACTACAAGCCTGGTCCCGGCCGCCTCGGCGGCCGGGCCCGGCTGTCCGCGCAGGCGCGGGCCGACCTGGCCGGATTCAGCCTCGACCTGCACGCCCTGCGGGTGGACCGGGTGCTGGTCAACGGCAAGGCGGCCCGTTACAGCCATCGCGGGGACAAGCTGCGGATCACCCCGGCCCGGCCGGTCACGGTCGGGGCCGTGTTCACCGTCGAGGTGCGCTACACCGGCACGCCCCGCCCGGTCCGCACTCCGCACTGGGGCGACATCGGCTGGGAGCAGCTGGAGGAGGGCGCCCTGGTCGCCAGCCAGCCCATCGGCGCCCCGTCCTGGTTCCCGTGCAACGACCAGCCGGGTGAGAAGGCGACCTACCGGATCGCCGTCAGCGCGCCCTCGCCGTACACCGTGCTGGCCAACGGCTCGCTGGTGTCGCGGCGGGTCGGCGGCAGCAGCACCACGTGGGTGTTCGAGCAGCTCGCGCCCATGTCCACCTATCTGGCCACCGTGCAGATCGGGCTGTACACCGAGGTCGAGGTGTCGGCCGGGCAGCGGGCCGCCGTGCCGCCGCGGCTGGTCGGGGTGTTCGGGCACGACTTCGGCCGGCAGCCCCAGATCATGGCCGCGTTCGTCGGGATGTTCGGCGGCTACCCGTTCAGCGAGTACCACGTGGTGGTCGTGGACGACGAGCTGGACGTGCCGGTGGAGGCGCAGGGCGTGTCCATCTTCGGCAGCAACCACGTCGACGGGCATCGCGGCAGCGAGCACCTGGTCGCCCACGAGCTGGCCCACCAGTGGTTCGGCAACAGCCTGACCATCGCCGACTGGCGGCACATCTGGCTGAACGAGGGCTTCGCCACCTACGCCGAGTGGCTGTGGTCGGAGTCTGCCGGCGGCCTGTCCGCCGCCGTGCTCGCGGCCCGTTCGCACGCCGAGATCGCCCGGCAGCGCCAGGACATCCGCATCGGCGACCCCGGTGTCCGGCACATGTTCGACGACCGCGTCTACCAGCGCGGGGCCCTGACCCTGCACGCGCTGCGGGTCCGCATCGGCGACGACGCGTTCTTCGCCGTGCTGCGGGAGTGGACCGAGAAGCACCGGCATTCCACCGTCACCACCGACAAGTTCATCGCCGTCGCCCAGGAGCACTCCCCCCGGCCGCTGGACCGGTTCTTCCGGTCGTGGCTCCAGGACACCGCGCTCCCCCGGGCCTTCGACTGACCGGTCCGGCCCCACGAGGAGCCGACATCGCCCGGTCCAGGTCGCAACGCCGCGACGGCGAGGTGCGCATCGGGTCGGGCTAGGTCGCGAGGCGGCGGATGAGCGGGTCGGAGCCCGCGCCGTGGAGGACGACGCTGCCCAGCACGCACAGCACGGTGGTCAGCAGGACCGTGTCGGCGGCGTCGCCGGACAGACCGTTGTAGGCGATCAGGCCGAAGACGATCGTGGTGGTTCCGCGCGGGCCGAGCAGACCGAGCAGCAGCCGATCCCGGGCGCGGATCGGCGCCCCGATCAGCGACACGAGCACCGGGACCAGTCGAATGACCGTGAGCGCCACGACGCAGAACACGACGGCCTGCCAGCTCACGCCGATGACGACCATGACCACGGCGGCGAGGCCGACCACGAACCACATGGTCATGGTGAGCAGGGCGGTGACGTCCTCGATCAGGCCGAAGTCCCGGGTGAGCGCGGTCAGCGCGTGACCGCGCAGCGGGGTGGGCGTGCGGTGGATGCGCCGAGCGACGAGCAGGCGGTGCACGTAGCGGAAGGCGATGCCGCACACGAACGACGTCACGAAGCCGTTGCCGCCGATCTCGACCGCCCCGGCGTACGCGACCACCGGGGTAAGCAGGACGGCGATCCGCCGGGACTGCGCGGTCATCCACCCGGCCAAGTCCGAGCGGTGCATCAGCCAGGCGACCGCGCCGCCGAGCACGACGCCCACGGCGATGGCTTTGGCCGCCTGCGACACGGCCGTCCCGAGCGCGTCGAGGGGTGCGCTGGCCGACGATCCGCTCTCCGCGACCAGCATCGCGAACACGAACACCGGCGAGACGATGCCGTCGTTGTAGCCGCTCTCGATGTTCAGCACGCTTCGCACCCGCGCCGACAGGCGGCGGTCCCGAACGACATGCTCACTGGGCGCGAAGTCGGTCGGCACCACCACGCACGCGATGACCAGCAGCAACGCCCAGGACATGCCCGGGAACAGCACCGCCCCCAGCAGCATCGTCGCCGCCAGGCTCAGCGGGAGCGCGAGCAGCAGGACCCGCACCACCAGCTTCGGCGAGTTGCCCCACAGCCGCCCGCCCCGGATCTCCGTCGCGTCCACGAACAGCAGGAACGCCAGGATGATCTCCGCGACGTGCTGCGCCACCTCGGTGTTCAGCGCCGCGGCGATCGACTCCTCGACGCCGATGCCGACCAGGATGCCGGCCAGCACCATCACCGCCGGCGCGCCGAGGTTCCAACGCTGCAGCCGCAGTGCCGCCAGCGAGCGGGCCAGGGCCACCGCCGCGGCCGCCAGGACAGTGGGGATCACGCTCGTCGAGCCTTCGTTCGGTCCGGATCACGGGCAGCACCACTGTAGATCAGCTCCGCCCACCACGCTCCACTGTGGAGAGTGCGACGCGGGCCCCGGATCGCGGGATGCGGGTATCGCGCACGGCGGGCAGTACGGCCGGGATACGGCTACCGCTGGCATGGTCGGGGCACGGGGGCAGGTGGCCGTAGCATTGGGGGTGTGACCAGGCACGAGGTGGAGATCGTGGCGCTGCTCGTGTCGCCTACGCACGCGTTCGAGGGGCGGCCGCAGGATGGGCCGAGGGCGGATGCGGAGGCGGTGGGGCGGGAGCGGGTGGAGGTGCGGGCGGCCCTGGGGCTGGTGGGCGATCGGTACTTCAACCACGGGGCGCACCGCAACGCGGCGGTGACGGTGTTCGCGGTGGAGTCGTTGGAGGCGCTGGCGGTGGAGCCAGCGCCGGATCCGCATGTGGTGCGGAGAAACATCGTGCTGCGAGGGTTTCCGGCGGACGAGCTGGTGAAGCGGGAGTTCAGCCTGGATTCGGGCGACGGGCCGGTGCGGTTCCAGGGGCACCGGGCGGCGCATCCGTGTGCCTGGATGGACGTGGTGGTGGGACCGGGGGCGTTCAAGGGTCTGAGGGGGCACGGCGGGGTGCGGTGTGTGCCGCTGGACGACGGTGTCCTGCGTCTCGGCCCGGCGGTGCTGGAAACATCCCCGGCGGGGCACGTGTTGACCTTGACATGAGCCAACTGCTGTCGCCGTTCACGGTCCGTGGTGTCACTGCCCGCAACCGCATCTGGGTGTCGCCGATGTGCCAGTACTCGGCCACCGACGGGGTGCCGAACGACTGGCATTTCATGCACCTGGGCCAGTTCGCGGCGGGTGGGGCGGGCCTGATCATGACGGAGGCGTCGGCGGTGTCGCCGGAGGGCCGGATCACGCCGTACGACGCGGGCATCTGGAACGACGAGCAGGTGGCGGCCTGGCGGCGGATCACGGACTTCGCCCACGCCCAGGGGGCGAAGATCGGCATGCAGCTGGGGCACGCGGGCCGGAAGGCGTCGGCGCTGCGGCCGTGGGAGGGCCACGGCATGGTGCCGGTGGAGGAGGGCGGCTGGCAGCCGGTGGCGCCGAGCGCGATCCCGTTCGGCGAGCAGGCGACGCCGAGGGAGCTGACCGAGGAGGAGATCCACGGGATCATCGCGGACTTCGTGGCGGGGGCGAAGCGGGCGCTCGCGGCCGGGTTCGACGCGCTGGAGCTACACGGGGCCCACGGCTATCTGCTCCACCAGTTCTATTCGCCGCTGTCGAACCGGCGGACCGACGGCTACGGCGGCGATTTCGACGGCCGCGTCCGGTTTGTGCTGGAGGTGGCGACGGCGGTGCGGGCGGCGATCGGTGACGAGGCGCCGCTGTTCACCCGGCTGTCGGCGACCGACTGGGACGAGGAAGGCTGGACGGCCGACGACAGTGTCCGGCTGGCCCGGCTGCTGTCCGACGTGGGCGTGGATCTGATCGACACCTCCACCGCCGGCAACACGCCCAAGCCGAAGATTCCGATCGGCCCGGGCTACCAGGTGCCGTTCGCGCAGCGCATCCGCACCGAGGCCAAGGTCGCGACCGGGGCGGTGGGCCTGATCACCGAGCCCCAGCAGGCCGAGCAGATCGTGGCCACCGGCGCGGCCGACGTGGTGTTCCTGGCCCGGGCCGCGCTGCGGGACCCGCACTGGCCGCTCAACGCCGCGCGGGTGCTGGGCGGGGAAATCGAGTGGCCCGTCCAGTATTCACGGGCCCGCCTGGGCTGATCACTCCATCGTGGAAGGATGGAGGTCGCACCGCGACGTCGAATGAATAGTGGAGGAATGGCTGTGGCCACCGAGGGTGACCTCATCGCCGAGCGCTACAAGCTGGTCAGGAAGGTCGGCAGCGGCGCGATGGGCACCGTATGGCAGGCCCGTGACGAGCTGTTGCGTCGGGACGTCGCGGTCAAGGAGCTGCTGGTCCGCACGGGGATGACCGAGCTGGAGACCGACGAGGCCCGCAACCGCGCCATGCGGGAGGCCCGGATCGCGGCCCGGCTGCACCACCCCAACGTGATCTCCATCTACGACGTCGTGGAGTACGAGGGCCGGCCCTGCCTGATCATGGAGTACCTGCCGTCGAGCAGCCTGGCCGACCTCATCGCCGAGCACGGGGTGCTGCCGGTGGGCACGGTGGCCAGGATCGGCGCGCAGATCGCGTCGGCGCTGGCGGCCGCGCACACGGCGGGCATCGTGCACCGGGACGTGAAGCCGGCGAACGTGCTGCTGACCGGCGACAACGTGGCCAAGCTGACCGACTTCGGCATCTCGCGGGCCGACGGCGACGCCACGTTGACCGCCGCCGGCCTGTTGGCCGGCACGCCCGCGTACCTGCCGCCGGAGGTGGCGCAGGGCGAGGACGCCATCTTCGCCAGCGACGTCTACGCCCTCGGCGCGATGCTGTACGCCGCCGTGGAGGGCAAGCCGCCGTTCGGCACGGACGACAACGCCGTGGCGCTGCTGCACCGGATCGCCACCGAGGAGGTGCCGCCGCCGGAGCACGCCGTGCCGCTGACCGCGACGCTGGTGTGGATGCTGCGCCGGGACCCGAAGCACCGCCCGGAGGCCAAGGAGGTCCAGGAGGCGCTGGGCGCCCTGGCCGAGACGATGCCGGCCGAGATGCCGGCCCCTGCCCCGGTCCCGGCGGAGCCGGTCGAGGCGGCGGCCGTCGCGGAGTCGGAGCCGCCGGATCGGCGCAAGATGGTCGCGATCGCGCTGGTCGTGGGCGCGTTCGTGATCGCCGCGGTGGTCGTGGTCTACGCCCTCAACCAGCCGCAGCCCTCGATCACGGCCGGCTCGACCTCATCCTCGGCCACGCCCACCACCTCGGCCGCCGCGCCCAAGACCACCACCACGACGCCGGCCCCGACCACCACGACGACCACAGCCGCGCCGACGACGACCACCACGACCACCGCCGCCCCGCCGCCGGCCGACGTGGCGACGCAGTTGGCCGCCGCGATCACCGACTACTACAAGCTGATGCCGGGCGACCTGAACGACGCCTGGCCGCGCATGACCGCCGACTACCAGCAGAACCACGCCGGCGGTTTCGACGAATACCAGCGATTCTGGAACTCCGTGTCCACCGTGGACGTGGCCAACGTGAAGGCCACGCCGCCCGGCACCGTCACGGCGACCATCACCCTGCACTTCAAGGCCGGCAACACCGAGGTCGACCAGACCACGTTCGGCCTGGTCCAGCAGGACGGCATGTGGAAGATCGCCTCGTCGTCGGTGGCGAGCTAGCGGCTCCCGAGCTCAGCACCCGGCGGGCTGGCCCGCGCCCATCGTTGCAACAAATCGACAGCGGTGCACAACTTCGCGGCATCCAGTGGTAAATCGCTCGCAGATCCTTGTGGCATGACCTACGGCGGCCTAAGGTCACCTCACCCTCGGCCGCACTCGCCGTCAGGTGGCGGTGAGCGCCCACCACCATGGAGAAACGAGCCCGCCGATGACGTCGAGTTCCACCGGAGCCACTGCGAGGCGCTCCAGCAGACCACGAAGATGGGCCGCGGCGGCGGCGGTGATCGTCGCCGCCCTCGGCTTATCGACCACGGGTTCGGCCGCGGCCGGCCCGTCGCCCGCCCCCACCGTCACCCGCGCCGCCCTCGATCCGGCGCTGGTCGCCGGGCGGGGCGCCACCGTCGACTTCAGCGAGCAGGAAGCGGAGAAGGCGGCGACCAACGGCGCCGTCATCGGCCCCGACCGGTCCGCCTACACGCTGGCCGCCGAGGCCTCGGGCCGGTCGGCGGTGAAGCTCACGCCTGGCCAGTACGTCGAGTTCACGCTGCCCCGCACTGCCAACGCGATCACCGTGCGCTACAGCATTCCGGACGCGCCGACCGGCGGCGGCATCACCGCGCCGCTGGCCGTGACCGTGAACGGCGGCCACGCCAAGACCCTCACCATGACGTCGCAGTACGCATGGCTCTACAACCAGTACCCCTTCTCCAACGACCCGAACGCCGGGCTGCTGCACCCTGACTGGTGGATCACCGAGTGCTCGTGCGTGCCGTCGGCGACGACGCCCCCGCCGACCATCACAACACCGTTCCGCCCCAACCACTTCTACGATGAGCAGCGCCTGATCCTGGATCGGACCTACCACGCGGGCGACAAGGTGCGCCTCACGGTTCCGGCCGGCAGCCCGGCGGCGTGGACGGCCATCGACCTGCTCGACTCGCAGCTCCTGGCCGCGCCGCACGTCGACCTGATCGCCGCCAACGTGCTGCTCTTCGGCGCCGACCCGACGGGCCGCCGCGACTCCGCCGACGCCATCGACCGCGCCATCGCCTTCGCCAAGCAGCACCGGCTGAAGGTGTACCTGCCGCCGGGCGCCTACCAGGTCAACCGGCACATCATCGTGGACGACGTGACCATCGAGGGCGCCGGCAGCTGGTACACGATCGTCAAGGGCCACCAGGTCACCCTGAGCACGCCGGCGGCCGACGGCTCCGTGCACACCGGCGTCGGCTTCTACGGCAAGGACGCGTCGGCCGGCGGCAGCCACAACGTGCACCTGTCCGGTTTCGCCATCGAGGGCGACGTGCGGGAGCGCATCGACACCGACCAGGTCAACGGAGTCGGCGGGGCGCTGAGCGACTCGACGATCGAGGGCCTCTACATCCACCACACCAAGGTCGGCATGTGGTTCGACGGCCCGATGAGCAACCTGCGGATCACCGGCAACGTCATCGCCGACCAGATCGCCGACGGCGTGAACTTCCACACCGGCGTGACCAACTCGGTGGTGTCGAACAACTTCATCCGCAACACCGGCGACGACGGCCTGGCCATGTGGTCGGAGAAGACCGAGGACTCCGGCGACGTCTTCGACCACAACACCGTGCAGACCCCCGTGCTGGCCAACGGCATCGCGCTCTACGGTGGCACCGACAACACCGTGTCGAACAACCTCGTCGCCGATCCCCTCCGCGAGGGCAGCGCCATCCAGATCGGCTCGCGCTTCGGCTCCGAGGCCTTCACCGGGCACGTGTGGGTCACAAACAACACCACCGTGCGCGCCGGCACCTACGAGCTGAACTGGAACATCGGCCTCGGCGCGATCTGGTTCTACGCCTTGGAACGCACCATCGACGCCGACATCGAGGTGGTCGGCGACACCTTCCTGGACAACACCTACAACGCGATCATGCTGGTCAGCGACTTCCCGGTGAAGGACCTGTACTCGATCACCAACGTCCACTTCGCCGACATCAAGGTCGACGGCGCGGGAACCTCGGTCGTCAGCGCCCGGTCGGCCGGTTCGGCCTCGTTCCAGAACGTCGACGCCCGCAACGTCGGCGCGGTCGGCGTCAACAACTGCGGCTCGTTCCACTTCCAGCCCACCGGCTCGGAGTTCGCGCTGGCCGATCTCGGCGGCAACGACGGCGGCTGGCTGGCGCCGTGGGAACTGCCCAACACGATCACCTGCGACGACCGCCCGCCGGTGGTCCCGCCGCCGGCCCCGTCGGCCTGGTGAGTCCGCCCGCCTGCTCCCCGCGCCCGGTGGGCACGGGGAGCAGGAGGTCCTAGGAATCCCTCGACAGCTCCAGGGCGAGGAACAGGTCTACCCGATCGGCGAAGCGGGACAGGTCGCGGCCGGTGAGGTCCTCGATGCGGCCGATGCGGTAGCGCAGGGTGTTGACGTGCAGGTGGAGGCGGGCGGCGGCCTGGCTCCAGGAGCCGGAGCAGTCGAGGAAGACACGCAGGGACTCCAGGAGCTCGGAGTGGTGTTCCAGGTCGTAGTCGCGGACGGGGCCGAGCAGGCGGCGGCAGAAGGACTGGCGGAGCTCGTCGGGGAGGGCGCCGAACAGGAGTTGGTGGGAGGCGAGTTCGGAGCCGGCGACGACGGCGGCGGGCACGCCGTTGTGGAGGGCGACGCCGCGGGCGTAGCGGGCCTCGTCGATGGAGGCGCGAAGGCGGGAGCCGGGGCCGGGGCCGCTGACGCCGAGGGCGAGGCGGCAGGGGCCGAGGCCGGGTTCGATGGCCCGGACGCCGGCACGGAGCGAGTCGAGCAAGTCGTTGCCGGCCAAGGTGATCGCGACGGCCTCACCGTCCACTTCGGTCACGAGGCCGTCGACGAGCTCGTCCAGGACGGCGATGGCCAAGCCGGCCTCGCCGGTGATGGTCAGGGACACCACGCACAGCCGGTCCTCGGCCCCGAAGCCGGCGGCGGTGAGCCGGGCGCTGATGTCGGCGGCGGGGGTGGCCTCGTCGGCCAGCAGGGACAGCAGCTGGGTGACGGCCCGCCGCTCGACGACCCGGCCGGCGGCCAGGGCGGACCGTTCCAGCCCGATCAGGGTGGCCAGCTCGACGGCGACCTCGTGCTGGTCGGCGGTCCAGTCGGCGACGACCAGGGCCCAGCCGGCGAGCCGGTGCCCGGCGCCGACGGGCAGCACCCGGTACGACCCGACCTGGCACGGCAGCCGGGCAGCGGACACGAAGCCGGCGGCGACCGTGGCAGCGTCGGGCAACGTGGCGGCGCCGGCCACGACCCGCCCGGTCGGGCTGATCACCCAGCACGGCACGCCCAGCTCCATGGCCCCGGCGGCGACCAGCCCGGCCAGCCCGCCACCGCTGCCGAGGGCGGCGACCAGCCGCCGGTGGTGCTCCAGGACGGCGCTGGACCGGCGCACGTGCTCGGCCGCCAGCGCGGAGACGACGCGCTGGGTGATGGACGTGAACGAGACGTCCAGCGGCACGGTGAACAGCCGCACGCCGTGCCGCCGACAGGCGTCGACGACGACGTCTAGGGTGACGGGACCGATCTCGGCGGTGCCGACACCCAGCGCCACCACGCCCATCTCGGCGACGGCGGAGACGAACGCCTCGGCGTCGCGCGCGTCGTGGTACCAGAGCATGCCGGTGAGCACGACTTCGCCGCCGCCCAGGTAGCGGCGCGGATCGCGCAGGTCGGTGATGTAGATCCAGCGGAACTCCGGGTCCGGCTCGGCGTCCCCGGTCAGCAGCCGGAGGCCGAGCCCGGGGTCGGCCAGCAGTTCGCCCAGGCGCACGTCCGGCAGCCTACTTGGAGGATCCTCCAAAAGACCCGCCCGAACGGGTCGGCGTTTCGTGGTCTTCGCCGCTAGCAGCCGGGCCGGCCGGACTGTGTACTGGATCACGTGGAATTCCTACGACCGACCTCGCTGGCCGAGGCCCTCGACGCCAAGGCGGCGCATCCGGACGCGGTGCCCATCGCCGGCGGCACGGACGTGATGGTGGAGCTGAACTTCGACCACCGGCGGCCGGCCGCGCTGCTCGACCTGACCCGGGTCGCAGAGCTGGCCGAGTGGTCGGCCACGGCCAGTGGGACCCGGCTGGGCGCGGGCGTGCCGTACACGCGGATCATCGGCGAGCTGGGCGATCGGCTGCCGGGCTTGGCGATGGCCTCCCGCACGGTCGGCTCGCCGCAGATCCGCAACCGGGGCACGGTCGGCGGCAACCTCGGCGCGGCCTCCCCCGCGGGCGACACGCACCCGGTGCTGCTGGCCACCGACGCGACCGTGGAGGTGGCGTCGGTGCGCGGGTCTCGCCTGATCCCGATCGGCGAGTTCTACCGGGGCGTCAAGCGCAACGCGCTGGAGCCGGACGAGCTGATCACCGCGGTGCACCTGCCGGCCGGCGGCGGCCCGCAGCAGTTCAGCAAGGTCGGCACGCGCAACGCGATGGTGATCGCGGTCTGCTCGTTCGGGCTGGCCCTGCACCCCGACGAGCAGCGGGTCGGCGCGGGCATCGGGTCGGCCGGGCCGACGCCGATCCGGGCCGTGGACGCGGAGCGCTTCGTGGCCGAGGAGCTTTCGTGGGATTCGCCGAAGCCGCTGACCGACGGGGTGGCGCGGCGGTTCGGGGAGCTGGTCGCCGCGGCCGCCAGTCCCATCGACGACGTGCGCGGCACCGCCGCCTACCGCCGGCACGCGCTGTCCGTGCTGGCCCGCCGCACGCTCACCTGGGCATGGAAGGACTACGCGCGATGCGCCTGAACGTCACGGTCAACGGGGAGGCCAGGCAGGCCGACGACGTGTGGGAGGGCGAGAGCCTGCTCTACGTGCTGCGCGAGCGGCTGGGCCTGCCCGGCTCCAAGAATGCTTGCGAGCAGGGCGAATGCGGTTCGTGCACGGTCTATCTGGACGGCACGCCGGTGTGCTCCTGCCTGGTCGCGGCCGGGCAGGCCGAGGGCCGCGAGGTGCACACCGTCGAAGGCCTCGCCGAGGGCGACACTCTCGACCGCGTGCAGCAGTCCTTTGTGGACGCCGGCGCGGTGCAGTGCGGATTCTGCACGCCGGGCCTGGTCGTCGCCGCGCACGACCTGCTCAACCGGGTGCCCAACCCGACCGATCCGGAGATCCGTGAGGCCCTGGCCGGCAACCTGTGCCGCTGCACCGGGTACGAGAAGATCCTGGACGCGGTGCGATTGGCGGCCACGCGATGAGCGAGCTTGCGAGCGAATCATCCAACACAGAGCGTCCGCGAACGCGGACACCGAGCGCCAGCGAGGTGCCGCAGTGAGTCTTGTCGTCATCGACAACGCCGCGATCGCGACCGTCGACCCGAACGGGACCGAGCACGCCCGCGGCCACATCGTGATACGCGACGGCTTCATCGAGCAGGTCGCCGCCGGCTCGGCGCAGCGTCCGACCGAGGATCACGACCACATCGACGCCAGCGGCCGCCTGGTCACCCCCGGGCTGGTCAACACCCACCACCACCTCTACCAGTGGGCCACCCGCGGCTATGCCCGGGACGCCGAGCTGTTCGAGTGGCTGACCACGCTGTACCCGGTGTGGGGCCGGCTGACCGAGGAGGTCACGCGGGCGGCCGGCGCGGCCGGCATGGCCAAGCTGGCCCTCACCGGCTGCACCACGATCGCCGATCACCACTACGTCTTCCCGACCGAGGGCGGCGACCAGATCGGCGCGCTGGTCGGCGAGGCCAAGCGGCTGGGCGTGCGCCTGCATGCCGTGCGGGGATCGATGGACCGGGGCCGGTCCCAGGGCGGCCTGCCGCCGGACAACCTGGTCGAGGGCACCGAGGAAGCGTTGCTGGGCACGGAAAAGGCCATCGCCGACTTCCACGACCCGGACCCGCTAGGCCTGATCCGCATCGCTGTCGGGCCCTGCTCGCCGTTCTCGGTCAGCCGCGAGCTGATGGAGCAGGCGGCCGTGCTGGCCCGCCGGCACGGCGTCCGCCTGCACACCCACCTGGCCGAGACCATCGACGAGGAGGAGCAGTGCCTGGCCGAGAACGGCTGCACGCCGGCGCAATACGCCGAGCAGCTGGGCTGGCTGGGCGATGACGTGTGGCTGGCCCACACTATCCACCTCTCCGACGAGGCCATCAAACGCTTCGGCCAGACCGGCACCGGTTGCGCGCACTGCCCCACCTCCAACGGCCGCATCGCCGCCGGCATGGCCCCGGTGCGGCAACTGCTGGACGCCGGCGCGCCGGTCGGGCTCGGCGTCGACGGCGCTGCGTCCAGCGAGTCCGGCGGCCTCGGCGAGGAACTGAAGGCGGCGCTGCTGGTGGCCCGGTTCCGGGGCGGCGCAACGGCTCTGGCCATTCGCGAGGCGCTGTGGATGGGCACCATGGGCGGGGCCCGCTGCCTCGGCCGCGACCACGAGATCGGCTCCATCGAGCCGGGCAAGGTCGCCGATCTGGCCGTGTGGCGGATGGACGACCTCGACCACGCCGGCATCGCCGACCCGGTGGCGGCGCTGGTGCTCGGCTCCGCCCCGAAGGTGGACCGGCTGCTGGTCGGCGGGCGCAGCGTCGTCGCCGACGGCGAGCTGCGCACCGCCGACGTCGACACGATCACCAGTGACCTGGCCCGAGCCGCGGAGGTGCTGCGATGACCTCCCCCACAAGGCAATCCACTGTGTCGAGCCGTTCTGGAGGCGGGGTGGGCGAGAGCCCGCTGCGCCCGGACGGCGCACTGAAGGTGCGGGGCGAGTTCGCCTACTCGTCCGACCTGTGGCACGAGGACATGTTGTGGGGCGCGACTTTGCGCAGCCCGCACCCGTACGCCCGGATCCGGTCGGTGGACATCGGCGAGGCGCTGAAGGTGCCCGGCGTGGCCGCGGTCCTGACCCACACCGACGTCCCCGGCACCAACCTGTACGGCCTGGAGCACCCCGACCAGCCCGTGCTGGCGGTGGATGTCGTGCGCTACCACGGGGAAGCCATCGCGCTGGTCGCCGCCGACCACCCGGAGACGGCCCGGCGGGCGATCAAGAAGATCAAGGTCGAGTACGAGGTCCTGACGCCGGTGGTCGACGCCGAGACGGCCGTCGGCGCGCAGGCCCCGCTGCTGCACCCGGGCGGCAACACCGTGCGCAAGGTGCACATCGAGCGCGGCGAGCAGCACGCGACCGCCGATGTGGTGGTCTCGGGCGTGTACGAGGTCGGCATGCAGGACCAGGCCTTCCTCGGCCCTGAGTCGGGCCTCGCGGTCCCGGCCGAGGACGGCGGCGTCGACCTTTACGTTGCCACGCAATGGCTGCACGTGGATCAGAAGCAGATCTGCTTCGCGCTGGACCTGCCGACCGACAAGGTGCGGCTGACGCTGGCTGGCGTCGGCGGCGCGTTCGGCGGCCGCGAGGACCTGTCCATCCAGGTGCACGCCTGCCTGCTGGCGCGGTACACCGGCAAGCCGGTGAAGATGGTCTACAACCGCGAGGAGTCGTTCTACGGCCACGTGCACCGGCATCCGGCCAAGCTGTACTACGAGCACGGGGCGGACCGGGACGGCAAGCTGGTCTACGTCCGGGCCCGGATCTTCCTCGACGGCGGCGCCTACGCGTCCAGCACCTCGGCTGTGGTGGCCAATGCCGCCACGCTCGGCATCGGACCGTATGTCGTCGACAACGTGACCGTGGACTGCTGGGGCGCGTACACCAACAACCCGCCCTGCGGCGCCATGCGCGGATTCGGCGCCGTGCAAGCAGGATTCGCCTACGAGTCGCAAATGGACAAACTCGCGGCGGCGCTGGACTTGGACCCGGTCGAGGTCCGCGTGCGCAACGCCATGAGCGAGGGCAGTGTCATGCCGACCGGCCAGGTCATCGACTCCGCCGCCCCGGTGGCCGAGTTGCTGCGACTGGTCAAGCAACGGCCGCTGCCGGACGTCCACAATGGACCGCTGGACCTGACCGCGATGCCGGGCGGGGTGTCCAACACCACCCACGGCGAGGGCGTGGTCCGGGGCGTCGGCTACGCCGTCGGCATCAAGAACATCTGCTTCTCCGAGGGGTTCGACGACTACTCCACCGCCCGGCTGCGGCTGGAGGTGATCAACGGCGAGCCGGCGGCGGTGATCCACACCGCCGCGGCCGAGGTCGGCCAGGGGCTGGTGACCATCCAGCAGCAGATCGTGCGCACCGAGCTGGGCATCGAGCAGGTGACCGTGCACCCGGCCGACACCACCGTCGGCAACGGCGGCTCCACCTCGGCCTCCCGCCAGACCTACGTCACCGGCGGCGCGATCAAGGCCGTGTGCGAGGCGGTGCGGGAGAAGCTGCTCAAGCTGGCGGTGGCCCGGTTCGGCGAGCCTCGGTCGGAGCTGACCAGCGCCGACATCGTTGCCGTGCTCGGCGACGACGCGATCGAGGAGACAGTGGAGTGGCGGCACCGGCCGACCACCGCGCTGGATCCCGAGACGGGGCAAGGCTTCGCCCACGTCCAATACGGATTCGCGGCGCACCGCGCCGTGGTCGACGTGGACGTGGAACTGGGTCTGGTCAAGGTGGTCGAGCTGGCCTGCGCCCAGGACGTGGGCAAGGCGCTCAACCCGCAGGCCGTGCTTGGCCAGATCCACGGCGGCAGCACTCAGGGCCTCGGCCTGGCCGTCATGGAGGAGATCCAGGTCTCCCAGGGCAAAGTCCGCAACCCCTCGTTCACCGACTACCTGATCCCGACCGTGCTCGACACCCCGCCGATGCCGGTGGACGTGCTGGAGCTGGCCGACCCGCACGCTCCCTACGGGCTGCGCGGGGTGGGCGAACCGCCCACGATCTCGTCCACGCCGGCGGTGGTCGCGGCCATCCGCGCCGCCACCGGCCTTGCGCTCAACCGTGTTCCGGTGCGGCCGGAACATCTGACAGATTCACATTTCCCCGAGGTCTAGGAGATCACACCGATGACAGCGACCGCTGCCACCGACCAGGCGTGGCTCGACGAGGCCGTTCGGCTGGCCGCCGAGAACGTGACCACCGGCGGCGGCCCGTTCGGCGCGGTGATCGTGCGCGGCGACGAGCTGATCGCCGCCGGCGTGAACCGGGTAGTGCCCACCCTGGACCCCACCGCGCACGCCGAGGTGGTGGCGATTCGCGAGGCGTGCCACCGCGTCGGCGACTTCCGCCTCAACGGCTGTGTGCTGTTCTCCTCGTGCGAGCCGTGCCCGCTGTGCCTGGCCGCCTCGCTGTGGGCCCGGGTGGACCGGGTGGTCTTCGCGGCCGACCGCAACGACGCCGCCGACGCCGGCTTCAACGACCGCGACTTCTACGACCTGTTCGAACAGCCCAAGCAGACGTGGCCGATCCCCGTGCTGCAGCTGTCCACGCCGGGCAACACCACCCCGTTCGCCGCGTGGCTTTCCCGCACCGACCGCGTCGAGTACTGATCCTCGGCACGCGTGCTGACCGGAGCACCCCCGCTTAAACGTTCGCGGTTCCAGGCCATCCTCCCGATGGCCTGGTTCCGCGCGCCCACCGGCATGGGAGAACGTCATGACCCAGTTGCGCGACCGCCGCCCCACCACCGCCCTGTTGGACAAGCGCTTCCGGCTCCAGGAACGCGGCACGACCGTCGGCCGCGAGGTCCGCGGCGGCATCACCACCTTTGTCGCGATGGCCTACATCGTGTTGCTCAACCCGTTGATATTAGGGGCTTCCACCGATATCACCGGCGCCAGGCTGACCATGCCCGAAGTGACCACCGCGACCGCCCTGGCCGCCGGCGTGATGACCGTCCTCATGGGACTGGTCGGCAACGCTCCCCTGGCGCTGGCCGCCGGGCTCGGCGTGAACGGCATCGTCGCCTTCCAGCTGGCCCCGACCATGACCTGGGCCCAGGCCTTCGGACTGGTTGTGCTGGAAGGACTCTGCATCGTCGTGCTGGCCGTGTCCGGCATCCGCGAACGGATCATGAACGCGATCCCGGGCGCGCTCAAGACCGCCATCTCGGTCGGCATCGGCCTCTACATCGCCCTGGTGGGACTGGTGTCGGCCGGATTCGTGACCAGGACACCGGATTCGGCCCACTCCACGGTTCCGGTGCGCATGGGCGATGGCGGCCACCTGGTGGGCTGGCCGATGGTGGTGTTCGCGATCGGCCTGCTGCTGATGATCGTGCTGATGGCCCGCGCGGTCCCCGGCGCGGTGCTGATCAGCATCGTGGTGGCCACGGTCATCGCCGTGATCGCCAACGCCGTTTTCCCCGGCGGGGACTGGGGTCTGGTCGCCCCGAAGCTGCCGTCCACCGTGGTCGCCGCCCCCGACTTCGCCCTGTTCGGCCACGTGGACCTGTTCGGCGGCTTCGCCAGCGCCGGCGCGATCACCGCCACGGTGTTCCTGTTCACCTTGGTGCTGTCGGGTTTCTTCGACGCGATGGGCACGATCACCAGCGTCTGCCATGAGGCCGGCATGACCACGAAGGACGGCAAGGTCGCCGGCATGGGCCGGATCCTGCTCGTGGACGGCATCGGCGCGATCGTCGGCGGCGGCACGGGTTCCGCGCCCAACACGGTGTTCCTGGAGTCGGCGGCCGGGGTCGGCGAGGGCGCGCGCACCGGACTGTCCAGTGTGGTCACCGGCGCGCTGCTGGGCGCGACCATGCTGGTCACGCCGATCGCCGCGATCGTGCCGGCCCAGGCGGCCGCGCCGGCGCTGGTGGTCATCGGCGCGCTCATGATGGCCCAGTGCCGGCGGATCCCGTTCCAGGACACCGACTACACCATCCCGGTGTTCCTGACCATGGCCATCGTGCCGTTCACGTACTCGATCACCAACGGGGTCGGCGCGGGCATCGTCAGCTATGTCGTGGTAAAGCTGGGAAAGGGCCAGTGGCGCGAGGTGCACTGGCTGGTCGCGGTGATCGCGGCTGTCTTCGTCGCCTACTTCGGCATAGCCGGGATCGAGGCGCTGGCGGGATGAGGGAGTTGGCCCGATGAGGGAGTTGGCCGGTTCGCTGTCGAGGACCTATCAGTTCGCTGTCGCCAGCGTCGTGGACGTCGCCGGCAGCGCGCCGCGTGGCCTAGGCTCCGCACTGGCGGTCACCGCCGACGGCGCGGCGTTCGGCAGCGTCTCCGGTGGCTGCGTGGAAGGGGCCGTGTACGAGTTGGCGCAGGAGGTGCTGGCGACGGGATTGCCGCAGCGGCGCCGTTTCGGCTACTCCGACGACGACGCGTTCGCGGTCGGCCTGACGTGCGGCGGCTCGCTGGAGGTTTTTGTGCAGCCCTGCTCTCCGGCGATCGCCGCCGCGCTGGCCGCCGATCCCGAGCCGGTGGTCCTGGTCCGGGTCATCGGCGGGCCGGAACCGTTGCTGGGCAAGGGTATGGCCGTGTTCGCCGATCGGATCGCCGGCGACCAGGTGATCGACCCCGAGCTGGTCCGGCACGTGACCGCCACCGGCCGCCAGCACTTCGACGGGTTGGAGCTGTTCGTGGAGCCGTGGTCGCCGCCGCCGCGCATGCTGGTGTTCGGGGCCATCGACTACGCGGCCGCGCTGGCCCGCATCGGCAAGTTCCTCGGCTATCACGTGACGGTGTGCGACGCCCGGCCGGTTTTCGCCACCACCGACCGGTTTCCCGACGCCGACGAGGTCGTGGTCGACTGGCCGCATCGCTATCTGGCCGCCACCGGAACCGATCGGCGCACGGTGGTCTGCGTGCTCACCCACGATGAGAAGTTCGACGTGCCGCTGCTGGCCGACGCCCTGCGCCGGCCGCTGGCCTTCGTCGGCGCGCTGGGTTCCCGGCGCACCAACAGCCAGCGCCTGGCCCGGCTGCGGGAGATCGGCCTGACCGAGCAGGAGCTCTCCTTGCTGCGGGCCCCGATCGGGCTCGATCTCGGGGCCAGCACCCCGGAGGAGACGGCGGTGTCCATCGCCGCGGAGATCGTCGCGCTTGGCCGCGGCGGCAGCGGGTTGGCGCTCACGGGAGGCTCCGGCCCCATCCACGACCGCCCCGCACCCCCGCCGTACGTGAGTGGCTCATTTCGCACTGGACGCGACCTGAGCCACTCACGTGGCCCGGCGGAAGTGGGGGCGTTGGCTACTGGACGGGAATGCCCGCGCTAGTGCAGAAGCCGGCCATGTCGCCCTTGCACAGGTCGCTCGTGCGCACGACTCCCTTGGCCACCAGGCCCTGCACGTCGGCCCGGCTGATGGACTGTGGTCCCAGCAGGACGGACTTCACGTCGCGGTTGGCCTTCGGGTCCTTGGTGTTGCCCGTGGCGAGGTCGTCCGCGTCCCCCTGCCTACCGGTGGCCAGGGCGATGGCCAGCCGCGAGGCGGCCTCCGCCTCGATGTCGATCGGCTTGTAGACGGTCATGCACTGGGTGCCGCGCAGCACCGCCTGCAGGCCGCCGAGGGTGGCGTCCTGCCCGGTGACCGGCACGTTGGTGAGGTTGCGCTGCTTGAGCACGGCCTCGATGCTGGCCGCCATGCCGTCGTTGGCCGACAGCACCGCGTCGACGTGCCCGCCGTTGGCGTCCAGCAGGCCGGTGAACGTGCTGGCGGCCAGGTCCGGCGACCAGTTGTCGATGGACTTGCTGGCCAGCAGGTGCATGCTGCCCGAGTCGTAGAGGGGCTTGAGCACCTGCTCGTGGCCGTCGTGGAACTGGGTGGCGTTGTTGTCGGTGGACGCGCCCTCGATCTCGATGACCGACGCCCCGGAGGCCCGGCTGCCCAGGCAGGTGCGCAGGCCGTCGGCCTGGAGCTGGCCGACCGCGATGTTGTCGAAGGAGACGTAGTACTCGGCGCTGCCGCCGAGGCTGATCCGGTCGTAGTCGATGACCGGGATGCCGGCGGCCTTGGCCTTCTTCTCGACCGCGACGCCGCCGTCCGAGGACAGCGGAGCGATCATCAGGACGTTCACCTTCTCGGCGATCATCTTGTCGGCCAACGAGGAGAAGCGCTTCTCGTCGCCCTGGGCGTTCTGGATGTCGGGCTCGATGCCGGCGAAGCTGAGCTGGGATGTGAGCAGGGGTTTGTCGGAGTCCTCCCAACGGGCTGAGGTGGTCGTGTCCGGCAGGATCACGCCGACCTTGGGCTTGGTGTGGTTTGTCGCGGTTCCGGTGGCGGCCGTGTTGCTGGCGCTGCCGCAGGCGGAGGCGACAAGCACGAGCGCACAACCGGCCGCGGCGACAACGGGGCGCATCCGTTTTGCCTCCACTACGTCTGACTGGGATGCGGTAGTTGACCGCGTTTCCTTACGCCCGTCAAGCCGACTGTCTCCGGGAAACAACTGCCAATGCGACGGCCACGGCCATAAGCACGACGAACGCCGCACGCGGGCCCACACCGTGCAATGCGAGCGTCACCGAGGCGACACCGAGCGTGGTCCCCAGGCCCCGAGCCATGTTCACCAACCCGCCGCCGACCCCCGAGCGGGCCGCCGGGATCGCCGCCATCACGATGGCGTTGTTGGCCGGTGTGAACAGGCCCAAACCAATTCCCAGCACGGCCAACGAGATCGCCAGCAACGGATCCGTCAATGGCAGCAGACATAACGGAATCAGCACAACCGCGCAGGTCAGGCCGCCCACGACGGCTCTGCGCCGATCCGGCCAGCGGTTGCCGCCGAACGTCGCAGCCAGCGCGAACCCGACCGGCAGACTGGTCAGCACCAGCCCGGCCGCAACAACGGAACCGCCAAGTACCGGTATTAGGACGAGCGGCCCGAACAACACCAGATAACCGAGCATCGCGGCGACCAGACCGCCGGCGACGGCCGGGTCCCGCAACAAATTCAGATCGATCATCGGCTCGGCCGCGGCCCGCTGCCGCAGCACAAATCCGACGCCGGCTCCGACCGCCGACATGAAAAGGATTACCACGAGCCAGACCGGCGCGTCCAAACCGGACAGACCGGAAAGGGCGAGCAACAGGGCGGTCGACGATGTGCCCAAAAGTGCGACGCCGATCCAGTCGATCTGACGCGTCCCGGCGCGTTGGCGGGTCCGCGGCAACAAATAGCGGCCGGCGGCGATCGCGATCAGTCCGATCGGGACGTTCACCCAGAAAACCCACTGCCAGCCGGCCCCGGCGACCAGCACGCCGCCGAGCGTCGGCCCCAGCGCCAGCCCGATCGCCTGCGCGGCGGCCTGCACGCCGAGCGCCGCCCGCATCGAGCCGCGCGGCGAGCTCGTCGTCACGAGGGCGACGCTGTTGGCCTGCAACATGGCAGCGCCGACGGCCTGCACCACCCGGAGACCGACCAGCAGCGGCAGCGAGTCGGCGAAGCCGCAGGCGGCCGACGCGGCCGTGAACACGGCGAAGCCGTAGAGGTAGACCAGCTTGCGGCCGACCGCGTCGGCCAGCCGGCCGACCGGCACCAGCAGCGCGACCAGGGTCAGCAGATAGCTCAGCGACACCCACTGCACCCCGGCCAGCGATTCGCCGAACTGCCGGCTCAGCGCCGGAAACGTGAGGGTGACGATGCTGGCGTCGAGCTGCCCCATGAAGGCGCCGAGGCAGACCGAGGCCACGGCCAGCCAGTGCGCGTGCGGCCAGCGGGCGACGAACCGGGGGCGGGCGGGTTCGACGCCGAGACGGCGCAGGGGCGCGGTCAACACACCCCGACTTTATCTCGGTCTCCGACATAATCGGGGACCGACAGATATGAGGGTTGTCACCACCTCGATACGCTTGGGGGATGTCGCAGGTCACGCCCGAGCACGAGGCCCCGTCGAGCGTCTCCGACGCCCGCACCCTGACCGAGGTCGTCACGAGACTGCGGCGCGCCCTGCGCACCAGCATTCGGACCGACTATCCGTGGGAAGCGCTGCCCATGGCCCAGGTCGAGCTGCTGATGGCGCTGGCCGACCACGCCCCGGCCAAGATCGGCCAGCTGGCCTCGCTCCAGCGGCTGGCCCCCAACACCGTCAGCGGTCTGGTCCAGCAGCTGGTCGAGGGCGGGCTCGCGGTCCGCGACAGCGACCCGTCCGACCGGCGGGTGGCCCGGGTGTCGCTGACCGACGCCGGCCGCAAGCAGCTCTCGGAGTGGCAGCAGGCCCACGAGCGGCGCATCTCGGCCGCCCTGGACAAGCTGCCGCCACAGGCCCGGGCGGCCGTGGCCGACGCCCTGCCGGCGCTGAACCTGCTGGTCGACCACCTCGTCACGCCCTGATCCGAACCGGGTCGGCGGTCCCCCGCGAACACCAGCCGTGACAGAAGGGGCCAATGTGACAATCGCCCAGACTCTGGCCGGCCTGGTGCGCCGGTTCCTCGGCGTGGAGCTGCCAGTGCGGCTGCGGGCGTGGGACGGCAGCGAGGCCGGGCCGGCCGACACCCCGGTGGTGGTCATCCACTCCCGGCAGGCGCTGCGGCGCCTGCTGTGGGACCCGAACGAGCTGGGGCTGGCCCGCGCCTACGTCTCCGGCGACATCGACGTCGAGGGGGATCTCCGGGACGGGTTCGCCCGCTTCTGGGGCCTGGCCCGGCGGGAGGGCCTTGGCAAGGTCAAGCTCTCGCTGGCCGACCGCCTGCACGCCCTCAACCAGGCGATCAAGCTCGGCGTGCTCGGCCCCCGGCCGGCGCCGCCGCCGGAGGAGGCCCGGCTGTCGGGGACCGAGCACACCAAGTCCCGCGACCGGGCGGCGATCGCCCACCACTACGACTTGTCCAACGAGTTCTACCAGGCCCTGCTCGACCCGAACATGGCGTACTCCTGCGGGTACTGGACCTCCGACGCGGCCGACTACACCGTCGAGGACGCGCAGCGGGACAAGCTGGACCTGATCTGCCGGAAGCTGGACCTGCGGCCCGGCATGCGGCTGCTGGACGTCGGCTGCGGCTGGGGATCGCTGATCCTGCACGCCGCCGCCAACTACGGCGTGCACGCCACCGGGGTGACCCTGGCGGCCCAGCAGCGCGAGTTCATCCAGGCGCGGATCGCCGAGCGGGGCCTGGGCGACCGGGTGGAGGTGCGGTTGCAGGACTACCGCGACATCCCCGACGACGGCTTCGACGCCATCGGCACCATCGAGATGGGCGAGCACGTCGGGCTGGGCAACTACCCGGCGTACGCGGCGCAGCTGTTCCGGCTGCTCAAGCCCGAGGGCCGACTGCTGCTCCAGCAGATGTCCCGGGTGGCGACCGCGCCCAAGGCGTCCGGCGGCGGCGCGTTCATCGAGCGCTACGTCGCCCCCGACATGCACATGCGGCCGGTCGGCGAGACCATTGCCCTGCTGGAGCAGGCCGGTCTCGAGGTTCGGGACGTGCACGCGCTGCGGGAGCACTACGTGTGGACCGTGGACGCCTGGGCGCAGACCCTGGAGAAGCGGGCCGACGAGCTGACCGCGCTGGTCGGCGAGGGGCAGCTGCGGGTGTGGCGGCTGTATTTCGCCGGCGGCGCGCTGGCGTTCCAGGAGAACCGGATGGGCGTGGACCAGATCCTGGCCGTGCGGCCCGGACCGGCCGGCACGAGCGGCATGCCGCGGACACGGGAGGTCGTCGCGTGAACCTCGCCGGACTGCTCGTCAACCTGGGCATCACGGCCGTCGCCGTGCTGGTGGTGATGGTGGTCGGGCTCGGGGTCGGCGTCGCCCGCGGCCGGCACGACGGCGTGGACACCATTTGGGGCCTGGGGTTCGCGGTGATCGCCGTGGTCGGGCTGCTCGTGTCCGGCTCGGGCTGGCTGGTGACCGCGATGACGGTGCTCTGGGGTGTGCGGCTGGCGGTCCACATCCAGCTCCGCAACGGCCGCCGGCCCGAGGATCCGCGCTACGTGGCGTTGATGGACCGGGCCACCGGCAACCCGCACTGGTACGCCTTCCGCAAGGTCTACCTGCTCCAGGGCGTGATCATGTGGTTCGTCTCCTGGCCCGTGCAGGCGGCCCAGTACGAGACCTCCACCGGCGTGCTGACCTGGGTGGGCGTGGCCGTGTGGCTGGTCGGCCTTGGCTTCGAGTCGGTCGGCGACCGGCAGCTGTCCCGGTTCAAGGCCGACCCGGCCAACCAGGGCAAGATCATGGACCGTGGCCTGTGGCGCTACACCCGGCACCCCAACTACTTCGGCGACGCCTGCGTCTGGTGGGGTCTGTACCTGGTGGCGTGCCAGCACTGGATCGGCGCGCTGACCGTGCTGTCGCCGTTGGTCATGACCTTGTTCCTGACCAGGGGCACCGGCAAGGCGCTGACCGAGCGGGCCATGCGGGACCGCCCCGGCTTCGCCGAGTACGTGGCGCGGACCAGCGGGTTCTTCCCGCTGCCGCCGAAACGGGAGGGAACCCGATGAACAACGGCGACCAGGTCGCGGACTTCGAGCTGCTCGACGACCACGGCGAGCCGCGGCGGCTGTCCGAGTTCCTGGCCAAGGGGCCGGTGGTGCTGTTCTTCTACCCGGCCGCGATGACCGGCGGCTGCACGGCCGAGAGCTGCCACTTCCGGGACCTGGGCGCGGAGTTCGAGGCGGTGGGCGCGCAGCGGATCGGCATCTCCCCCGACGCCGTGGGCAAGCAGCGCGAGTTCTCGGCCATCAACTCGTTCGACTATCCGCTGCTGTCCGACCCGGACGGCGTGGTGGCGACCCAGTTCGGGGTGCGGCGCAGGTTCGGCCCGCTGCTGACCCGGCGGCAGACGTTCGTGATCGGCGCGGACGGCCGGTTGGTCACCTCGATCAAGAGCGAGCTGCGCATGGCCGTGCACGCGGACAAGGCGCTGGAGGCCCTGCGGGCCCTCTGAGCAGCAGTATTGCCCCCTTCGGGGCAGTCGGGGGGGGGGGGGGGGGGCCCCCCCCCCCCGGGGGGCCCCCCCCCCCGGGGGGGGGGGGGTGAAAACAAACCCAAAAAAACACCAAAGAGGGCGGGAGAAAAAACCCACCCCCAGCGCGGCGC